>NZ_JBLFFN010000005.1:0-422069 GCF_051400855.1 Variovorax stachyos | reverse complement strand
CCTACGCAGCGACTCTGCCCCGAGGCAAACCGCTGGTCTGTGCGACGAGACCACTGGATGACTCCGTGGCGCCGATGACGACCACAAGGCCGAGTGGCCGGCATACTCGCAAGTCAAAAGCCGTTTGCACACAACCTCGGCCGACTGTATATGTGGCGACGTTGGAGCTTCGGCTCGAAGCGCGAATCGAGACACAAAAAGGGCCGCTTGCAGGCGGCCCCTTCATCGCCGTCAGGCGTGCTAGTCGATAAGCCCGAGCTGCAAATAGCCACCATACCAGCTTGAGCCGCCGATCATGACCGTCAACTTCGTGCCTTGAAGCCCAAAGGATACAGAGCTGGGTTCGACAATGTGGCGCAGGCCAAGAGGCGCATTCCCGCCAGCGCTGGCCAGGGTGAGCGATGCTGACTTGCTGGTACCGTCAAAGCTGAAGCCCGTCGCCGTCAGGGTGCTGACGCCGATGTCGTACTTGCTCCAGTTCCCTGACATGTCCCCACCGCGGGAAGTGACTGCGTTCCAAACGTTGCTTTCAGGCAGCGCAACACTGAATACGTGGCTCGACGGATTGGACAACACCGAGCCGGACTCGAGGAGGATCTTCTGATTTCCCGTCGGCACAACGCCAAAGATGCGGATGTCGGTCGCGTCCAAGTCGTTGATGAACCGCCAATGGCCCTCTGCATCTGCGATGCCGGTGTACGTCGCGATGGTCCCAGCACAGGTGCTGATGCGCGAGATGGTGACGGTCTCGTTGCACACCAGCAGCTTCGTTCCGCCACCGAGGACCCTGATCTGCCCGACTCGATAGCTCATGCTTGGCGGAGCGTTCACGCCAGTACCTTCTGTGAGCGTCAGGCGGGCGATGTTGTAGTCGCCGTCCAGGTCAGCTTGCTGAGTGACCAGCGCGGTCGACTTCGCAGCCACGAACGGCTCAAACATCTTGCTGGCGCCCATGTTCGGGAACTGTGTCGAAACCAGATACTCACCGACCAGGACGTCACCGCTCACACGACGTGTCGACCACCACGTCGTATGACCGAGCAAACGCCGGATGCCCGAACTGCTCCCGAGCATGCCGGAGGCTCGGTCTTCACGCAGGGCTTCCCGGTGCTCAAGGGTGTCAAGGGGAGCCTGTATGCCGACCAGGCAAAGCGGACGAGCAGACAACACATCAACGCATTCCTGCAGTTCCGCTTCATCGCGGAGCACCGTATCAAGGATGATCTCGAAATCCGTGTCGACGAGTCGTCGCAGCGTGGACTGGAGGTTCTCGCAGTGAATGCGATATGCGCGGCGCTGCTCATCAGGACTGCGCATGTCGCGACGCCTGGACATCGTCACGAATGCATCCAACGTCACGTGAAACGATGGAACTGGAGCGCAATCCTGAAGAGCTGCCGCAATGCTCGATTTTCCTGCGCTGGTCGGTCCATGCAGAACGATGGCGGAGGGCTGCATAGCTCTCCTTGATTCCACGTGACACCGGCCCTTCAGTCGCGTTCGAGAATCGGCCACCCCGCCTGCAGCGCCAGCGCGCGCAGCCGCGCGTCCGGGCAGACCGCCACCGGATCCGAGACGGCGCCCAGCAGCGGCAGGTCGCTGATCGAGTCGGAATAGAACCACGATCGCTCGAGTGCCTCGAACGAGAGGCCCCGTGTTTCCAGAAAGCACTTCACGTGCATCAGCTTGTGCTCCCCGAAGCACGGATCGCCTTCGATCGCGCCGTCGAGCGCCTCGTTCACCACCAGCGACCGGGTCGCCAGCACGTCGGCGACGCCGAACAGCCGGCCGAAGGGCTCGGCGATGAGCCAGGTGGTGGCGGTCACGATCGCGCAGAGGTGCCCCGCTTGCTGGTGCCCGCGCACCAGCGCGCGCATGGTCTCGGGCACCCGCGGCGCCATCTCGGCTTCGAACTCGCTTGCCCACTGCCGCAGCACGGCAACGCCGAAGCGCGCCAGGGGTGCGACGCTGACCTGGTGCAGCTCGCGAATGTCCAGCGTGCCCGCCGCGTACTGCTTGCAATAGTCGAGATAGACCGACTCGGCATCCGCGGGAAGAACACCGCGCGCGACCAGGAAGCGCGTCCACGCCATGCCGCTGTCGAACGGGATCAGCGTGTGGTCGAGGTCGAAGAGCGCCAGCTTCATTGCGCGACGGTGAGGGGACGCGCGCCTCAGGCGGCCGAAACCTCGTTCGCATGGCGCTCGAGCTGCGCCGGCAGCGCGCCGCGCAGCGCGTTGCACACCACGAGCGCCTGCGCCGCTTCCAGGTCCTCCCGGCGCAGCGTGCGCTCGGCGGCCTGCCACGCGGGGTCTTCGAGCAGGACCTCGCGCATCACGCCGGGCAGCGCGCCGTCGGCGACCGGGGGCGTCCACCAGCGCCCGTCGATGCGCGCGAACAGCGTGCTGCGGCCGCCCTCGGAGACCCGGCCGTCGGCCGTGAAGAACAGCGAGTCGAAGGCACCTGCGCTTTCGGCGGCGCGCACGCCGGCGTCGTAGTGCGCGCGCAAGGTGGTCTTGTATGCGGCCAGGGGGTTCGCTTCGGGCAAGCGCTCGGCGGCGATCAGCAGCTTTACCGGGCCGGGAGCCAGGGGCGGCAGCGGCGCGTGCGTCAGGCCCAGCCGCCCGTCGTGCGCCAGCGCCAGGCGCAGGCGCGAGGGCCGGCCCGGCGCGAGTGCCGGCAGTGCCGTGCGCAAGGCCGCAAGCGCCGCGTCGCGGTCGAAGGCGAAGCCCAGGGCCCGGGCACTGCGCGCCAACCGCGCCAGGTGGCGCTCCAGGTGCCGGATGCCTTCCGGGTCGGCGTGCATGGTTTCGAACAGCTCGAAGCCGGGATCGAGGCCGGTGAGAAAGCGGGCCTTGAGCCGGCATTCCTCGAACTCGTCGGCGGCGCGGCTGTCCTGCACGATGCCGGCCCCGATGCCGATCCGCAGGGGCCGCAGCCCATCGACCTCGGTGCCGAGCGTGAGCGTGCGGATCGCCACCGACAGGCAGAAGTCGCCGATGCGCGCACCTTGCGCTGGCGCATCGACCCAGCCGATGGCGCCGCAGTAGAGCCCGCGCGGCGTGCTCTCCAGCGCTGCGATCCATTCCATCGTGCGGTGCTTGGGCGCGCCGGTGATGGAACCGCAGGGGAAGACCGCGCGCAGCAGCTCGGGCATGCCGACTTCGCGTCGCAGCGTCGCCTGCACGGTCGAGGTCATCTGGAACACCGTGGCGTAGGACTCGACGGCGAACAGCGTCGGCACCTTCACGGAGCCGATGCGCGCCACGCGACCGATGTCGTTGCGCAGCAGGTCGACGATCATCACGTTCTCGGCCCGGTTCTTGGCGTCCACCGACAGCAGGCGCGCCATCTCGCTGTCGCCCTCGGGCACGCCGGCACGCGCGGCCGTGCCTTTCATGGGACGCGCGGTCAGCACGCCGGCGTCATGGCGCAGGAAGAGCTCGGGCGAGCACGAGAGCACGTGCGTGATGGCGGCTTCGGCCGGCTCCTCGCCTTGCGGCAAGGCGATTAGCGCGCCGTAGGCCACCGGCTGGCGCGCGCGCAGCCGCCGGTAGAGGCTCACCGGCGAGCCGTAGCTTCGGCCGTGCAGCCGGTAGGTGAAGTTGACCTGGTAGGTCTCGCCCTTGCCGATGGCTTCGTGGATGCGTGCGATCGCATCGGTGAAGGCTGCCTCGTCGACGCTGGGCACGAGGTCCATCACACCGGCCGCCCCTGGCTCGCACCGCGTGCCCTGCTCGCGCTCCGCCAGCCAGGCGTCGACCTCATCGGCCGAGAGCCTCGTGCAGTGCTGGAACATCGAGACGCGCAATGCCGAAGCATCGTCCGGTGCGAGCCGCGCCTGCCCGGCCTGCAGCAGCTTGGCACCCCATTCGTAGTCGCCCAGGAGCACCGCCTGCAGGCCCTGCCGCAGGTCGGCATCGACCTGGGCCCACACGGTGTCGAGTCGCGCCGCGTCGCTGCACCGATGCTCGCGAACGAAGCCGCTGTACAGCCGGCTGGTCGGCCGCTGCGGTGTCGAAGCACAGTCGTCGAGCAACGCGAAGGCGGGCATTCAGCTCCAGTCGTCCATGTCGTGCTTGATCCGGTGGCGATTGGCGATCAGTTCGTCCACCGACGGTTCGTCGTCGAGCGCGCGCCGGATCGCGAGCTTGGTGGCCTCGTAGTTGGTGCGGTACATGTCTTTCTTGTCGAGATTGTCATCCTTGGCGCAGCGCGGATCGATCCACACCAGGCTGATGATGCACAGCTCGGTGGCCAGCTCCCTGGGAATGATGCCCTCGATCAGGCAATCGACCACGGCGTCGGCCGTTGCGCTCTGCACCACCCCGCCGAAGAGCTCGATGTTGGCCGTGTCCTTGAGCGTGACCTTCGGCACCATGATGGTCGCCGGCCGCACGAGCTGGTTGCAGGCGCGGATCGCGAACATTGCGGTATGGCCCTTGCTCTGCGCCAACATGCCGGCAAAGGCGATGCCGACCGGCCCGTCGGCCAGGCCGATCAGGATCTCCGGCATGGCATCGGTGAACTGGCCTTCCTTTGCGAACACGGTGGCTTCGCCGGCATGGAAGAGATAGGAATGCGTCACGGGAACTCCAATGGTTGAACAAGCCGCGGGCAACTAAGACGGCCGTGCGGCTCATGGATTCACGAAGATCAGCTCACCCTTGCCGTCGGCGGAGAGATCGCCCAGGTGGCGTTCGATGCGGCTCGCCGGCAGTTCGCCGAAGACGCCGCCATGGCGCGCCAGGTCGCGCGCCAGCAAGGCCCAGAACACCGGCGTCGCGGCCCGGTTCGGCACGAAGGTCGGCATCGACCTGACGTCCGCCGCCACGGTTGCTCCGGGTGCGGCGAACACCACGCTGCCGCGGCGCATGCCATGCCCCGCATGCGCGCCGACGCGCCCGCCTGCGGCGATGGTGCCCGCGACCATGCGCGAGCCGAGGAAATCCCCGGCGTCGCCATGAAGCACGGCGGTGCCTCGGCGCATGCGGTCGCCGAAGCGATCGCCCGCGTTGCCGCGCACGACGAAGGTGCCGCCGCGCATGCCGTCCATGCTGCCCGGCAAGGTGCTGGCGGCGAAGTCGCCGACATCGCCTTCGACGGTGAGCGTGCCGCCCGCCATTTCGCAGGCGGCGAGCAGGCCCGCGCGGCCCTCGATGTGCAGCTCGCCTGCGCGCATGCAGCCGCCGGCGTAGTGGCCGGCATGGCCTTCGATGCGGATGCGGCCGGTGTCCATCTGCCAGGCGATGTGGTCGAAGCGCTCGAGGTTGCCTTCGAAGTGGAGCGTGTCTTTCTCGTGCGAGGTGATGTCGAAGAGCTCTGCGAGTGGCAGGGTGGTGTTGCCGTGGGCGACTGGGAGGCGTTCGATCTGCTCGAGCGGGAGGTTGGCCAGGGTGGTGGGGGTGATGGATCGCAGGTCGACGCGCAGTGCGGGCGGGTGACGAAGGCGGAGGTGCCAGCCGGTCATTGGATGGCCTCCGTGTTCTGCAATTCGTCGAGGGCTTTGGAGCCTTCGCGTTCCTGGATGGTGTTGCTCCCTCTCCCTCCCGGGGAGGGTTGGGGTGGGGGCACTCTGGTTGTCGAGTCGTACTGTGTGCTTGGTTTGAGTCCGGAGCCGGGAATTCGCCCCGGCGGGCGAGTCACTTTCTTTGTCTCGCCAAAGAAAGTAACCAAAGAAAGGCGACCCCACTGCGCGTGACCCTCCGCTTCGCTACGGGCAACCTGCGGTGCTCGCTTTTCGCGGGGTCCGCGCAAACTCGCCTTCGGCTCAAACACGCGCGGCCCTTTTTCCGCGAAAAGCTGCGCTCCTCGGCACGCGCAGAGGGGATCTGAACTCCAACGCGCCGTGGCGCGTCCTTGTGTGGTGTGCAGGTTGGCGTGAGCTTCGGGTCTTCGCTCACGTTGGCTCTCGCGCACACGCGCACGCGCACGCAGTTGCAGTAGCAGTCGGACACGCTCGTGCTTGTGCTCGTAGCCATGCTCATGCTCACGTCCGAGCGCACACGCATGCACCTGTTCCAGGCCTCGCGCAGCGAGGCCGCTGGTGGCCGAGCGAAGCAATGGCCCGACCTCTCCCCAATCCCCTCTGCGCGCGCCGAGGAGCGCAGCTTCAGGCGGAAAAAGGGCCGCGCGTGTTTGAGCGAAGCGAGTTTGCGCGGACCCCGCCTGAAGCGAGCACCGCAGGTTGCCCGTAGCGAAGCGGAGGGTCACGCGCAGTGGGGTCGCCTTTCTTTGGTTACTTTCTTTGGCGAGACAAAGAAAGTAACTCGCCCGCCGGGGCGAATTCCCGGCTCCGCACTCCAACCAAGCGCACCGTACCAATCGACAGCCAGAGTGCCCCCACCCCAACCCACCGCAGGGACAGGAAGCAAGACCACGTCTCATGACACTCCCTCCCCCGCCAGCAGCCGATGCAAGTGAAAGTGAAACGGCCCCAGCTTGCCCCCGTAGTTCCCAGCCGAAACACGCAGCAGCCCTCCTTCCCGCCCGATCTCCACAGCCGCCTCCATCCCCATCCGCATGGCATCCCCCACATCACCCTCGGTCAGCCCGTCGATCACGATCTCCATCACACAGCCAACCTGCCCTCCCGCCAACTCGCTGCGTGTCACCAGCCCAACAAGGCTCGGACAAAAGGCATCGTTGGTCGACGCGCTCAGGTTCGCATAGCGGCTGCCGACCTTCGACCCCGACCGCACCACGCCTCCAGGAAAGGGCATGACGACATTGGGCAGCCGTCTCATCGCCGCGACCGCGGCCTCGGACACGGCCAGCGCCGCATCGGTGTCGCGCGCGAGAAAGAGCAGGTTGCCCCCGCCCACCGCCTTCACCACCGGCGTGTCCTCCTGCGCGACGAACTCGCCGTCCATCACCGGCACGCGCCAGTAGCGGACACCGTCGATCACCTTGGAGATCTGCCAGCCGTCGCCGAAGAAGCGCAGGTTCTTGCCCAACGCGGCCGCATCGCTGCTGCCGCCGGCGCCCGGCGGCAGGCCGGCGAAGACGGCGGTGGTCGGGCAGGTCAGCACGCACTGCCCGACGCGGCGTTCGATCTGCTTGGCGAGCTCCTTGCCGGACATCGAGAAGATCAGCACGCTCACGCCCGGGCGGCCATCCGGCGTTTCCTCGGAACCGATCTCGCGCTCGATGCCGGCCTCGCAGCCGCAGGCGATGACCGAGGTCGCGAAGCCGGTGGCCGACACCGCAGCGTGGCGCGCCCACGCGATGTTGTGCGCGGTGATGACGATGCGGGTGGCCTTCATCGGAAAGGCCTCCGCGAAGGTGTCGTCGATGAGGACGCCGTTGCGTTCCGCCGCGCCCTCGCTCACGCCGCCTCCTGGAAGCAGGCCGCCGGCAACAGGCGCCCGCCGTGGCAGCACTGGCACAGCTCGTCGTGGCCGATCGCGAGGTGATCGAAGTTGACGGAGCCCTGCTCGGCCAGGTGCCGGCGCAGCCGCTGCTCGATGCCGCGGTCGTACGCCGGCGCGACGAAGTGGGTGCCGCCCACCGGCGCAGCCATCACGCGCCCGCCGCGCGAGACCAGGACACCGTCCTTGAACACGTAGGCCGGGGTGGCGAACATGGCCTCCCGGTTGCTGTCCTCGCGGTAGATCGCGATGTCGGCTGCCGCGCCGGCGCCCAGGTGGCCGCGGTCGCGCAGGCCCAGCAGCCGCGCAGGACCGGCGCGCGTCATGATGGCGATCTCGTAGAGCGACAGCTCGCGCGTGATCGAGCGCAGCGCGGCATTGGCGGCCACTTCAGGGTGCAGCTTGGCGAGCTGCTCCTCGCGAAAGCTTCGGTCCATCAGCAGCCGGATCAGGTGCGGATAGCTGGTGAAGGGCCCGCCATTGGGATGATCGGTGGTCAGCACCACGCGCCACGGATCGTCCACCAGCAGGAAGATCTCCAGGCCGATGACCCACTGCAGCGCATTCACGTAGCTCTGCTCGCGGTAGCGGAACGGCACCACGCCGCAGCCCGCTTCGCATTCGATGTCGGCGCCGATCCATTTGCGCGGATGCGCCATGCCCGATTGCGCATGCTGGCGCATGGTGTCGCCCGACGCCGTGACGGTCTGGCCGAACATGATCTGGCCGACGTCGATGCTGACGTTCTTGTGCGCATTCACCGCCTCCGCGAGCTGCAGGGCGGCGGAGGAGAACTTCTTCGGCCCCTCGACCCCGTAGGCATGGAACTGGATGTGCGTCAGGTGCCCGGGCAAGCCCTCCAGCGCAGCGATGGTGTCCAGCGTCGACTGGATGTTGCCGGCAACGCCGAGGTTGCTGCCGTGGATGTGCAGCGGATGCGGCACACCCAGTTCGCGCAACGCGCGCGCCAGCGTGTGCACCACCTGCCTGGGCGTGACCTGCCAGTGCACGTGCTTCTCGTCGACGTCGAGCTTGCGCTGGTTGAACTTGAAGGCCGAGATGCCGCCGGGGTTCACCACCTTCACACCCAACGCCTTGCTGGCGTTGAGGGTCCAGCCCGCGTAGTCGCGGATGCGCTCGAAATCCCAGCGCTCGGCCAGCATGCGCAGGAACAGCTCGTCGTTGCCGAGCATCACGTACGCGCCATGGTCGAGGATCGGCGTGTCCCCCATCTCCATGTGCGTGTGGCGCGCGTTGCAGGCCATCATGGCCGGCTCGAAGGCGGCCGTGTAGCCCATCTCGACGTAGCGGTACCCGGTGGCCAGCGTGCCGGGCGTGCAGGTGCCGCAGGAGGCCAGCTCGAGCGCGTTGTCAGGCAACGCGAGCGGGTTCGCGTTCGACCGGTGGTCCTCCGGCATCAGCATGCGTGCCAGGTTGACCTTGCCGCCGCCGATGTGGGTGTGCATGTCGATGCCGCCGGCCATCACGATGCAGCCGCTCGCATCGATCTCCTCGGCAGCGGCGCCCTGCGGCGGCGCCTCGACGATGCGGCCATCGCGCACATGGAGATCGCGCACCTCGTCGCGTCCGTTCGCCGGATCGATGATGCGGCCGCCGCGCAGGCAAAGGCTTGTCATTGCACCAGCTCCCCGCTCGATGCACGAACGGCCTGCGTCAACCGGCTCACGATCCCGGCCACGCTGGGCAGCCCGTCGTCGTACAGCCGCCGCAACGGCAGCAGGACCGAGCCGTCGGTGCGGAAAAGATGGCCGCCGGAGCCGATGCCCGGGGTGGACACCGGAATGAACACCTGTCCGCGCGAGCGGGCCTGCGCTTCCTGCGGCAACTGCATCCGCGGGTGGCCCAGCACGATGCACGGCAGGTCGGGCGCTGGCGGCGCGGGTGGCGCGGGTGGTGCGGGCTGAGGGCCGAAACTAGACACCCACAGCAGCAGGTCCACGGCACCGTCTGCCAGCAAACGCTGCGCATCGAAGCACAGGGGCTCGTGCTCCAGGCCCATCGGCCCGGCGCGCGAACGCAGCGGCAGGCCGGAGAGCCAGGCGAAGACCTGGTTGACGGTGCCTGCACCGTCGTCACCGCCCAGCGCCAGCGAGGCCGCGCGCGTGCCGCGGTTGAGGGTGGCGACGATGCGCTGAATGCCCTCGACGATCAGCGCGCCCTGCGCGGGCAGGCGGCCCGTTTCGTAGACCAGCACGGCGTAGCGCGCCGCGCGCAGACGCTCGGCCAGCGCTGCGAGCTCGGCCGGCACGCGCCCGTCGTCCGCGGCGAGGCGGCCGGCCACGAGCGCGGCGAGCAGCGCCACGGTGTCGAACAAATCGCCGTGAAGCGGCAGAACCTCGGTGCGCGCGCCCTCGGGCTCGCCCACGCCGCAGCGGCGGAAGAATTCAGGGTAGCGCGGCGTCGGGTCGCCGGTCATGCAGACGATCAGGTCGGCCCGGGTCCTCACCTCCGCGAGCGTGGTCGAGAAGCCGCCGTGGTCCTGCAGCGCGCGCAGGCCGTGCATCAGCGCCGCTCCGCCGGCCGGGTCGCAGATGGCGCCCGTCCTGCAGGCCAGCGCATAGAGCGCCCGCGCGCCCGCGACATCGGTGCCGAGCCCGCCGAACAAGGGCTGCCGGCTGGCTGCGAGCAAGGATGCAGCTGCCGCAACCGCTGTATCGAGATCGCAGTCGCGGCCGTCCACCCGTGGCCGCTCGGTTGCGGGGGCGCCGTCGAACGCCGCCAGCGCGGTGTGCGCCCTCGGGCACTCGCTGCCGGTCAGCGTGGGCGGCATGCCGGGCGGCCCGAGCGTCACGCCGAAGCTGTCGCACAGCAGGGGGCAAAAAGGACAGGTCCACGGGGCCTGGCCGGGCTGGGCGGTTGCTTCGACTGGCGTCATGGACGGGCAGCCACGCAAAGCACGTGCCATTCATCCAACAGGCGCGCCGCGCCTCGATCGGGCCCGACGACAAGCGCGTTATGAGACAGAGTGTTGCGGTTTCGGGCGTTCCGGCGTGCGCCGGCACGCGCTCGCCGCGTGGACCTCGGGCCGTTTCCGGGATGGCACGGTTCGTGTGTGCAGCGCGCTCATGGCATGCGCCCGAACCCTCCTCCTTCCTGCGCTTTCGGCTCAGCGCCGAATCCGCGGCAGTTGCAGGTCGTGCAGCGCGCTGGCCACCAACCAGGCATCGGCGCCCGCCGCGGCGGCGCGCGCCAGGTCGTCCTCGCTGCGGATGCCGCCGGCGCCGATCAGCATGGCGTCCGGTGCCAGGCGGCGCACCTCCTGCAAGGTGTCCAGGTCCGGCCCGGCGCCGGAGCCGACGCGTTCGAGCGTCATCACGATCAGCCGCTTGGGCCACAGCGCCACCGCATCCCAGCAGCCGGCGGCGTCGAGGCGCTGGCCATCGCGCCGGTCCAGCGACAGCGCGGCCCGGAGCCCGTCTTCATTCGCGCCGTCGCCGAAGCAGCGCTCCAGCGCCTCGCGCGAGCGCAGCGATTCGCTGCCGTACACGAGAACGATGCGCGATGCGAAAGGCGCGAGCCGGCTGCGCAATGCCTGCCCGGCCGATGCATCCGCCAGGCCCGCGTCCAGCCACAGTTCGATCCCGGGCAGGGCCTCCAGCAGTTCGGCCAGCACCGCGACCTGCGTGGCCCCGCCCTGCAGGGCGTCGAGGTCGGCCACGTACAACTGCCGCGCCGCACAGTGATCGCACAGGATGCGCGCCACCGTCACCGGATCGCTGCTGCCACACAGCGCCGACACGATCGGCCGGTACGCCTGCCGGTCGCCGCGCACGGCACGCACCACCTGGCCTTGCAGCAGGTCGACGACGGGGATCAGGTTCAATTCGGAGATCATGGGCAAGCACCCGAAGAAGGATGGAAATGACGACACGCGTATTCGTTTACGAGTATCTCAGCGGCGGGGGCTGGACCGAGCACGGCGACGACGCGGCCGCCGACGAGCTGCTGCCGCTGGGGCTGTCGATGCGCGATGCCATGGTCGCGGACCTGATGCGCGTTCGCGATTGTTCGGTGTCGGCGGCCACGTGTGTCCCCGTGAACACCCTGCCCGCACGCGCCGCGCCGCTGCGTCCGCTCGCGGGCGAATCGGCCTTCGCCTTCGTCGCGCGGCAGAGTGCGCTGCATGACCTGGTCTGGCTGGTCGCACCCGAGACCGACGGCCTGCTGGCGCGCTTCCAGCGCACGGTGGGCGACGCGCGCTGGCTGGGCTGCAGCGTAGAGGCCATCGAACTCGCCTCCGGCAAGCGGGCCACGCTCGCGCACCTGGCTGCGCACGGCGTGACGACGCCGCTGGCCTTCGAGCATGCGCCCGGGATCGAGCGCTGGGTGGTCAAGCCCGACGACGGCGCGGGCGGCGTCGCGACCCGCGTGCACGACCGGCACGCGGCTGCCCTCGAGGACCAATCCCGACGTGCGAGCGCAGGCGCGGCGGTCACGCTCGAGCCCTGGGTCGAAGGCGAGGCCTTGAGCCTCTCGCTCCTGTGCAAGCCGCAGCATGCCGAGATGCTGAGCATCAACCGCCAGCGCATCGCGATCGATGCGCTGGGCCGGCTTTGCTTCGAAGGCGTCACGGTCGATGCGCTGGGCCGCAACGATCCGCGAGCGGGCCCGCTGGCGGCCCTGGCTGGGCAGGTGGCACGTGCCATGCCGGGCCTGCAGGGCTTCGCCGGCATCGACCTGGTCTGGCATCCGCAGCGCGGGCCGGTGGTGATCGAGGTCAACCCGCGCGTCACGTGCGCCTATGTCGGGCTCTCGGCGGCGCTGGGGCGCAACCTGGCGGCCGAACTGGTCGCGAGCCGCCTGCAAGGCAGCACCCAGGATCGGGATCTTGCGCGTGCCGACGCCTGAACGCACCACCATCGGGTGGGACATCGGCGGCGCCCACGTCAAGGCCTGCCTGCTGCAGCGCGGCGAGGTGGTCGACGTGGCGCAGTGGGCATGCCCGCTCTGGCAAGGCCTCGATCACCTGGTGGGCGCACTGCAGGCCGCGCGGACGCGCTGGCCCGGTCTCGAAGCTGCGCAGCATGCCGTGACCATGACGGGCGAGATGGTCGATCTCTTCCCCGACCGTGAAGCCGGCGTGCAAGGCATTGCCACGGCGCTGGCCGCATCGCTTCCGGTGGGGCCGGATGCGCTGCATTTCTTTGCCGGCGACGCGGGCTGGTGCGCGGCCACCGATGTGGCGCGGCAGTGGGCGAGCATCGCCTCCGCCAACTGGCTTGCCACGGCGCGGCATGCAGCGCTCATGCTTGGCGAGGGCGTGCTGGTCGACATCGGCAGCACGACCACCGACCTGATCGCGTTCGGCAACGCCCGCGTGCTGACCGCGAGCCGCAGCGACGCCGAGCGCCTGGTGAGCGGCGAGCTCGCCTACCACGGCGTGGTGCGCACCCCCCTGTGCGCGCTGACCCAGCGCATCACCTGGCGCGGCCACGCGCGCCACGTGATGAACGAATTCTTCGCCACGACGGCCGACGTCTACCGGCTCTGCGGCGAGCTCGATCCGGCGCACGACCTGTATCCGAGCGCCGACAACGCAGCCAAGAGCCAGGCGGCAACCTGCCAGCGCCTCGCGCGCATGGTGGGGCTCGACGAGCGCGACGCCACGCCTGACGAATGGCTCGACCTGGCGCGGGCCTGGCGCGGCGCCCAGCTCGAAGCGCTGGCCGCGCAGTTGCGTCGCGTGCTGGCCGCGCATGCGCTTTCGGAGCGCGCGGTGATCGTCGGCGCAGGCTGCGGCGCCTTCCTGGTGCCCGAGCTTGCAGCCGCAGCCGCCGAAGCCGCACCGCGCCGGCTGGCGGCCTATGGCGGCGATGTCGCAAGCGTGGCGCGCCATGCAGCGGCGGGAACGGCCGGCTGGGCGCAGGTGTGCGCGCCGAGCGTCGCGGTGGCGGCGCTGTTCGAACGGGAGCACGACTGATGTGGGTGGTCAAGATCGGCGGCAGTCTCTGCGGCGACCCGGTGCTGCTGCAGTGGCTGGATCTGCTCACGCAGCTCGGCGGCGGCCGCGTAACGATCGTCTGCGGCGGCGGCAGCTTCGCCGATGAAGTGCGGCGCGTTCAGGCGCACTGGGAGTTCGACGACCTGGCCGCCCACAACATGGCCGTGCTCGCCATGGCGCAGACCGCCTACCAGCTGCACGCGCTGAACCCCGCACTTCAGCTGGCCGCGCGCCGCACCGACATCCCCGACCTGCTGCACCAGGGAAAGACCGCGCTGTGGCTGCCGCTGGAGCTCAGGCGCGACCAGCCGGACGCACGAACCGGCTGGGACACCACCTCCGACACCATCGCGCTGGACCTGGCGAAGCATCTCAATGCCGAGCAGCTGGTGATGGTGAAGTCCTGCGCCATCGACCCGGCGCTGACGCTGGCCGAGCTGGGCGACAGCGGCGTGCTCGACCCCGGGTTCGCCCAGCTGTCCGACGACGTGGCCTTCCCGATCACGTTGCTGCACAAGAACCAGGTGGCCGCGATGCGCGCACTGCTGCTGGGTGAAGCCAACTACGCGGTGCGCTGAGCGCCGGCGCAGCTGATCAGGCAGGTGCAGGCTCGACGGCGGCCTGCCCGTGCAGCAGCCCGGCCAAGGCCGCCAGGCGCTCGGGACACAGCGCGGTCTTGCGGTCGCCGATGCAGACGGCGCTGCGAAAGCCCGCGAAATCGGGCGCCAGTGCAAGCACCGAAGGCAGGTGCATCGTGCGCAGCGCGCCCGCCAGCCCGACCAGCCGGCCCGAGGTACGCACCTGCGCCACGAAGCGGCGAAGCTCCACCAGCGGCACCGCATCGAACAGGCTGCCGGCCTGCTTGTCGGCCGTGTCGACCATCAACGCCGGAAAGGCAAGGCCGCAGCAGGCATGCGCGACCAGCGCCGGATCCAGCCCGCGGTCGGCGACGAAGACCGGCACCACCGGCCAGCCGCCTTCCGCCAGCGCGTCGAGCACTGCAAAGGCCTCGGGCCCGCGCTCGATGCCGACCTTGACGTAGTCGACGCCGCAGGCATCGACCGCCTCGACCTGGGCCAGGATGCGCGGCAGCGCGTGCATCGGCAGGTCGCCGATGGTTGCGCTCACCGGCCGCGCGATGGCCTGCGCACGCAAGGCAGCGACGACAGTGGCGATGGTCGCCACCGGCAAGCCGCCCAGCGCGCCCTCGCCGGGCTCCTTCAGGTCGATGAAGTCCGCCCCGCCGGCGGCCGCGATCAGGGCCTCCGGCACGCTGCGGACACTCACCAGCATGCGCGTCGTCGTCATGCGCGCTCCTGCGTGCGCGCCTTGTGCTGCGCAACCGCGGCACGCAGCCACTCCCAGGCTTCGCGCTCCTCGGGGCCGGCGGTCTTGTCGATCGCGATCTGCAGATAGCTCATCTCGGTTTCCACTTTCTCGGATGCCAGCATATGCAGGCGGCTGACCAGCACCGCCCCTTCGATCACCGCAGCCTGGGCGCGGTTGAAGCCGGCGAAGGCTGCGTGCGTGGCCTCGTGCACGGCCCGCATGCGCAACACCGGCCGCTGCGCGTCGTCGCGGCGCTCGGCCAGCTCCAGTTCGACATGGCGAAGCGCACAGGCGAGCCGCACGCCTTCGATGCGTTCGGCCGCCTGCGTGGGCCAGGCCTTGCGCCCCGTCACGCAGCCGGCGAAAACGCGGGTGTCGCACACGATGTTGAGCACCGCACGGCCCGTCGCCACGATGTTGTCGTGCGTGGTCGACGGCTTGAACGGCATCAGCACGATGCCGCCTTCCTGGTAGCGCACGCCCATCGGCGCCACGTGCGCCTGCCCGCCTGGCGCCACGGTGGTCACGACGGCTTCGAAGATCTGGTCGTTCATGGGCGTGCTCATAAGAGTACCTTCGCCTGCGGCTGCGGTGCTATTCGCCTTCGGAACGGCCGTGCGGCTCATCGGGGCTCGGCCGCGCTGCTTCGCGCTGCCTTCATGGTGGTTCCCGGTGCGCACCAGCGCGCCAGGTCTTCGGTGGCGCGCGGCGCGGCGCAGCCCCAGTCCAGCGGCTGGTCCTGCACGTAGCGCTTGCCCAGCTGCCAGGCGATCTCGGCCCGCGCGAGCTCGACGCCCATGTAGAAGGCGTGGTCGGCGTCGTCGTGCAGCTTCAGCTGCGGCCAGAGCTCGAAGGCGCCCTGCCCCAGGCGCAGCCCGTCGCGGTTGTACACGTGCAGGCCGCGGGGCGAGATCTGCACACGGAAGTTCGGGTCCTTCACCTGCGCGGCGATCTCGGCGATTTCTTCCGGCGTGTCGGGAAAGGGATGCTTGGCGTGCACCGTCATCAGCGCGTCGCTCATGCCCTTGGGCAAGGTGCCGTGCCGGGACGCGGCGTGCATGATGCGGCGCGCCCAGTCGGCTTCGCACACGGCGCGGCGCGCATGCTGGCTGACCTGCGTCGTGAGCACGGCAGCGACATTCAGCTCGGCGGCAATGCCGAACAGCACGGCGTTGATGCCGCTCGTGTCGGCCTCGGTGAGCTCGGTCAGGTTGCCGATGCCGAGCATGATGGGCGCATCCGGAAAACGCTCGCGCAGCCGGTGGTAGCGCACGATCGAGGCGGTCAGCCCGAACGGGATCGGATCGAGGATCGAATCCGCCAGGAATGCGCGCCCGCGGCGCTGCAGCTGCGTCACCGCTTCGTACAGCGACGCCTCGTCGGCCGGCATGCGCGGGATCAGCACCGGCGTCGCGGCGACCTCGTCGGCAATCCACAGGTTGTCGAGCGTGAGGCTCAGCAGGTAGTCGGCCCCGGCCTTGCCGCCGCGCAGCAGCTCCCCGGAATCGCTCGAATCGACGCTGACCTGGAAGCCCGCCGCCTTGAGCCCCTGCACGCTCTCGGCGAGATGATCGAAGCGCGTTTCGGGCAGGCAGCCGAGGTCGATGACGTTGGCACCGTCGGCCGCCAGCCGCTGGGCGCGATCGATGATCTGCGCGACCGACAGCCGAGGCGCATCGACGATCTCCGCGAAGATCGCGACCTCGTACGCGTCCAGCTCGATGGGCTGTGCGGCCCGGTCGAAGTGGCGCGGCAAGTCCTTGAGCTCCTGCGGGCCGCGCTCCACCGGGATGCCGTAGTGAACGCTCAAGGCCTCGACATCGCCCCGGCAGCGGCCCGGCACAATGATGCGGTCGACACGGCGCCTTTCGCTTTCGCCTTTGCCTTCGCCTTCGCTGGACACGGGCGCCGGCACGCGGCGGCGGATCAGGTCCGTCGTCATGAGCGCGGCGACCTGCAGCCCGATCTCTCGCACTTCCCACGTGAACGGGGCCGCCTCGATGCCGGCCAGCACCCGCGTGAGGCTGGCCTGGGCGAGGCGCCCGGTCAGGAAGACGATGTGTTCCATGCGAGTGAGAGTTCCTTCAGTCGTGCGTCCAGCACTGCTTCGAGTTCGGCGGGTGAAGAGACCACGCGGCAGAAGTCGATGCCGCGCAGCCGCTCCACGTTGTCCAGTTCGATGCGCCGGGGGCGCAGCGTGACCCAGTCGTGCGGCGACTTGGTCACCACCACCGGTTCGGTGTCGCATGCAAACACGATGCCAGGGATGCCGAGCTTGCCGGCCTGCGCGAACATGTTGGTCGGCAGCGTGTCGCTGATGCCGAAGGCGCACTTGGCCACCGTGTTGCTGGTGGCCGGCGCGACCACCACCGTGTGATAGATGTCGTCGTAGAGCATGCCGACCGGCACGCCACTGGCCGTCTTGTCGCGAAACACGCGAAAGCGCGGCTTCAGCGCCTCGATGTTCAGCTTGTAGATCGGCAGCACTTCCTCGGCCGCAGCCGAGAGGAACAGGTCCACGGACGGCAGGCGGGCCGCAAGCGCCAGCGACTCCTCGAGGAAATGGCCCGAGCCGGTGATGCACCAGGCCAGGCGCGAGCGCGGCGCAGGCGCGGGCAGCTGCGGCTCGCCGTCTTCGAGCGCGAGGGCGGCGCCGCGCGGATCGAAAGCGCCCGCATCCGGATGCCCCTCGCCGCCCGTGGCCGGCGGATGCGCGGACTCAGTCCGGCGGGGAGATCTCGATGTGGAGCTTGTGGAGTTTTCGGTACAAGGTGTTGCGGCTGACATCGAGCGCCTTGGCGACGTTGCTCACGTTCCAACGATGCTGCTCCAGCATCTGCAACAGGACCTGCCGCTCGTTGGCCTGAATCGGGTTGAGTTTGACTGCGGGCACCGGGTCGGCAGCCGCCGTGCTCGCCTCTGCACCCGCTTTGTCCTCGGCGAAGGCCGGCAGCGCAGCGTGGGCGTGCACCGGCGACGACACCTGCCTGGCCGCGAGCGAAGGCAGGTGCTCCCGCGTGATGGTCTTGCCGTCGGCCAGCGCGGCCGCGGTGCGCAGCACGTGCCGCAGCTGCCGCAGGTTGCCGGGCCAGGGATGGGCCATCAGCAGGCGCTCGGCCTCCTCGCCCAGCCGGGAGGCGCTGCCGCCTTCGTCCACCAGGACGGCCTGGATCAGCTCGCGCTTGTCGCTGCGGTCGCGCAGGGGCGGCAGGTCCAGCTCGATGCCGGCCAGGCGGTAGTACAGGTCTTCGCGGAAGCGGCCTTCGCGCACCAGGGTCGGCAAATGGCGATGGCTCGCGCTCACGAGCTGGAAGTCCACCGGATGGGTTTCCTCGGTGCCGAGCGGTGTGACCTGCCTTTCGTCGAGCACGCGCAGCAGGCGGGCCTGCAACTCCAGCGGCATGTCGGCGATTTCGTCGAGGAACAGCGTGCCGCCGTCGGCTTGCAGGATCTTGCCGCGGCGTCCGCTGCGCTGCGCGCCGGTGAAGGCCCCGGCCTTGTAGCCGAAGAGCTCGGACTCGATCAGCGTTTCGGGCAGGCTCGCGCAGTTGACGGCGACGAAGGCACCATCGGCATGCGGGCTGTTTTCGTGAATGGCGCGTGCGAAAACCTCCTTGCCGGAGCCGGTCTCGCCGCACAGTAGCACCGGGGTGCGGCGCGCCACCACGCGCCGCGCGGTGTCCAGGTGCGCGACCAGCCGCGGGTCCTTGAAGGTACGGACGACGGGCGCACTGCGCGCGGCAGGCACGTGGGAAGGCACGCGAAAGCCTTCGCCCTGCTGCTCGTCCAGCGCCACCATGCCCGCACCCGCCACGCGCGCACGCGAGGGCGTGTCGGCGTCGGATGCAGGCCGGCGTGCGACCGCGAAGAAGCGCAGCGCCGCCTTGGCCCGATACGCCACCACCGGGTGGAAGGAAGAAGACAGGCTGCGCTGCAGGATGTCCTCGAGCGAGGTCTGGAACAGGTCGTCGATGCGCTGGGTGCGGATCTCGTCCATGGATTGCACGCCGAGCTGGAACAACGCGCTTCGGTTGGCCGCCAGGATGCGCCCGTCTTCGCCCACGGCGAGCTTGCCTTCGTGCAGCGTATAGACGAATTCGGGGCGGCTGTGGAAGTGCAGCGGGTGCGCATTCGAGAAGCGCTTGTCGATGAGCCGGTTCTCGATCATGCGCACCGTCATGCCGAGCAGGACCAGCACATGCTGCTGCATCAGGCTCGAGCGGCTGGTGACGTCGAGCACGCCGATGATCTCGCCCGCCGGGTCGAGCACCGGAACCGCCGAGCAGGTGAGCTGCGTGAACTGGCTGAAGAAATGCTCGTCGCGCCGCACCGAGATCGGATGCGCGGCCGCGAGGCAGGTGCCCATGCCGTTGGTGCCGGCCTCGGCCTCGCCCCACATGCCGCCGGCGTGCAGGCCCATCGGCTCGACCTCGGCGGCGAACTCGGGCGAGGACACCATGTGCACGATCACGCCATCGGTGTCGGTCAGCACCACCGCGCACTGCGGATCGGCGAGCTGCTGGTAGAGCGTGGTCATCTCGTAGCGCGCGCATTCGATCACGTCGGCATGCTGGTTGCGCCGGCTCTGCAAGGCTCCCGACTCGATCACGACCGGTTCGCGCGCGCGTCCGGGGTCGAGGTGGTATTGATTCAGGCAGCGGCTCCACGAGCGCGTGACCAGGTCGTTGCCCTCTTCGTGAAAACCTCGCCTCACGACGTCGAGCACGCGGTCGGCGTGCCGGTCACCTTGCCGCGGCATCAATGTCATTGGAGTTCTCCGGCGCGTTCCATCGTGTCTCCTTCGTCGGCCCATTGTTGAGCTTGCCGGCACACCGCGCACCCGGTGAAACACCGAGCCGGGACGGCGCCGCAGCGGGTCCGTTCAACTGGCCTGCATTTTGCGTTGATGCGTCGTGCATGGGGACCTCGGCTCTCCGGCAGTGACACTTTCAAACATATTCGCATTCAACCGGAGACATGACTTGACCACCAGCCCGCGTCCTTCCACCGGCCACCTTTCCGATGCCCCTCGCCTCTCGGGCGCCGCCGACATGCACGCACCGCTGGACCTGATCTTCATCGAGGGCTTCAGGGGCGAGACGGTGATCGGCATCCACGAGTCCGAGCTGCACCGCCCGCAGCCGCTGCTGATCGATGTGCACGCAGGCGTGCCGCGGGCGAGGGCCTGCGACACCGACTGCATCGGCGACACGATCGACTACAGCGTCGTGCGCGAGCGGCTGCACAGGCTGATGGCCGAGCACCGGCTGCAATTGCTCGAAGCCTTCGCCGAGGCCGTTGCCGAGATCCTGATCGACGAGTTCCGTGCCAGCTGGGTCCGCGTGAAGGTGGTGAAGCCGCACAAGTTCGACGACGTGCAATCGGTCGGCGTGCAGATCGAGCGCCACGCGCCCGCGTATCGCACCGCGAGATCGGCCCACGGCGCGACGGTGCTGAAGTTTCTGGCCAGCGGCATGGTGCCCGTCAAGCGCTGAGCCCTGCGGGCCTCGTTCGAGGCCAATGAAAGAACAAGAAGCCGGCCTTGTTCACGCGCCGGCTTCTTCTCGTCGAGCTTGCGTTTCAGAGATGGGCCGCGAAAGGATGCGCGGTCGTCCCCTTCTTGTCCACCACCTCGGCCGCCGTGGGCGAGCCCGACACGGCGCGCTGGATCGCCTCGCGCGTCGCCTGGTAGTTGTAGTCCTGGATCTTCTTGTCGTCGGTCGCTTGCCAATGGATGAACACGCCCACGCACAGGAACAGGTTGTCGGCCTCGGCCATGGGGATGGTGCCGTCCTCGACGCTGTCAGCCACCGCCAGCGCCACCGCGCGTTGCGCGGGCCCGAACATCTGCACCGCCTGCGTGGCGCCCTTGATGGTCACCTTGTTGAACATCACCGTCGGCGGTTTCGTCAGCAGGTTGGGCGCCACCACTGCGAGCAGCGAGGTGAACCCGTCCTTGTTGTTGGTCAGCGCGTTGGCGAATGCCGTTTCGGCGGCACTGCCGCGCGGGCCGATGATCAGGTCGATGTGGGCGACTTCATTGCCCTCGCCGACGAGCGATTCGCCCACCATCAGTCGATCGATTTTTGCCATGGTCTCGGGTCTCCTCTAAGGTGATAGGGTCGTTGCGGCACGGCCGGGATGACCAGCGCAATGTCGTGGGTATCACGATCCGTGCCACCCGTTCGCCTCATCGCGCGCCTCTTCGCGCGCCGGCGCCGCGCTCGATTCGACGAAGCCCGCAAGCAGCAGCGCTGCCACCGTCAAATCGGCACTGGTCCCCGGGTTGATGCGTGCGGCCTTCAGGCTCGCGTCCCAGCTTGCGAAGTCGGCATCGGCATCGAGCACCGCGCCTGCACGCTCGCGCTCGCGCCAGGCCTGCGCCGCCGCCATGACAGTCTGTGCCACGCCCTCGCCGTGATTTCGAACAATGTGTGAATCGGCAAAGCCGCTCAGCCAGGCCAGGTAAAGGCGTTGGACGCGCGCCACAGTGTGCGCATCGGGCAGCCCAGCGGAATCGGCCGGCCCTTGGCCGCATGCGGATGCGCCGAGCGGCGCCTCGAAGGCCAGTTTGAACAGGTCCGCGAACCCGTCGCGGTACTGGCGCGCGATCAGATCGCGCTGCGCGGCCAGCGCCATGGCGGCGCGCAGGTCGATGCTCGGCACGTCGCGCACATCTTCGGACGGGGCGCTTCCCAGGCCCCCGGGGCGCGCGTGCGCAATCGCGCGATAGGCCGCGCGTGCATCCTCGAGGTCGAGCGCCGCCAGCACCGACTCGACGGCAGCGTGGAGCGCGGGTGGCGTCGTGGCGCCGGGTTGCCGTTCAACGGCGAGTGCGATGGGCGCGCACAGCAGAAGGATGCCGAGGTTGGTGTTGCATCCCGCGACAGCCCAGGTCGCTTCCACGGCGCGCTCGATGCGCGCGCCCACGCCCAGGCCGGGCTCGAACAGCGCGCCCGCAGCGGCTTGCGCGCTGGCGATGAACATCGAAGCCTCCATGCCGTGTCCGGGGGAAGCGAAGCTGACGTTGCCCGGCTTGCGCACCGCAACGTCGAGCCAGCAGGCCCGCAGGAAGGAGGCGCGCGCCCGATCGATGGCGGCCTGCGGTTCGCGCATCATCAGGCGCGGCGCTCCGGAGCCATGCCGTCCTGCAGACGAGGCCGCATCTGCACCATCTTGCGGTCGAGCAGATCGTCGACGATGGCGCGGGCGATGTTGAACCCGGTCACGCGCTGCAGCCCCTGCCACGCGGCGACGCCATTGACCTCCAGCACCTGGATGCGCGGTCCGCTTGCTGACGCGATGAGGTCGACGCCCGCATAGTCCATGTCCAGCGCGAGCGCGGCGCGTTCGGCCAGGCGCGCGAGCGGCGCTTCGAGTTCGGCCGGCTCGCAGCGCGCACCCTGGGCCACGTTGTGGACCCAATGCGCGCTCACGCGCCGCATCGCGGTCACGGCCCGCCCGCCCACCACCAGCACGCGCCAGTCGAAGCCGGGCGTCGTCACCGGCGGCACGAAGCGCTGCAGGTAAGCCAGGCCCGCGTAGCGCGCGTCGATGTCGGGCATCGGATGGTGCACGCCGTCGACCTCGCCCACCAGCTGCAGGTCCTTGCCCTGCGAGCCGAACAGCGGCTTGAGCACCAGCGCATGGCCGGCCGCCGTCTCGCGCATCGCAATGCGCCGGGCCTGGGCCGCGGATTCGGTCGCCCAGGTGGGCGGGGCTGGAATGCGCGCGGCATGCAGCAGCAGGCTGGTCATGGACTTGTCCACCGTGCGCTCGATCGCGCGGGCGTCGTTGTAGACCGGCACGCCCAGCTCGCGCAACGCGTGCAGTACGCCGAGACGCTTGGTGACCTGCTCGAAGCTGCCGCCGGCGATGCCCCGGACCAGCACCGCGTCGGGCAGCTCGCGCCCGTAGCCGGGAATGACCAGGCCATGCCAAGCGGCGGTGGTGTCGATCTGGCAGGCCGCGAGATCCACGCAGCGCCCGACGGCGCCGCGTGCGCGCAGCGCGGCTTGCAGCTGGCGCGTGTGCCAGCCGATCTCGTCGCTCATGATGACCACGCGAAGGGTCATGCCACGACTCCGCGGATGCAATGCGTCACTTCAGGCCTCCTGCAGCCACAGGCGCTGCAGGAGCGCCATATCGCAAGCGCCGCCATGCCAGGTGCGTCCGCTGTCGAGATTGCTGACCCACACCTCGGCCGGGGCGAACAGCGCGTGGTCGATCTTGTAGAAGTCGTAGGCCGCCTCCTTGAAGATCTCCGCGAACGAGCGGCCGTGGTCCCGCGAGTTGCGCGAGGGCAGCGCGCGCGCCAGCGCACGCGCTGCGTCGTCGTCGCCGCGCACCGTCAGGTGCACGCGCCCGCCGTAGAGGATCGCATCGTTGGTGCGCCCCATGGCTTCGACGCCATCGCTGCTGGGCGCGGGCAGCGGCGCGCTGCCTGCGCCATCGACGATGTCCGCCAGCGCATAGCCGAGCTCGTGCGCCTTGTGCAGCGCGACCTCGAGCACGCGCGTGACCACCTGCGTAGTGCCCGCGAGGCTGGTGGTGGGCGTGAGGATCAGCGTCAGCCCCGGTGCGGGCAGGTCGCAGTCGCGCAGCACCTTCTCGATGACGATCTTCGGCGGCATGCGATCGACCTCCAGCACGAGCACGCCGGCTTGCCCGTGATCGCGATAGCCCAGCTCGGCGAAGAGCTTCTCCTTGACTGCCAGCGCGCGCGCCGGACCGGAGCCGAGGGAGAAGAACTTCTTGCCGCCGGTCTCCTCCTTGGTGGCCGACAGGCTCCAGCCTGCGTACTGGCTGCCCAGGCAGGCCAGCACCGGCCGGGAACTCCGGACATCGAGCCAGCTCGGCCAGCCTTCGGCGCTGCCCCCGCCTCGCAGAACCACGTGGCCAAGGCCGCCCATGCAGATCTCGCCGATGCGAAGTCCGGCCGCGATGCTGCCGCGCGCTTCGATGCCGGCATCGACGATGCGCACGCCGGTGTCGTCGTCGCGTCGCACATGCAGGCCCAGCGCATCGGCATTGGCCAGCAGGCGTTCGACGAGGGGCTGCGCCAGCAGATTGACGCTCAGGGGCGCTTCGGCCGGTGGCGAGGAAGTGTTGCTCATGCCAATGTCTCCAGTGATTGCAGCAGCCGGTCGCGGCCTTCGTTCAGGCGCATGCGTACCTCCGTGGCCTTGCTTCCGCTCGCCGTCAGCGTGCACAAGGGATCATCGGCATCGAAGCGCTGGCCGGCGGCGGGCAGGTCGTGGATGCCGGGCCAGGCGGCAAGCTGCCGTGCTGCCGCTTCATCGAGCTGCATCGGCCTGGGCGCGAACACGATTTCGAGACCCTCGATCTCCTGCGGCTGCCGTGGCGCTGGCTGCGGCAGCTCGCCGTGCAGACAGGCACGCAGGTGCGCCTGCATCAGGCCCGGCCGGCCGGCCTGGCTGCGGTACAGGCTCATGCTCGCCGGCGGCCGCGGGTTGACTTCGAGCACGCCGATCGCATCGCCATCGCGCATGAAGTCGAGACTGCACAAGCCCTGCAGCGCGAACTCCGCGGCGAGCGCACGCGCGATGGCAGTCACGCGCTGCGCAATGTCGCCCGCCAGCGGCACCGGACCAATGACGCCGCAGAAGGCGAAAGGCCGCGCGCCGAACCGGCGCACGCTCAGTTCGTTGAAGCCGAGCACGTGGGCATCGCGCCCATTGGCGATGAAGGTGGCGGACATCGGCAGGCCCGGCATCTCGCGCTGGAAGTACCGGTGCGCGGAGGGCTGCTCGTTCTTCGGCCAAGGCGGCCGGCGAACATGCCAGCCGCCGCAACCATGCGCATCCTTCATGAGCCAGCCCTGCGCATCCTCCGGCGCTTCGAGACTCACCTGCGGATGCGCCATGCCGCGCGCGGCGAGAAAGCCGAAGAACACTGCCGGGTCGCGCAGGCGGCGCACCGCGGCCGCGGGGGTGCCGATGAGCGGCAGCACGCCAGCCCCGCGTTCGAGCAGGTCGGGCTCGCCCTCGAAGCCGCTGCCGGCCACCCAGCCCGCCAGCGGGCGCCCGCCTGCGCGCTCGCGCGCCAGCCCGCCCAGCGCCGCCAGCAGGGCCGCCGCATCGATGTGCAGGCTGCCCGGCTCGCCGATCGGCAGCCAGCGGGAAGCGGCGCGGCGGGTATCGACGTCGCCGAAGAGATCGAGCGCGACCACGTCGAATCCCTCGTGGGCGGCGGCCTCGGCCATCGCGCGCGCAGAGATGGCGGCCACCGCGAGCGTCTGCATCACGCCGTCTTGCCGGCCTGCTCGGCGAGGAAGGCGCGAGCGACGGCGAAGGCCTCGGGAAAGCCGAGCACCTGCGCCTTCTCGGCCTCGCACATCTGGACCAGCAGGCGATGCTGCGTCTGGTACTTGACGTTGCCGATCGCGAGCGCGCCGATGCCGACGGCCCTCGTGCCGGCCAGCGGCTTGGCGTCGTCTATCACGCCGACGCCGGCGATGCCCTCCGGCGGCACGGCATTCACGTCGGCCGCCACCTTGAGACGGGTGGCGGCGCCGAGCGCCTCGCCCGACACCACCTGGACACCCGCCGCCGCGCAGGCCAGCAGGACATCCGCCTCGCCGATGGAGGTGCGCACCGCGGCCGGATCGCCGCCCGACAGGCCGTGCAAGGTGGCGCCGAAGCGCTGGCCGGTTTCCCGCGCTGCTTCTTCGGCGGCATCGATGCCGTTGCGGCTGGACAGGAAGACCTCGGCGCCGGCGAGCGCCGCGATGACACCCGCCACGCGGCCCACCGGGCCCGTGCCGCCCAGGATCACCACGCGCTGGCCTTCCAGCGCCTGGCCATGGTGGCGCTTCAGCGCGGCCTCGACGCAGGCCACCATGGCTGCGGCCGTGGTGTAGGCGCCGCTCGGATCGGCCATCAACGAGACGACGAAGGGCTTGACCATCGAGGTCCTCGCGCGCTCGAGCATGTCGGCCGCCAGCTGCGCATCGCGTCCGCCGATGAAGATCCCGGTTCGCGCGACCCCCTTCGGCCCGCGCGAGAAGATGGTGTCCTGCGTCAGCGCGGTGATGCTGTCGAGGCCCACCTCGCAGTACGGCACGATGATCTGGTAGCCCGCATCCGCCGCCATGTTGATGTCGAAGGGGCTCATCTGCCGGCCGGGGGTGAACATGTGGAGGATGCGAGGACGTTCCATTGGAGCCTTCGGGTGTGGAGGTGTGTTGAAGCTGGACGATGCGCTGGCGGCCCATCAATCCGCGTGCGGTTGCGAAGTGCCTTTCCGCACCACTGCTGCCTGGTTGCGGCCGCAGACGATCCGCAACTGCAGGCGGGCGTCGACCTGCCGGGCTGCGTGGGCGGCTTCCACCAGCGCTTCGGCCCGCGCCTGGGAAGGCAGGATGGCGAAGCCCGTGGGGCCCCATGAGCTTTGGCCGATCGCGGCTTGAGGCTCGGGCTGGCCGCCGCGGCTCGCATCGGCGATCCACTGCATCAGCCGGCCGACCGCGGGGCTTGTGAAGGCGCCGCCCTGCGCCGGTCCGAAATGCTGGCCGAGCAGCTCCTGCATTCGGTTGATGCCGGCGGCGAAAGGCGCGAACTCGGCGCTCGCCGCGGCAGGCAGGATGCGCATCAGGACCTGGTGGCAGATGTCGGCGGCGCTGGCCTGCGGCAAGGGCGGCAGCACAGCGATCGCCTTCTTCTCGGCGCTGCCCGAAAGCCCGCGGTGCGAGGGGTCCTGGACCACGACGATGCGCCAAGCCCGCGGGAACTCGACGCGCGACAGCAGCGGCGCGGGCATGCCGTCCCTGCCGGGTCCTCCATCGAGGAGCAGGCCGCCGGCGTCGAAGCCGGCAATTCCGACGCCCGAGCGCAGGCCGCGGCCCAGCCAGTGCGCCAGGGTGGCGGTGCCCAGGCCCAGGCCGTGCCATTGGTCGAAAGCCCGGCCGATGGCGCACGCGAGCTGCGTGCCGGAGCCGAACCCCGCGTGCGGCGGCAACGCCTGCAGCAGCCGCAGGCAGAGCGGCGCATGGCGGCCGCTTCGCTGGCGCAGCAGTTGCAGGAAGGCGCCGGCGCGCTCGAGTTCTGCCCGCGCGGCCGGGGTATCGCCCATGATGCGGTCCGACTCCGCCCTCGCCAACTCGACCTCGGTCGTGAACCCGTCGATCACGAGCCCGAGGCTGCCGAATGCCCGCCCCAGCGAGCCCGACGGATCGAGGAAGCCCAGATGCAGCCGCCCCGGCGCGCATACGCGCACGGTGCTGGCACTCGAGTTGCGCCTGGAAGCCACGGCTGCGGTTGCGGGCGGGTTCATGGATGGCAATTGCGACAGACAAGCTGGGACAGCCTTGTCATAGCAAGGGTCGTTCCTCCGGTGTTCCACGAGGGCAGAACCACCGACGGGCGCTGCAGAGGCAGCCTTCGATGTGCCAGGACCGGAACAATGTGTCACAGCGCGGCCGAGCGCCGTCGTGTCGACGACCCCCGGAATCTTCGGCGACTCCCCGCGGGAGGTGCCTACACTTGCCCGTTTCTTCCCCTATCCCTGGAGACACAAGGAATGCGCGTCAAAGACAAATCCATCATCGTGACCGGCGCCGGCGGCGGCATCGGGGAAGGCATTGCCAAGCGCCTGGCGGCCGAAGGCGCGCATGTCGTGGTGAACGACATCAACGCCGCGCTCGGCGAACAGGTGGTCGAGGCCATCCTTCGCACGGGCGGCAAGGCCTCCTTCTTCGCGGCCGATGTCACGAAGTCGGCCGAGGTCCAGGCCCTGGTCGCCGCCGCCGTGCAGCGCCACGGCAAGCTCGACGTGATGGTCAACAACGCGGGCTGGACCCACCGCAACCGGCCGGCCCTCGAGGTCAGCGAGGACGAGTTCGACCGCTGCTACGCGGTCAATGTGAAAAGCATCTATCTCTCGACCATCCACGCGGTGCCGGCCTTCCGCGCCAACGGCGGCGGCGCCTTCATCAACATCGCCTCTACCGCCGGCGTGCGTCCGCGCCCGGGCCTCACCTGGTACAACGGCTCCAAGGGCGCGGTGATCACCACCAGCAAGTCGCTGGCCGCGGAGTTCGGGCCGGACAACATCCGCGTCAACTGCATCAACCCGGTGTTCAACCCCGACACCGGCCTCGCGGCCGAGTTCGCCGGCGGCCCGATCACCGAGGAGCGCAAGGCCAAGTTCCTCGCCACCATCCCGCTCGGCCGCTTCTCGACCGCGCTCGACGTCGCCAACGCGGCGCTGTACCTGGCCAGCGACGAGGCCGCCTTCATCAGCGGCGTCTGCATCGAGGTCGACGGCGCGCGCTGCGTGTAGGCCACTGGGACAGGACCGGAGCTTCGCTTTCGGATGTCCGCTTTCAGCAAGCCGCTATTCCGGCGGCAGGGGCGCCAAGCCCCGCAATGGGGTAAATTGCCCTTCCCCATGAGCAGCAAGCACATCGTCCCCGTCTCCCAGATCGGCCGCGCCCAACGCGGCGCGGCGCTGCCGGAGCACGCGGTGGCGGCGACGGGCGTGCTGCTCGACCGGCTCTCGCGCCCGCTCACCGACCTGCGCATCAGCGTCACCGACCGCTGCAACTTCCGCTGCAGCTACTGCATGCCCAAGGAAGTCTTCGACAAGGACTACCAGTACCTGCCGCACAGCGCGCTGCTGAGCTTCGAGGAAATCACCCGCCTGGCGCGCATCTTCGCCACGCACGGCGTGCGCAAGATCCGGCTGACCGGTGGCGAGCCGCTGCTGCGCAAGAACCTGGAGCTGCTGGTCGAACAGCTCGCGGCGATCCGCACGCCCGAAGGCAAGCCCCTCGATCTCACGTTGACCACCAACGGCTCCCTGCTCGCGCGCAAGGCCGCTGCGCTCAAGGCGGCCGGCCTGCAGCGCGTCACCGTCAGCCTCGACGGCCTCGACGACACCGTGTTCCGCCGCATGAACGACGTCGACTTCCCGGTGGCCGAGGTGCTCGCCGGCATCGATGCGGCGCACGCCGCCGGGCTCGGTCCGATCAAGGTCAACATGGTGGTCAAGCGCGGCACCAACGAGCAGGAGATCCTGCCGATGGCGCGGCGCTTCCGCGGCACCGGCGTCGTGCTGCGCTTCATCGAGTACATGGACGTCGGCGCCACCAACGGCTGGCGCATGGACGAGGTGCTGCCCTCGGCCGAGGTGCTGCAGCGCATCGCCGAAGAATTTCCCCTGGTGCCGCTCGAGGCCACGGCCCCCGGCGAGACCGCCGAGCGCTGGGCCTACCGCGACGGCGGCGGCGAGATCGGCGTGATCAGCAGCGTGACGCAGGCCTTCTGCCACGACTGCACGCGCGCGCGCCTGTCGACCGAGGGCAAGCTCTACCTCTGCCTGTTCGCGACCAGTGGCCACGACCTGCGGCCACTGCTGCGCGGCGATGCCGACGATGCGCGGATCGCCTCTGCTATCGGCCACATCTGGCAGGGCCGGGCCGATCGCTACTCCGAGCTGCGCGCGCTGCGCGGCCCCGACACGGAGGCGGCCAGCGGCGCGCGCCGCGTCGAGATGAGCTACATCGGCGGATGAGTACCGCACGATGAGCGCTCCCGCCACCATCGCTGCCGGCGAAATCACCGGCCTCATCCTCGCCGGCGGCCGCGGCTCGCGCATGGGCGGCATCGACAAGGGGCTGCAGAACTTCAACGGCACGCCGCTGGCGCTGCATGCGCTGATGCGGCTCCAGTCGCAGGTCGGCGAGCTGATGATCAATGCCAACCGCAACATCGCGGCCTACGAATCCTTCGGCGTGCCGGTCTGGCCCGATGGCCTGGCGGACTATGCGGGGCCGCTGGCGGGCTTCCTGACGGGGCTGGAGCGCTGCGAGACGCCCTACCTGCTCACCGTGCCGTGCGACACCCCGCTGTTTCCCCTCGACCTGGCCGCGCGGCTCGGCGAGGCGCTGCTGGCGCACGACACCGAGATCGCCATGGTCAACGCCCCCGAGGCCGCGGCCGAAGCGGACGGGGCCTCCGCCTTGCGGCCGCAGCCGGTGTTCTGCCTGCTGCGCGCCAGCCTGCTCGAAAGCCTGGTGCGCTTCACGCAGGAGGGCGGCCGCAAGATCGACCGCTGGACGGCCCAGCACCGAACGGCGCTGGTGCCCTTCGACCGGCCGGGCGATGCGCCCGACGCGTTCTTCAACGCCAACACGCTGGCCGAGCTGCACGCGCTCGAAGGCCAGCGACGCTGACTCGCTGTTTCTCATGAGCCGCACGGCCGCTCCGAAGGCGAATGGCACCGCAGCCCGCAGGGCGGAGGTTGTTCGATGAGCCGCATTGCCGAGATCGCTGCCGAACTGGCCGGCTACGACCCCAAGGCCCTCGGCGTCGATGCGGTGCAGGGCTTCCTCGCCCGGCTCGCGCAATCGGCAGTCGTCACCCAGACCGAGCACATCGCGCTGCGCGACGCGCTCGGCCGCGTGCTGGCCGAGGACATCATCTCGCCCGTGAGCGTGCCGCCGCACGACAACTCGGCCATGGACGGCTTCGCCTTCGACGGCGCCCTGCTGCCCGCCGACGCTGCCAGCGACGCCTCGGTGAGCCTGCGCGTGGTGGGCACCGCGCTTGCCGGCGCGGCCTGGCGCGGCATGCTGGCGCCGGGCGACGCCGTCAAGATCATGACCGGCGCCGTGATGCCGGCCGGCCTGGATACCGTGGTCCCGCAGGAGTTCTGCTTCGTCGATGGCGAACAGGTGCGCTTTCCCGCCAAGGCCCTGCGGCGCGGCGACAACCGCCGCCTGGCCGGCGAGGATTTGCAGCAGGGCGAGCCTGCCCTGTTGCGCGGCGAACGCCTGTCGCCCGCCGCGCTGGGCATGGTGGCCAGCCTCGGCCTGCCGATGGTGCCGGTGCTGCGCCGCCTGCGCGTGGCCTACTTCTCCACCGGCGACGAGATCCTGAGCCTGGGCGAGCTGCCGCGGGAAGGCGCGGTGTACGACAGCAATCGCTACACCGTGTTCGGCCTGCTCACCCGCCTCGGCTGCGAGGTGATCGACCTGGGCCTGGTGCGCGACGACCCGGCCGCGCTGGCCGACACGCTGCGGCGCGCCGCGACCGAGGCCGACGCCATCATCACCAGCGGCGGCGTCAGCGTCGGCGAGGCCGACCACACGCGCGCCGTGATGCAGCAGCAGGGCGACATGGCCTTCTGGCGGGTGGCGATGCGCCCGGGCCGGCCGATGGCGGTAGGGCTCATTCCCAGGCCGCGTGAGGCCGGCCGCACGGCGGTGCTGTTCGGCCTGCCCGGCAACCCTGTCGCGGTGATGGTCACCTTCCTAGCCTTCGTGCGCTCGGCCCTGCTGCGCATGATGGGATGCCACGAACAGGGCTGCGCGCCGCCGCCCCTGCTGCGCGCCAAAAGCGTCGATGCGATCCGCAAGAAGCCGGGCCGCACCGAATACCAGCGCGGCCGCGTCGAGCGGGTGCCGGGCTCGCTGCCCGAGGTGCGCATCACCGGCAACCAGGGCTCCGGCGTGCTCAGCTCGATGGTCGAGGCGAACGGCCTGGTCGTGCTGCACCATGCGCAGGGCAGCGTGGCCGCAGGCGACCTGGTCGACGTGATGATGTTCGAGGGTGTGATCTAGCACACCAGGATAGCGACCCCCGGGCCGCGCAGGAGACGCGCATGCTCGCAGCCAGAATCGAGTTGATGCAGCAGATGCCGATCTTCGGCGCCATCGACGCTGCGGCCATCGAGTTCCTGCTCGAGCCCGCGCCGGTGATCGAGGTGGCCGCAGGCGACTACTTCTGCCACGAGGGGGACCTGCCCGACGGCATGTACGTGCTGGAACGCGGCCGCGTGACGGTGTCGAAGAGCTGGGAGGGCCAGCGCCTGCTGCTGCGCCGGCTCGGGCCGGGCGACTGCTTCGGCGAGATGGCGCTGCTGGACCTGTTCCCGCGCAGCGCGTCGGTACGCGCCGACGAGGACTGCAGCGCCATCCGGATCACGCCCGACAACCTGCTGCGCCTGTTCGAGCACGACGCCGCGCAGTTCGCGCTGATCCAGATGAACATCGGCCGCGAGATCAGCCGCCGCCTGCGCCATACCGACGAACTGCTGTTCCGCGCCCGCATGGGCGAAGTGCTGGAGGCGCCGGAGCGCCTCGTCACGCGGCCGGCCGAGCTCTAGAGCCGCCCCAGCGCCCGCTCCACGCCCTTGTTGGCCAGCATGTCGGCGCGCTCGTTGCCCACGTCGCCCGAGTGGCCCCGCACCCAGCGCCATTCGATCTGGTGGCCGCCTTCGGTCACCAGCTTGTCGAGCTCCCTCCACAGCTCCGCGTTCTTGACCGGCTGCTTGGTCGAGGTGAGCCAGCCCTTGGCCTTCCAGCCGCGGATCCATTCGGTGATGCCCATGCGCACGTACTGGCTGTCCAGGTAGAGGATCACCTTGCAGGGCCGCTTGAGCGCACGCAGGCCCTCGATCACCGCCTTGAGCTCCATGCGATTGTTGGTGGTGTTGAGCTCGCCGCCGAAAAGCTCCTTCTCGGTGGTCCCCGACTTGAGCCAGGCGCCCCAGCCTCCAGGGCCCGGGTTGCCCTTGCAGGCGCCGTCGGTGTAGATCTGTACTTCGGTCAAGAACCGTTTCCTTGTCGTTGTCGTGATCGGTGATGCGGATGGTGATGGCCCCGGTGTACCTTGCCCGCGATGGGCACCGGCGCGCTCGCGCGCTGCGCCGCGCGGCGCCACTCGGCGGACAGCAGCCGCATGCCGCGCACCCGCTTGACGGCGACCAGGAAGTACACGGCGCCGAAGATCGGCCACCAGCGCTCGCCCAAAGTGTCGAACCAGCGGCAGCGCTCGAGCCAGGCCTCGCTGCGCACCGCCGGCCGGTAGATGCCGAAGTTGCCCGACTCGACCTCGAAGCTCAGCAGGCGCAGCCAGTCGCGCATGCGCCTGTAGCCGATGAAGTCGCCCGAGTCGGGCAGGAACAGTTCGCCGAATCCCAGGCGTCTGTAGAGGTGTGCACGCCACTGGCGCATGCCCCACAGGCTGGCCGGGTTGAGCCCGCAGATCACCACCCGGCCCTCCGGCACCAGCACGCGCTCGACCTCGCGCAAGGTGCCGTGCGGATCGTGGCTGAGCTCCAGCGCATGCGGCAGCACCACCAGGTCGAGGCTGTTGGCCGAGAACGGCAGCGCCGTGAAGTCGGTGAACAGCGCGGCACTTTTGGCGGCGGCGGCAGGGTCGTCCAGCGCCAGCCAGCGGTGCGGCATGCGGTTGGTGCGCAGGCCGTCGACCTCGGCCACGCCGAGCTGCAGCGCGTGGTAGCCGAAGACGTCCGCCACCGCCTGGTCGAAGCGCGACTGCTCCCACGCCAGCAGGTAGCGGCCTGGAGGCGTCTGGAACCACTCGTGCAAACCTATAATTTGACCGCTCATGAAGCTCGTTCCATTGCCCGCCTTCGCCGACAACTACATCTGGATGCTGCAGGATGGGCACGATGCGATCGTGGTCGACCCGGGAGATGCCGCGCCGGTCTTCGATGCGCTCGCTCGCGGCAATCTGCAGTTGGCCGCGATTCTAGTCACGCACCATCATGCCGATCACACCGGGGGTGTCGCGGCCTTGCGCGACGCCACCGGAGCGCCCGTTTTCGGCCCTGCGCGCGAAACGATTCCCGAGCCTGTCACGCGCCTCGTCCAGGGCGACCATGCCGATGTCATGGGCCTTCATTTCGAAGTGATCGAAGTGCCGGGCCACACGGCCGGCCACATCGCTTACTTCCTGCCGGCCGATGCGGCGAACACCGCGGCCGGCGCACCGGCCCCGCTCGTCTTCTGCGGCGACACGCTGTTCTCCGGCGGCTGCGGCCGGCTCTTCGAGGGCACACCCGCGCAGATGCTGGCCTCGCTCGACGCGCTGGCCGCGCTGCCCGGCGGGACCCGCGTGTGCTGCGCCCACGAATACACGCTTGCCAACCTTCGCTTTGCACACGCCGTCGAGCCCGGCAACACCGTGCTGGCCCAGTACACGGCGCAGTGCGAGGCACTGCGTGCCCGCGGCGAGCCGACGCTGCCCTCGCAGCTCGCCACCGAACGCCAGATCAACCCCTTTCTTCGCAGCCGCGAAGCCGCTGTCCTGCAAGCAGTCCGCGCGCATGCCAGCCTCTCCCCGCACAGCGGAGAGGCCGAGGTGTTCGCCGCACTGCGCCAATGGAAAAACGACTTTCGATGAAATTCATCCTTGCTGCCTGCCTTGCCGGCTCGCTGCTGCTCGCGGGCTGCGCGAGCACCACCGGCACGGGCTCCCCTGCGTCGACCACGCCCGACACTGCATCTACCGCGTCCACCGCGCCCGCCGCACCGAGCCCTGCCGCGGCCCCGGTCTACCCCGGAGGGCCGCTGACCCCCATCACCTCCGGCAGCGCCCGGTCGCGCTCCGTCGCCACGCTGGCCGCCCCGGCCGACATGTGGGACCGAATCCGCCGCGGCTTCAAGATGCCCGACCTCGACAGCGAGCTGGTACGCGACCGCGAGCAGTGGTATGCGAGCCGGCCCGACTACATGCAGCGCATGACCGAGCGCTCGAGCCGCTACATCTTCCACATCGTCGAGGAACTCGAGCGCCGCGACATGCCCACCGAGCTGGCGCTGCTGCCCTACATCGAGAGCGCGTTCAACCCGCAGGCCGTCTCCAGCGCCAAGGCCGCCGGCATGTGGCAGTTCATGCCCGCGACCGGCACCGACTTCGACCTGAAGCAGAACGTCTTTCGCGATGACCGCCGCGACGTCATCGCCTCCACCCGCGCAGCGCTCGACTACCTGCAGAAGCTCTACGGCATGTTCGGCGACTGGCACCTTGCGCTGGCCGCCTACAACTGGGGCGAGGGCAGCGTGAGCCGCGCCATCGCGAGGAACCAGCGCGCCGGGCTGCCCACCGGCTACACCGACCTCAACATGCCGGCGGAGACCCGGTACTACGTGCCCAAGCTCCAGGCGGTGAAGAACATCGTCGCCAACCCGGAGCGCTTCAACGCCGACCTGCCGGTCATCGCCAATCACCCCTATTTCCAGACCGTTACGCTCAAGCGCGACCTCGACGTCGCCCTCGCCGCCAAGCTGGCCGACGTGAAGATCGAGGACTTCCGCGCCCTCAATCCCTCCGCCCACAAGCCGGTGCTGCTGGCCGCCGGCACGCCCGAGATCCTGCTGCCCTGGGACAACGCCGCCGTGTTCCAGCGCAACTTCGAGGCCTACACCCAGGGCCAGTACGCGAGCTGGACCGCGTGGACCGTGCCTACCACGATGACGGTCGCCGACGCCGCCCAGCGCTCGGGCATGAGCGAGGCCGACCTGCGCGCCATCAACAACGTGCCGCCGCGCATGCTGATCAAGGCCGGCTCGACACTGATCGTGCCGCGCGGCGCACGCGTGCAGGAGGACGTGCAGGCCACCGTCGCCGACACCGGCCACCTGAGCTTCCAGCCCGAGATCGTGACCCGGCGCACCGTCGTCAAGGCCGGCCGCAACGACAACGTGGCGAGCATCGCCCGCCGCTACCGGCTCAGCCCGGCCAGCGTCGCCGAATGGAACGACGTGAAGACCGGCCATGTCTTCCAGCGCGGCGGGCAAGTGGTGGTCTACCTCCCGGTGCGAGCCGCCCGCACCGACCGTGTCGGCCGAGGCGTCGCGGCGCGCCGGAACAATGACGAAGTGGTGGTGACCAGCAAGCGCGGCGGCGGCATCGTCAAGACCAGTGCCGCCAAGAACACGCAGGCAGCCCGATCGGGCTCGTCGGGCAAGATCGCGCGCGAGAAGCGCGGCGGCACGCCCTCCAAGAAGAAGCGTTAGCGCGGGACGCCGCGGGCGCGGCGCCGCAACTGCGCAAGGCCTTCAGAGCTTCTCGGTCTCACCGCTCTTCGGCTGCCACTTCATAAGGCGGCGCTCGATGAGGCCCACCAGGCCATCGAGTGCCAGCGCAAAGGCGGTGAGGACCACGATCCCGGCGAATACCGTGTTGACGTCGAAGGTGCCTTCGGCCTGCAGGATCAGGTAGCCCACGCCGCGCGCCGAGCCCAGGTATTCGCCAACGACGGCGCCGACGAAAGCCAGCCCCACCGAGGTATGCAGGCTGGAGAACACCCAGCTGGTCGCGCTCGGCAGGTAGACCGTGCGCAGCAGCTGCCGCCGGCTGGCACCCAGCATGCGCGCGTTGGCCAGCACCACCGGGCTGACTTCCCTCACCCCCTGGTAGACATTGAAGAACACGATGAAGAACACCAGCGTGACGGCCAGCGCCACCTTGCTCCAGATGCCCAGGCCGAACCACAGCGCGAAGATGGGCGCCAGGATCACGCGCGGCATCGAGTTGGCGGCCTTGATGTAGGGGTCGAGGATCAGGCTGGCAGTGGGCGCCAGCGCAAGCCACAGCCCGCAGGCCAAGCCCAGCAGCGTGCCGATGCCAAAGGCCAGCACGGTCTCGAGCAGGGTGACGCCGAGGTGCAGGTAGATGTCGGCGCGGCCGGAAAGGCCGTCCGGAAAGACCGCGTTCGGCGCGATCGCGATCGGCAGGAACCAGCTCCAGATCCGGCCCGCCACCTTGACCGGCTCGCCGAGGAAGAAGGCGATCTGCGTGTCGCGCGACACCAGGTGCCACAACACCAGCAGCACCACCAGCAGCGCGAGCTGCCAGCCGCGTGCGTTGCCTTCGTTCGGCCGCAGGCTCATCAGGCGGCCTTCTTCAGCTGCTGCGCATAGCCCTTGAGCACCTCGTCGCGCAGCACGCTCCAGATCTGCGTGTGCAGCTCGACGAAACGTGGATGCGTGCGCACCTCGGCCACGTCGCGCGGCCGGGCGAGGTCGATACCAAATTCGCCGATCGGATGCGTCGCGGGGCCGGCCGAGAGCACCACCACGCGGTCGCTCATCGCGATGGCCTCGTCGAGGTCGTGCGTGATGAAGAGCACCGCTTTTCTCTTGGCAGCCCACAGGTCGAGCACTTCGTTTTCCATCAGCTGCCGCGTCTGCACGTCCAGCGCGCTGAAGGGCTCGTCCATGAGGATGATGTCCGGATCCAGCGCGAGCACCTGGGCCAGCGCGGTGCGCTTGCGCATGCCGCCCGAGAGCTCGTGCGGATAGCGGTCGCCGAAGCCCGTCAGCCCCACGCGCGCCAGCCACTGTTCGGCCAGCGTCCTCGCCTCAGCATCGGGCATGCCGCGGTACTGCAAGCCCAGCATCACGTTGCCCAGCGCACTTCGCCAGGGCATCAGCGCCTCGGTCTGGAACATGTAGCCGGCGCGGGTGTTGGTGCCTGAGAGCGGCTGACCGAAGACCTTCACCGTGCCCGAGGACGGCTCGAGCAGGCCGGCGCCGACGTTGAGCAGCGTCGACTTGCCGCAGCCCGTGGGCCCGACCACCGAGACGAACTCGCCCGCGCGCACGCGCAGCGAGGTGTCGGCCACCGCGGTGTAGCGCTGGCTGCGCTCGTCCTTCGAACGGAAGGTGCAGCTGATGTCGAGCAGTTCGAGCGCGTGGTCGGAGTCGGCGGGCATGGACATAAAAAAAGACCCGGCCGGAGCCGGGTCGCGAAAACGGCAACTCAGGCTTTGAAGCGGTCCTTCGCGCGTCGCGCGAAGTCATTGGTGTAGGTCTTGGCCAGGTCGATCTTGTCGGGCTTCACCGCCGGGTCGAAGCTTGCGATGGCGGCCAGCGCGGTCTTGGGACCTTCGGCCGGCACGATGCCGTCGGTCGCGATCGCCTCGCGCACCTTGTCGAAGGAGGCCAGGTAGAGGGCACGGTCGCCGAGCAGGTAGGTCTCGGGCACGGTCTTGATGATGTCGCCAGGGCCCGCGGTCTGCAGCCACTTCAGGCCGTGCACGATCGCGTTGGCCAGCGCCTGGCAGGTGTTGGGATGCTTCTGGATGAACTCGGCCGGCGCGTAGAGGCAGGCCGCCGGCATCGGGCCGCCGAACACCTCCTGCGTGCCCTTCAGGGTGCGCGTGTCGCTGATGATCTTCACGTCCCCCTTCTGCTCGAGCATGGTCATCACCGGGTCGGTGTTGCTGATGGCGTCGATCTGGCCCGAGCGCAATGCCGTCAGCGCGCCGGCCGCCACTCCCACGCCGATGAAGCTCACGTCACTGGCCTTGAGCCCGCCACGCGAGAGCACCAGGTTGGCCACCATGTTGGTGGATGAGCCGGGCGCCGATACGCCGATCTTCCTGCCCTTGAGATCGGCGATGCCCTTGTAGCCCGCCATGTTCTTGGTCGACACGCCGATGGCGATCTGCGGCGCGCGGCCCTGCAGCACGAAGGACTGGAAGATCTGGTTCTTGGCCTGCAGATTGATGGTGTGTTCGTAGGCGCCAGAGCACACGTCGGCCGAGCCGCCCACCACCGCTTGCAGCGCGCGTGCGCCGCCGGCGAAGTCGGAGATCTCGACGTCGAGGCCCTCGGCCTTGAAGTAGCCCAACTGCTCGGAGATGGTGAGCGGCAGGTAGTAGAAGGCTGCCTTGCCGCCGACCGCGATGGAGATCTTCGGCTTCTCGAGCTTGGCCTGCGCGCGCACCCACAGCGGCACGGCGATCGATGCGGCACCCAAGGTCGCGGCGACGGTGAAGCTTCGGCGGTGGAGCATGCGTTGGGACCCTCGGGGCTCTCTGGACTTGTTGTTCGAATCGAGCTTAGGGGCGCGCGCCATCTGCCTGCATCGGGAACATCCCGTGCGGGTTTCCACGTAAACATGAAGACCTCTATCGGCCCACGAAAAGGATCGCGATGTTGACTGCGAAAGCGAGCGCCCAGACCGTGCTGCGCGCTGTGCCGAAGCCGCCGATGTAGAGCGCGACGTAGACGATGCGCAGCAGCACGTAAGCGGCGGCCAGCATGTCGAGCCGCGCCTGCGCCGCGCCGAGCTGGTGCGCGATGACCACCGCGCCGATGAAGAAGGGAAGGCCCTCGAAGCTGTTGTTCTGTGCGGCGAGCGCCCGCGCGCGCCAGCCGGCCTGGCGGCTCATCCATTCGCGCGGCGCCTGGTTGTCGCGCAGGCTGAACCCGCCGATCTTTGCAATGTAGGCTGCCAGATAGGGCAACAGCGCAGCGACGAGCACGCACCAGTAGGCCAGCGTCAACGAGGAGAGCTTCATCGCCGATCGACCAGCGCGTGCGCGATGGTGCCGAGGTCCACGTACTCGAGTTCGCTGCCGGCCGGCACGCCGCGCGCGAGCCGCGTCACGGTGAGGCCGCGCTGACGCAGCGCCTCGCCGATCACGTGCGCGGTGGCCTCGCCCTCGGCAGTGAAGTTGGTGGCGAGGATCACCTCGCTGACGGTGCCGTCGAGCGCGCGATCGAACAGCTTGGACAGGCCGATGTCCTTGGGGCCGATGCCGTCGAGCGGGCTCAGCTTGCCCATCAGCACGAAGTAGTAGCCGCGGAATGCGCCTGTGCGTTCCAGCGCCGCCTGGTCTGCCGGGGTCTCGACCACGCACAGCTTGGTGGCGTCGCGACGCGCGTCGAGGCAGACGCTGCACACAGGCGCCTCGGTGAAGGTGTTGCAACGCTCGCAATGCCGCACCTGCACGGCCGCCTCCTGCAGGGAGCGCGCCATCCGCTGCATGGCCTCGCGGTCGTGCTGCAGCAGGTGGAAGGCCATGCGCGAGGCCGACTTGACGCCGACGCCAGGCAGGCGGCGCAAGGCCTCGATCAGGGCATCGAGCGCGCTGGAATCCGCCATGCGGAGACTTAGAAGGGGAGCTTCATGCCGGGCGGCAGGCCGGGCATGCCCGCGGTCAGCTTGCCCATCTTCTGCTCGCTGGTCTCCTCGGCCTTGCGCACTGCGGCGTTGAAGGCGGCGGCCACCAGGTCTTCCAGCATGTCCTTGTCGTCGGCCAGCAGGCTGGGGTCGATGGTGATGCGCTTGACGTCGTGCTTGCAGGTCATCACGACCTTCACCAGCCCGGCGCCCGACTCGCCCTCGACCTCGATGGTCGCCAGCTCTTCCTGCGCCTTCTTGAGGTTGTCCTGCATTGCCTGCGCCTGCTTCATGAGGCCGGCAAGTTGTCCTTTGTTGAACATCGTTGGTCCTGTCGTCGTTGGAGGGATAAAAAAATGGATCAGGCAGGCCGCAGCGTACCCGGCACGATCCTGGCGTCCCAGTCGCGCATCATGGACTGCACTTCGGGGTCGTTGCGGATCGCTTCCTCGGCCTCGCGTTGGCGCGCGTCGGCCGCCTGCTTGTTGCGGCGCGCCGGGCTGTCGGTCACCACGCCGATCTCGATGGCGAGTTTCACGCCATGGCCCAGCGTTGCCAGCGCCGCCTGCAGTTTGTCACGGCTGCCCGCCTGGTTGAGCGACTCGCGCTCGACGCGCAGCAGCCACTGGTCGACATCGCGCGCCACCAGCTGCGACTGCAGCGCGAGCTCGCGCGCCAGCGCGGTGATCGCCTCGGCCGCCACCAGCTGCGTGACGGTCGCGTACCAGAAGTCGCCCTCCTCGCTCGGCTCGATGGGCGCCGGAGCGCTCTCGCGGGCGAGGTCGCGCGCCCCGGGCGGCGGCTGCACGCGCACCTGCATGGCCAGCACCTGGGAAGGCGACGGGGTCGCTTCGGGCGCGGGGTGGTGGACCGGCGGGCGGCCCTCCTCTCGCACCGGCAGGCGGTGGCCGGGCGGCGCCGCACGCGTTGTGCCGGATTCGGCAGCGGCGGCAGATTCGGCAGGCGTCGGCTGAGCGGCCGCGATTGGCTGAGGGGCTACGACTGCGGGCCGAGGCGCCTGAGCGCGCTCCGGCACGGCCGTGGGGGCTTCATTCAGAGTTTTTTTTTCCGCGCCGGCAGCAGCCGAAGGCTTGAAGGCCAGCAGGCGCAGAAGCACCATGGTGAGTGCTGCGTACTCGTCGGGCGCCAGGCCCAGTTCGCCGCGGCCGTGGAGGCACAGGCTGTAGAGGAGCTGCGTCTCGTCGGCGGGCATCGCGGCCGCGAGGCGCGCGGTCTCGGCTGCATCGGGGTCGCTCGCATCGCCAGCTTCGGCGCGCGATGGCACGGCCTGCAGCACCGCCATGGCCTGGAGCACGGCCGTCATTTCCTCGAGCGTGGAGGCGGCCGACAGGCCGTCGCGCCGCAGCCCCTCGGCGGTCTCGACCACCGTCTTGCCGTCGCCCTGGGCCAGCGCCTCGATCAGGCGGAACACGTGCCCGCGGTCGACGCTGCCAAGCATCCGGCGCACGCCGCCTTCCGTCAGCTCGCCATTGCCGAAGGCGATGGCCTGGTCGGTCAGCGACAGTGCATCGCGCATCGAGCCCCGGGCCGCGCGCGCGATCAGCCGCAGCGCGAGCGGCTCGGCCGGCACGGTCTCGGTCTGCAGCACACGGGTGAGATGCTCGAGCACCGTCTCGGGCGCCATCGGCCGCAGGTTGAACTGCAGGCAGCGCGACAGCACCGTGACGGGCACCTTCTGCGGATCGGTGGTGGCCAGCACGAACTTGAGGTATTCCGGCGGCTCCTCCAGCGTCTTCAGCATCGCGTTGAAGGCATGGCCGGTGAGCATGTGCACCTCGTCGATCATGAAGACCTTGAAGCGCCCCTGCACCGGCTTGTAGACCGCCTGCTCCAGCAGGGCCTGGACCTCGTCCACGCCGCGGTTCGAGGCCGCGTCCAGCTCCGTGTAGTCGACGAAGCGGCCCGAATCGATGTCCTTGCAGGCCTGGCAGACGCCGCAGGGCGCGGCGGTGATGCCGCCCTGCCCATCGGGCCCCTGGCAGTTGAGCGACTTGGCCAGGATGCGAGAAACGGTGGTCTTGCCGACGCCCCGCGTGCCGGTGAAGAGATAGGCATGGTGCAGCCGCTGGGACGTGAGCGCGTTCTCGAGCGCCTGCACCACATGCTCCTGGCCCACCATCTCGCTGAAGGTCCTGGGGCGGTGTTTGCGAGCGAGCACGAGATAAGCCATCGGCGCATTTTAGGTGGTCACCCAGGACGCCCCTCCGGTGTCCTCCGACGAGCCATAGGCCTTTTTACTTATAGATTTTCACCATTTCCCTCCTAGCATGGCATGGCGTTCCGAGGAGATCGACATGCCCACTGCGCACCCCCGAACCGCGCGGCCGTCCTCGGCCGGCAAAGCCAAGGCCCAGTCGGCCGGCGCGCGTCTCTATTGCATGCAGCCTGTGCAGGCGCCGCGGCAATTCGACAACAGCGTCTCCGCGGGCCGCGCCGCCGCCATCCTGGCCGGAAGCAAGAAGTGGGTGAACGGCACGCAGCTGAACTACTACTGCTACAAGCGCGGCGACGGCGTGCCGGCTGCCTGGCAGGGCAACAACGCGGACACGGCGGTGGTCGAGGAGGCCTTCGAGACCTGGGCCAAGCTGGGCATCGGCATCGGCTTCCGCCGCGTCGAGGCACCCGAGGACGCGATCGTTCGCATCGGCTTCGATCCGCAGGACGGCTCCTGGTCCTACGTCGGCCGCGACGTGCTCACCGTGCGCGACCCGCTGCAGCGGACGATGAATTTCGGTTGGCCGCTCAACAACGACTACGGCCGCGACACCGCGCTTCACGAGATCGGCCACACGCTGGGCCTCCAGCACGAGCACCAGAACCCCCACGCCGGCATCACCTGGAACCGGCAGGCGGTGATCGACTATTTCTCGGGTCCGCCCAACCATTGGCAGGAGTCGCAGATCGAGTGGAACATCCTGCGCAAGATCCCGCCCGCGGAGGTCAAGGGCACGACCTGGGACCCGGACTCGGTGATGCACTACCAATTCGAGGCCGGGCTCATCGACGCGCCCGCGCAGTACCGGGAAGGGCTGGTGCCCAAGGGCGGGCTCTCCTACGCCGACAAGGCCTGGGTGGTGGAGTCCTACCCCGGCGTGCGGGCGCCGGCGCTCGGCTCGCTCAAGGTCGGGCTGTCGCAGCTGCTCAAGATCAAGGCCGGAGAGACCCGCAATTTCGAGTTCGTGCCGCCGCGCACGCGGACCTACAGCATCGGTACTTTCGGCACCTCGGACACGGTGCTGGTGCTGTTCGAGGTCACGCCCGCAGGCAACGTGCAGATCGCGGGCAGCGACGACAGCGGCAGCGACCTCAACGCCCGGGTGAGCATGCGCCTGCAGAAGGGCCGCCATTACCTGGTCGGCATCCGCCTCTACTTCGCCGACGCGGCCCTCGAGACCTCGCTGATGGCCTGGTGAGGCGGAGGGCCTCGGGCCGTCGCCTACAATCGCGGCTGACGGGCCTCCCCGCATGGTGAAGTGGCCAACCGGGTCAGGTGGGGAACCAAGCAGCCCTAACTGCGTAGTCAGTGCCGGGGGTAAGGCTCGTCAACCTCACATCAGCAAAAAGCCGCGTCCTCCTCGAACGCGGCTTTTTGCTGTCTGGCATGCAAGTGCTTCAGGTCGCAGCTTCGGAACGCTCCAGCTTGGCCAGCAGCGTGTGCGCCAGCGCGATCGTCTTGTGCTCCATGTTGGCGACGTGATAGCAGCCGAGCGCGCGCCCCTCGTAGCTGATGGCCGCCACCGGGAAGTGGTGGCCGAGCGCGGTCGCGGCGTCGTGCAGGCATTCCGCGATCGACCGCAGGCCCTGGCGCACGTAACGCTCGTCGGCGTTGCCGGTGCTCACGCTGTAGTTGAAATACCTGTCCCGGATCTTCTTGATGTCGACGTGCGGATGCATAGATGTTGGGCCCCTCAGGGCAGCCCGCGATTGTGTGCGTCCTTGCAAACAAATGCACTTCAGCCAGAAGTATGCAATTTCATGATTCGGGATGACCGCGACCCAGTCGCCGCAGAACGCCCTGCGCGGCGACCACGCCGCTGGCCATGGAGGCGGTCAGCAGATAGCCGCCGGTAGGCGCCTCCCAGTCGAGCATCTCGCCGGCGCAGAACAGGCCGGGCATCGCCGTGCTCATCAGATGGGCGTCGAGCGCCTCGAAGCGCACGCCGCCGGCGCTGCTGATGGCCTCGTCGATCGGCCGCGGCGCGACCAGCCGCAGCGGCAGCGCCTTGATGGTCTGGGCCAGTTTCTCGGGCTCATGCACCTCGTCGCGCGTGAGCACCTCGTGCAGCACCGCGGCCTTGATGCCGTCGAGGCCGAGGCGGCTCTTCAGGTGACTGCCCACCGAGCGCGCCCCGCGAGGATGCAGCACGGCAGCGCGCACCTGCTCGGCGCTGCGGTCGGGCAGCAGGTCGAGCAAGAGCGTGGCGCTGCCCTTCGCGGCGATCTCGTCGCGCAGCAGCGAGGACGCCGCATAGACCAGGCTGCCTTCGATGCCGGTCGCGGTCGCGACGAACTCGCCCTTGCGCACGAAGCGGCGTTCCCGGAAATCGGTGAAGGAGATCGCCACCGACTTGAAGGGCATGCCGGCGAAGCGCTCGGCGAAGAACGGCGTCCAGCCGATGTCGAAGCCGCAGTTGGCCGGCGCCAGGGGCGCCACCTCCACGCCGCGCGCGGCCAGCCAGGGCGCCCAGGCGCCGTCGGAGCCCAGCCGCGACCAGCTGGCGCCGCCCAGCGCCAGCACGGTGGCCTCGGGCCTCAGCGCCAGCTCGCCGGCCGGCGTGGCGAAGCGCAGCGCATCCGTCGCTGCGCCCGCATCGGACCAGCCGAGCCAGCGATGGCGCATATGAAAACTCACGCCGCGTTCGCGCAGCCGATGCATCCAGGCGCGCAACAGCGGTGCCGCCTTCATGTCGGCGGGAAACACGCGGCCCGAGCTGCCGACGAAAGTCTGGATCCCGAGGCCGTGGACCCATTCGCGCAGCGCGTCGGGCCCGAAGGCTTGCAGTAGCGGCTCGATCTGCGATCGGCGGTCTCCGAATCGGCCGGCAAAGCGCTCGAGGGGCTCGGAATGCGTGAGGTTCAGGCCGCCGCGGCCCGCCAGCAGGAACTTGCGGCCCACCGAAGGCATGGCGTCGTAGACATGCACGGCCACGGCCTGCGCGCTCAGCACCTCGGCCGCCATCAGGCCGGCGGGGCCGCCGCCGACGACGGCGATCTTCACCTCATCGCCGCTCATTCGACCTCCACCAGTTCGCCCTGCCCCGTGAGGAAGGCCGCGCGCACCGTCTCGCCGGGGCTGGCCTCCTGCACGGCTTCGCGGTAGCGCCGCATCTGCGCGATCAGCGCCGCATCGTGCTCCGGACGTGCGGCCGACTTGTAGTCGAGCACCCACCAGACGCCGCTCGCGCGATGCCGTACCAGGCGGTCGATGCGCAGCACCTCTCCGCCGTGCACCAGCGTGACTTCATTGCCATGCCAGGCCAGCGCTTCGGCATCCCAGGCCCAGGCGCCCGCGCCTTCTCGGATGCGCTGCGCCATTGCGGCAGCGATCCCGGCCGTGGCGGGGTCCAGCCCGAACTCGCGGCCGGCGGCGTGCACATGGGCCGATGAGTGGGGCATGCCGGGCTGCGCCCATTCGAGCAGGCGGTGCATCGCCTGGCCGAGGGCCGAGGCGCGCGAGTCGGCGCTCCTCGGCGTGACGCGTGCCACCGTGCGCGCAAGGTCCGGCGGCACAGGCAGTTGAAGCATGCCGAAGACTTCGGGTGCCGACGATGCGCCGGCATTCGGCGAACCGGCGGGGGTCAACGCCGTGTCGATGGGCTCGCAGCGCGCTTCCAGGCGCGCCCACCAGCTGCGGCCGTCCGGCCGCGCCGCGGGCACCGCCGACAGCACCAGCTCGCCGCGAGCGCGTGTGATCGCGACGTAAAGCCCATTGATTTCCTCGCGATGCCGCGCGGCCTGCTCCTCGGCCAGGTCGCCGGTGGTGCAGGCGGGCGGGTTCTTCTCGCTGGCCACGAACACGAAGCGCTCGGGGGCTGCGGCCTGGCCCGGCCACTTGACGAGCACGCCCATCGTCTGTGTGCGCTGCTCGGAGGCATCGGTGTCCAGCATCAGCACCAGGTCGGCCTCCAGGCCCTTGGCGCCGTGCACGGTCAGCAACTGCACGGCATCGGCCGCAGCAACCGAGGGCGCGCGGACGCCGCCGCGGCGCAGCGCGCGCACGAAGGCGTAGGGCGTGGCGAAGCGCGCCCCGTCGAGCTCGAGCGAAGCCGCCATCAGTCCGCGCAGATTGCCGAGCACGCCGGCCCGCAGCGCCGCGGGCGCGGCGGCAGCGAAGCGGCCGAGCACGTCGGCATCGTGATAGATCTCGCTCAGCGCATCGTGCGGCGGCCATTGGGCCAGCCAACGCTGCCACTGGCGCAGCCGCGGCCCGATGCCCGCGAGCGGCGGTGGCAGGTCCGGTGCCTGCAGCAGCTCGAACCAGCTCGCGCCGTGCTCGCGCTTGCGCAGCGCCAGGCGCACCAGGGCATCGTCGTCGAGCCCGAAGAGCGGGGAGCGCAGCGCGCGCGCCAGCGAGAGGTCGTGGTCCGGCGAGACCAGCGCATCGAGCAGGGCCACGATGTCCTGCACCTCGGGCGCGTCGTGCAGCTCGTTCTTCTCGGGCTGCTGGACCGCGATGTGCAGCTTGCGCAGCTCATCCTGCAGCACGGTCAGCCGGCTGCGGCGGCGCGCCAGCACCATGATCCGGGCGGGCGCGAGGCCCTCGGCGATGCGCCCGGCGATCCAGCGCGCGGCCTGCTCGCATTCCTTCTGCAGCAGCTTTTCCTCGGGCAGCACGCGCGGCGTGACGAGGCTGTCGCGCCACAGCAGCATGCCGTCGTCGTCCGTCGCGCGGCCCTGTTCCTTCGGCGCGATCGCGTCGCGCGGGATCGGCGGCAGCTTGCGCACCCGGCCCGCCGCGCGCGATTCGGTGGTGTGGTCCCGGAATCCGCTGAACTCGCCGGCGCGCTGCGCATCGCCCATGGCGGCATTGACCAGGCCCACCACCGCCTGCGCGTTGCGATGCGTGTGGTCGCAGTTGAGCAGATCGCCGTCGAGGCCTTCCTTGACGAATTGCTTGGCCGCGATGAACACCTGCGGCTCGGCGCGCCTGAAGCGGTAGATGCTCTGCTTCGGATCGCCCACGATGAACACGCCCGGGCGCCGCCCGCCGGCACCCGCATAGCTGCCCAGCCAGCCGTGCAGCGCCTGCCATTGCAGCGGATTGGTGTCCTGGAACTCGTCGATGAGCAGATGCCGCACGCGCGCATCGAGCCGCTCCTGCACCCAGCCCCACAGCTCCGAATTGCCCAGCAGGAGGTGCGCAGCCTGCTCGACGTCGTTCATGTCGACCCAGCCGTGCGCCGCCTTGACCTGGGCGAAGCAACGGATCAACAGGCGGGTCAGCCGCGCCATGCGCTGCTGGTAGAGCCAGGCGGCATGCTGGGCCTGCGCCTCGCAGTACTGCTGCACGTAGTGCTGCGCGGCACGCACATCCTCCACGCCGGCGAGCTTGTCGCTGAACTTGCGCGGCTCGCCCTTCTGCGTGAGCAGCGCATCGAGCACGCCGGCGACGCGCCCTTTGGCTACCGCATGCTCCAGCTTCACGCCCTTCTGCGAGAAGGTCGGCGCGCTCGCCCCGCCCAGGGTGCGCGCAGCGGCGAGCAAGGCGGAGCGCGACGCGGGGTCGTGCAGCAATCGGTCTTCAGGCGACTCGGCACCCGCGAAGGCTGGGTAGAGCTCGCCCATGGGGACCACGGCATCCTCCACGGTGCCGTGGGCATCGGCGAGCACGAACTCGACGCGCCGCGTCAGCGCCTCGTCGAGCGCCTTGGCCGTCTGCGATCGGCCGTAGTCCGCGACGAGCGCGCGGTAGTCGGCGGCGGCCTCGGGATCATCGGCCACGGCCGCGAAGAAGGGGCGCCAGACACGCGCGCGCGCCTCGGCGTCATCCTCGAGCAACTGGTAGTTGGCCGGCAGGCCGAGGCGCTCGAGCACCGCCACGGGCGCGCTACGCAGCAAGCCGGCGAACCAGGCGTGGAAGGTGCGGAACTGGACCGGCCGGCCGCCCGCGAGCAGCTCGCGGTAGAGGCCCTGCAGCCGCGGCGCACGGGCCTCGGCGGATGCGCGGTCCATGCCGCGCATCACGAGCTCGGGCACCAGTTCCTCCGCAGGCTGCGCCGCGAAGGCCTCGAGCCATTGGTCGAGCCGCTCACGCATCTCGCCGGCGGCCTTCTTGGTGAAGGTGATCGCGAGAATCTCGTGCGGCGCGCAGGCGCCCTCGCCTTCTTCCAGCAGGGCACGCAGGATGCGGGAGACCAGCATCCAGGTCTTGCCCGCGCCCGCGCAGGCCTCCACCGCGACCGAGCGGCGCGGGTCGCAGGCGATGGCGTAGAAGCGCTCGCGCTCGACGGCGCGGCCGTTGTGTTCGTAGGCCGCGGCTTTCGGCGCCGCTGGTGGCGCGACCGGAGCCGGCGCCTGGGCGGGCGGCGCAGCGGGCATCACGGCTGCAGCGGCCAGCGACGGCTCGTCGCTCCAGAAGTCCTTGCGGCACAGCCCGCGTGCGCCGCAATGCTCACACACCTGCCCTTCCCCCAGCGCAGGCAGCGCCGCGCCGCGCCCGATGCGCGCGAGATCGTCCATCACGCCGCCCACCAGGGCATCGCGAGCGGCGATCACATCGGTCTGCTCGACGGTGCGCGTGCCGGAAGCCTTCTCGCCGACGTTGACGTAGGCCGCGCGCAAGCCGTCGTCGGGGAAGAGCGCAGCGTAGAAGGCCAGTTGGGTGTCCTCCGTCGGGTCCTTGACGCGATCGCGGGTCTTGTCGACGGACTCGGTCTTGTAGTCGATCACGAAGGCGCGGCCGTCGCCGGTGGCATCGACGCGGTCCAGCCTGCCGACCAGCTTCACGCTGCCCAGCGACAGCTCCTTCCACGGCTCCGACTCGACGAAGACGGCGCCTTCGTCATGCTCGTGCACGGCGAGCCAGGCGAGATAGCCGTCGCGCACCGCGGGCCAGGCCGCTGCGAAAGGCAGGAACTCGGCCTGCGAGAGGCCGAACTCGCGCGTGGCCTCCTGCTCGGCTGCCGCCATCAGGGCGAGCCGCGCATCGAGGTCCGCATCGGGCGTCTGCTTCAGCGCCTCATGGAAATGGCCCAGCACTGCGTGCAGCCAATTGCCGAAATCACGCTTGTCGACCTCGGCGTCGAGCTCGTCGCTGCTGCGCAGGCCCAGCTGGCGCATTGCGAAGAAGCGATAGGGGCAGCGGCGCAGGTCCTCGTAGGCAGTGGAGGACAGTGTCGCGGGCAGCAGCGCGTCACCGTGGGGCTGCGGCCGCGGCGTGGGCTGCGCGGCCATCTGCAGCGCGATGCGCGGCTCCGCAGCCGCAGCTGCGGCGTGCTCCAGCTGCAGCATCTGCAGCAAGGCGCTGGGGCGCACGGGCTCGCCGCTGGCATCGAAGCCGCGCCACAGCAGATCGCACCGTGGCGCACGCAGGGCTATGCCCCAGGCGGCGCGCTGGGCCGCCTCGATCGCCTCGCGCGCAGGCAACGCGAGGGCGAGGCGCTGCGCCGGCGTCCAGTCGCCGGGAGGCTCTGGCGATGCGGGCAGGCGCTGGTCGTCGCAGCCCGGCAGCACGACGGCACCGAAGGCGCGGCCCAGCATCTGGTGCAGCGGCAGCACCACGACCCGCGGGTGTTCCTCGTCGGCTGGCAGTCGCACGCTCGCGGCCTCGAGCACGTCGCGCACCCAGGCGCTGAACTCCACGAGCGTGCAGCGGGTGCCGCGGATCTCGCCGTCGGCGTCGAGGTAGAGCGCGGCGATCAGCTCGGCGCCGACCACGTCCTCGCGCAGCAAGGGCCACTGGCCACCGGCTTCGAGCAGCGCACGCGTGGCCTCGAGCCACTCGCTCAAGGGCCTGGCGCGGGCCAGGGTCATGCGCAGCGCCTCGATCTCGTTGGTGAAGGCCAGCAGGTCCTGATCGCGCGGGTGCTCGCTGGACGCAACGAAGGAACACCAGCCGCGCCAGTCGCGCATGCCGCGCTCGCGCAGGCGCGCCTCCAGCGCGCGGATGGCGCGGGCATCGAGGGCCGCGGCGCTCTTGAGCCAGTCCAGCACCTGGTCGCTCGAGGCATCGTGGGCGCAGGCGCGCAAGGCGCTCATCACCGTGGCGGCGGCGCGCGTCGTGGAAAGCTTCCAGCCGGTCTCGTCCTGCGGCTGCACGCCGTGGGCGATCAGCTGGGCGCTGATGCGACGCGTCAGGGCGCGGTCGGTGGCCACCAGCGCCACGGGCACGCGACCTTCAGAAAGATGGCGCAGCACGCAGGCAGCGGCGCGCTGGGCCTCGTCCTCGGGGTCCTCGCAGGGGTGCAGGTCCGCGATGCAGGCCGGCGCGGACAGTGTCGCCAGCGGCAGGCGCAGCGCGCGCTCGCCGAACAGAGCCGCGAGCTTGTTGACCAGCGGATCGCTTTGCAGGCCTTCGAGCACGATGATCTGGTCGACCCGGGCCAGCACGCCATCTGCCAGCAGCACGTCGGTCGCATAGCCGGAACTGGCGGCCCACGCCAGCGCGATGCCGTTGAGTGCGCTCTCGGTGTCGAACCACTCCGAGCCGCGGCCTGCCGTCAGGGCCTCGCGCACACGTTGTGCCCAGCCGGCGCGAGCGTCGGGAAGCTCGGCCGCGGCGAGCGGTGCGAGCTGCAAGGCGATTTCAACCAGGCGGCCCGCCAGCGCGTTGCGCGCGGCACCGAAGCCGGCGCGGGCGAGCAGCGACTGCGCCGTGAGCAGGTCACGCGCCATGTCGAAGGCGATGTCGTCGCCACCCGGCACGAAGCCGCCCACGCTGCGCGCCCAGTTGCGCGTGGTCTCGAAGCGCGGCGCGAAGCCCGGGGCGCTGCAGGCGGCCCACATCGCGCGCGCCACCTGCATCAGCTGCGCGTAAGGCACGAGCACAACGGTGCGCGCGGGGTGCACTCCGCGCTCGGCCAGCAGGCGCGATATGCGGGCGACCAGGCCCTCGGCCGGGTCGCACCAAAGAGCATGCGCGGGGTGGCGCTCGGAAGGGTTCATCGGGGGTTCTTGTAGGGCTTTGGCTATCGCGGCCATAGCATGCGCGCCGACCACGGCATCACTTGGTTTCTGTCACAATGGCCCGCACTTTAGCTGCACCATCATCCAGCCCAGAAGGACCCATCCCATGGCCAGCGAACTCATCAAACACATCTCCGATTCCTCTTTCGAGGCTGACGTTCTCAAGTCCGGCAAGCCTGTGCTCGTGGACTACTGGGCCGAATGGTGCGGTCCCTGCAAGATGATCGCCCCCATCCTGGACGAAGTCTCCAGCACCTACGAAGGCAAGCTGCAGGTCGCCAAGATGAATGTCGACGAGAACCGCGACATCCCTGCCAAGTTCGGCATTCGCGGCATCCCGACGCTGATGCTGTTCAAGGACGGCCAACTGGCAGCGACCAAGGTCGGCGCGATGAGCAAAGCCCAGCTCACCGCCTTCATTGATCAGCAACTCGCCTGAGTGTTCCCCCGGGGCTGCCGCGCGCAAGGCGCTGGCAGCCCTTGTCGTTTTTCCTGTCATAATCTTCGCAGTTCACCGGCCCTTCTTTCTGGCAGCCGGTTCGAGTTCCCCGGTTTGTGAGGCCTCCTCGCCTCTCCTCAAACCTCCCCCCTGGTTCTTTCCGACAGTTTCCCCGTAAGGGGTCGTTCCATGCACTTAAACGAACTCAAGGCACTCCACGTGTCTGAAGTCTTCAAGCAGGCTGAAGCCCTGGAGATCGAGAACACCGGCCGCATGCGCAAGCAGGAGCTGATGTTCGCGATCATCAAGAAGCGGGCAAAGGCAGGCGAGCAGGTCTTCGCCGATGGCGTGCTCGAGATCCTGCCGGACGGCTTCGGCTTCCTGCGCAGCCCGGACACCAGCTTCACCGCCAGCACCGACGACATCTACATCAGCCCCAGCCAGGTGCGGCGCTTCAACCTTCACACCGGCGACCTGATCGAGGGCGAGGTGCGCATTCCCAAGGACGGCGAGCGCTACTTTGCGCTGACCAAGCTGGACAAGGTCAACGGCGGCGCGCCCGAGGCGAACAAGCACAAGGTGATGTTCGAGAACCTCACGCCGTTGTTCCCCAAGGAGCTGATGCGCCTGGAGCGCGACAACTTCAAGGGCGAGGAAAACATCACCGGCCGCATCATCGACATCATCGCGCCCATCGGCAAAGGCCAGCGCGCACTGCTGGTGGCGCCGCCAAAGAGCGGCAAGACGGTGATGATGCAGCACATGGCGCACGCGATCAGCGCCAACTATCCCGAGGTCCACATGATGGTGCTGCTCGTCGACGAGCGGCCCGAAGAAGTGACCGAGATGCAGCGCACGGTGAAGGGCGAGGTCATCGCCTCGACCTTCGACGAGCCTGCAGCACGCCACGTGCACGTGGCCGAAATGGTGATCGAGCGCGCCAAGCGCCTGGTCGAGCTCAAGAAGGACGTCGTGATCCTGCTGGATTCGATCACCCGCCTGGCCCGCGCCTACAACAACGTCGTGCCCTCCTCGGGCAAGGTGCTGACCGGCGGCGTCGACTCCAACGCGCTGCAGCGCCCCAAGCGCTTTCTCGGCGCGGCGCGCAACGTGGAGGAAGGCGGCTCGCTGACCATCATCGGCACCGCGCTGATCGACACCGGCAGCCGGATGGACGAAGTGATCTTCGAGGAGTTCAAGGGCACCGGCAACTCCGAGATCCACCTGGACCGCCGCCTCTACGAGAAGCGCGTGTTCCCCTCGATCCAGCTCAATCGCAGCGGCACCCGCCGCGAGGAATTGCTGCTGCCGCCCGAGATCCTGCAGAAGACCCGCATCCTGCGCCAGCTCATGTACAACATGGACGAGATCGAGGCGATGGAGCTCATGCTGAAGAACATGAGGGCCACCAAGACCAATGTCGAGTTCTTCGACATGATGCGCAGAGGCGGGTAAGGCTCGCCCGAAAGATCAGCGCGTCGGCAGGGCGCGACCTTCGGCGCCGCTCTGGCGGCCGAGGTCCAGGAGCGCCATGAGTTCGACGGCCTGCTCCGGCGTCACGGGGTTCTCGCCCTTGCCGAGGATCGCATCCCGCACCGCAGCGTAGTAGGCCACGTAGTTGCCGGCCAAGGTCGGTACGTTCCTCCGCTGGGCTTGGCCGTCCTCGGACGGCAAGGTCAGCTCGCCATCCAGGTTGTCGGCGCCCCACCCTTCCCGGCCGGGCTTTCCACCGGCACGCAGCGCGTCCTCCTGCGGATCGACTCCGCGCTTGACGTAGCTGCCGCGCGTGCCATGCACGACGTAGCGCGCAGCGGCATGAGCCGCCAGCGTGGTCGCGTGCAACACCACGCGCAGCGGGGCATGCGTGCCGCTTTCGTAGCGCAGCACGGCGTGAAAGTAGTCCTCGACGAGCGCCCCGTCACGCAGGCAGGCGGTGTCGAGCTGCAGCGTGTCGGGCCGCCCGAAGAGCTGCACGGTCTGGTCGAGCAGATGCGAGCCCAGGTCCACCCAAAGGCCGGCGCCCGGCACCGGCTGCTCGCGCCAGCGCTCGCGCACCTGGGGACGGAAGCGGTCGAAGTGCGATTCGAAATAGACGGGCCTGCCAAGTTCGCCGCCGGCGAGCAGCGCCTTCAGCGTCAGGAAGTCCGAATCGAAGCGGCGGTTCTGGTAGACCGACAACAGCCGGCCCTGCCGCTGCGCAAGTGCCGCAAGTTCCCGCGCCTGGGCTGCATCGAGGGTGAAAGGCTTGTCGACCACCACATGCTTGCCTGCGACCAGCGCGGCCTTGGCTACGGGATGGTGCTGCGCATTGGGCGTCGCCACCACGACCAGGTCGATGTCGGAACGCCCCAGCAGCGCCGCCGCGTCGGGCACCACGTCGACATCGGGCCATTCCTCATGGACCTTGTGCGGCCGCGAACTGGCCACTGCCGCCAGCTGAAGCCCAGGCACGGCCGAGAGCACGGGCGCATGGAAAGTCTGGCCGGCGAAACCGAAGCCGACCAGGCCGGCGCGCAAGGGGCTTGAACTCATGGCGGGAAATGGGGCTGGCGCCCAAAAGGACCAGTATGCGATAATCGTGGGCTCCGCGAAAAGTGCAGCCCGGCGCCGTGCCGGAGGAACGCATCCCCCGAAGTCTCCAGAGGCGTTCGAACTTGTGGCTCTCGCATCGACCAAAGGAAAAAATCATGGCTAAAGAAGGCATTCATCCGAACTACCGCGAGGTCCTGTTCGTCGACCTGTCGAACGGCTTCAAGTTCGTCACCCGTTCCTGCGTGAACACCAAGGAAATGGGCAAAACCGACGACGGCCGCGAGCTGCCCCTCTTCAAGCTCGACACCTCGAGCGAGTCGCACCCCTTCTACACCGGCACCCAGAAGTCGGTGGACAACATGGGCGGTCGTGTCGAGAAGTTCCGCAACCGTTTCGGCAAGACCGGCGCTCCTGCCTCCAAGTAAGGCAGGCGCTTCCGAGTCAAGGGCAGCCCGGTTTACCGCGCTGCCCTTTTTCTTTTAGTCCACTTCCACCCAGACGCCCTTTCCGTTGAACCACCCGACGCCAGCGATCGTTGCCCAGAGCGCCGTGCGCCGGCTGCCGCGCATCGCCCTCATCCTGCTGTGCGCGGCCTACCTGATGCCCGGCCTGGTCGGGCGCGGACCCTGGAAGAGCGCGGACATCGTCTCCTTCGGCTACATGGCCGAGTTGGCGCGCAGCACCGAAGGCCTGGCCCGCTGGCTCGATCCCATGCTGCTGGGCCTCAGGCCCGAGACGCCGGCGTTGATCCCCTACTGGATCGGCGCCTGGGCAATCAAGATCGCGCCTGTCTGGGTGCGCCCCGACCTCGCGGTCCGCATCGCTTTCGCGCTGCTGCTCTGGGGCACCTTCATGGCCACCTGGTACGCGGTGTACTACCTCGCGCGCACCACGCAGGCACAGCCGGTCGCCTTCGCCTTCGGCGGCGAGGCGCGTCCCACCGACTACGCCCGCGCCATCGCCGATGGCGCGCTGCTGGCGCTGATCGCCTGCCTGGGCCTTGCCCAACTGGGGCATGAGACCACCCCGGCGCTGGCCCAGCTCTTCTTCACCTCGCAGCTGTTCTACGGCGTGGTGGCCCTTCCCTACCGCCGCGTCGGTCCGATCGTTGCCCTGGTGGTCGGCGCGGCCGGCATGACGCTGAGCGGGGGCCCGACGGTCGGGCTGGCGCTGGGCATCGGCTGCGTGACCTTCCTTGTCCTGGACCGCCGGCGCGGCGCCAGCGAGCAGACACCCGACGACGAGCCCACCTATTCCGCGGGCGCCATCGGCACGATCTTCGGCGCAACGCTGCTGGCCGGGCTGCTGGCTGCCTGGCTCGGCCTGCTGCAGTGGAAGATCGAGCTGCCCGGCAGCCAGCCCGGCACTCGCGTCTGGAGCGAGGTACGCAGCCAGGCCAAGCTGCTGCTGTGGTTCACCTGGCCAGCCTGGCCGCTCGCGCTGTGGACCCTCTGGCGCTGGCGCCGGCAATTGACGGCGCGCCACGTCGCGCTGCCGCTGTGGTTCGCCCTCGTGCCGCTGGCCGCCACCTGGACCACCAATTTTTCCGAGCGCTCGCTGCTGCTCGCCCTTCCGGCCTTCGCGACCCTGGCAGCCTTCGCCTTGCCGACCTTCAGGCGCAGCGTCGCCGCGCTGATCGACTGGTTCACGTTGCTCTTCTTCAGTGTCTGGGCCATCGTCTTCTGGGTGATCTGGGTCGCGATGCAGACCGGCTTCCCGGCCAAGACGGCTGCCAATGTGGCGAAGCTGGCGCCCGGCTTCGTCCCGCACTTCTCCGCCACCGCATTCGTGTTCGCCATCGCTGCCACGCTCGCCTGGGCCTGGCTGGTGCGCTGGCGCACCGGCCGGCACCGCGCGGCGCTGTGGAAGACGCTGGTGCTGCCGGCCGGCGGCGCGGCCCTGTGCTGGATGCTGGTGATGACACTGTGGCTGCCGGTGCTGGACTACGCGCGCAGCTACGCACCGCAGGTGCGCGCCATTACCGAGCGGGTCGGCCAGCCGAGCTGCATGTCCGAGCTGGCGCTGGGCCGGGCCCATATCGCGGCCCTGCGGCACCACGGGCAGATCAACCTGCAGCCGCTGCTGGGCGGCCCGAGTTGCCCCTGGCTGGTCGTGAGCCCGGAAGCGATCGGGCGCCTGCATACGCTGGTCAACCTCGAGAGCTGGCGGCTCATCGGTACTCTGCGCCGGCCCACCAGTCCCAGCGACGACCTGCTGCTCTATCAAAGAACCGGGCCTTGAGCAGCGAACGGCGAGTCATCGCGCGCCATGCTGCGACGGTTCTGGCCGGCCAGTTGGCCGTGATGGCCTTCGGCGTGACCGACACCATCGTGGCTGGCCGCTATGCCGAAGGCGCGCTGGCGGCGCTGTCGGTCGGCTCGGCCATCTTCGTCAGCGTCTACGTGTCGCTCCTGGGGGTGCTGCAGGCGCTGCTGCCGGTCTGGGCCGAACTGCACGGCGCGCAGCGCACGGCGGAAGTCGGCCGCTCCGTGCGCCAGTCGCTCTACCTGTGCGCCTTCGCGATCGCCCTGGGCATGGCGATCCTGTTCTTCCCCGCACCGCTGCTGCGCTGGGCCGAGGTGCCGCAGGCCATGCGCGCCGACGTGGAAGCCTATCTGCAGGTCCTGGCTTTCGCGCTGGCGCCGGCGCTGCTGTTTCGCGTGTTCAGCACGCTCAACCAGAGCCTCGGCCAGCCGCAACTCGTGACCTGGCTGCAGCTGGCCTCGCTGGCGCCGAAGCTGGCCCTGTCGATCTGGTTCACCTTCGGCGGCGCCGGCGTCCCGGCCCTGGGTCTGGTGGGCTGCGGCTGGGCCACGCTGGCGGTCAACTGGGCGATGCTCGCCTGCGCGGCATGGCTGCTGCGCAGCCGGCCGGTCTACCGCGACTACCGCATCTGGCGTCGCATCGAGCCGCCGGATTGGCGCCGGCTCGGCCAGTTCGCTCGGCTCGGCATCCCGGCCGGCCTCGCCGTGCTGGTGGAGGTCACCTCCTTCACGCTGATGGCGCTGTTCATTGCCCGCCTGGGCACCGCCGCCTCGGCCGCCCACCAGATCGCATCGAACCTCACGGCCGTCGCGTACATGGTGCCGCTGTCGATCGCCATCGCCACCAGTGCGCGCGTGAGCTTCTGGCTCGGCGCGGGCGATGAAGCACTGGCGCGGCGCGCCTGTGTCCGCGGCTTCCAGCTGGCCCTTCTGGGCGCCCTGCTGTTCGCCGCGGCCATGGTGCTGCTGCGCTGGCGCCTGGCCGCCGTCTACTCCGCCAACCCGGCGGTGGTGGCGCTGGGCGCCACGCTGCTGCTGGCGACCGCCGCCTACCACCTGGCCGACGCCGTGCAGACGCTGTGCGTCTTCGTACTGCGCTGCTACCGCGTCACGGTGATGCCGCTGGTGCTGTACTGCACCCTGCTCTGGGGCGTCGGCCTGGGCGGCAGCTACGTGCTGGCCTATCGCGGCATCGGGGCCTGGCCCGCGATGCAGTCGCCATTGGCCTTCTGGCTCATGAGCGCGCTGGCGCTGGCGCTTGCGGCGGTGCTGCTGCTGGGGCTGCTGTGGTTGACGCTCAGGCAACGGCGCTGAGGGCGGCAGCCTGTCGCAGCCGCGTGACGGGGAACAGCAGCGCAAAGCGCGAGCCCTTGCCCACCACGCTCTCGATGCGAAGCTCGGCGCCGTGGCGTTGCGCCACGTGCTTCACGATCGCCAGGCCCAGGCCGGTTCCGCCGGTCTCCCGCGAGCGGCTGCGATCGATGCGGTAGAAGCGCTCGGTGAGCCGCGGGATGTGCTCCGCCGCGATGCCGGGGCCGCTGTCGCGCACCGCGTACTCGCCACGGCCATCGGGCAGGAGCCGCCAGCTCACCGCCACCTCGCCGCCGCCGGGCGTGTAGCGGATGGCATTGCTCAGCAGGTTGGACATGGCGCTTTGCAGCTCGGTGGCCGCACCGGCGATCTCGGAATCCGCTTCGAGCACGAAGCTCAGCTTGTGCCCCTGCGGGGCCAGCCGCATCGAAAGGCCGCGGGCCTCGTCCTCGCACTGCGCCATCAACGCCCGCACGCGCGTCCAGCGGTTCGAAGGCGGCGCCGCACCGCCTTCCAGGCGTGACAGCGTCAGCAGATCGTTGACCAGCGTCTCCATGCGGTGCGACTGCTGGCCCATGAGCGCCAGATAGCGCGACCGCTCCTCCGCGTCCAACGGCAGGTTCTGCAAGGTCTCGACGAAGCCGGCGAGTACCGTGAGCGGCGTGCGGATCTCGTGCGAGACATTGGCCACGAAGTCGCGCCGCATCGCCTCGGCCTGCTCCAGGGAGGTGATGTCGCGCGTCAGCAGCATGCGGCGGTTGCCGGCGTACGGATGCACCTGCACCGACAGCCGCACCGGATGGCCGCGATGGGCGTGGATCTGCGAGGGCGCGTCGATCACCACGTCGCGGCTGTAGTTCCACGAAGCCAGGTAGGCCACGAAGGCAGGATCGCGCACCAGGTTCGAGAGATGCTGCAGCAGGTCGCGCTCGGCATCGATGCCGAACTGGCCGGCGGCTGTCTGGTTGCACCACTCGATGCGGCCCTGCTCGTCGAGCAGCACCACGCCGTTGGGCGAGGCCTGGATGGCGGCCAGGAACTCCTGCAGCCGGTCCTCGGCCTGTCGGGTCTGCTGTTCACGGGTGCGCAGCAGCTTGCGGATGCGCTCGGCGATTTCGCCCCACACGCCCGAACCGCGGGACGGCAGGCCGCTGGCGTCGTTGCGCAGCACCTGCAGAAGCTGCCGGGCGCGCCAGGCATCGAGCCCGAGCCACACCACCGCGCCCAGCCATGCGCCCAGCCACAGATAGTGAAGCCCGGCCAATGCTGCGGCGATGGCGGCTCCGAGGATGGAAGCTGTCAGGAAAGTTGCGATACGAAACGGCATGCCCGCCCATTGTGCCGCCGGCTGCTCGCCGGCGAGCCCTTCACACCGTGACCTGGGCCGTGAGTCTATAGCCCGCGCCGCGCACGGTCTCGACCATCGGCGCCGCAGCGCCGAGCGACTCGCGCAGGCGCTTGACGTGCACATCGACCGTGCGCTCCTCGATGTAGACGTGATCGCCCCACACCTTGTCCAGCAGCTGGGCGCGGCTGTGCACGCGCTCGGCGTGCTGCATCAGGTAGCCCAGCAGCTTGAACTCGGTCGGCCCCACCTTCAGCGGCATGCCTTGCCACGTCACGCGGTGCGTCGCGGTGTCGAGGACCAGCTCGCCGATCTCGACGCGCTCGGTCACCACCTCGGGCGCGCGGCGCCGCAGCACGGCGCGGATGCGGGCCAGCATCTCCTGCGTGGAGAAGGGCTTGGTGATGTAGTCGTCGGCTCCCGCGTCGAGCCCGGCGACCTTGTCGGGCTCGTCGCCGCGCGCCGTCAGCATGAGGATCGGCATGCTCTTGGTGCGCGGGTCCTTGCGCCACTGGCGCGCCAGTTGGAGGCCGCTCTGGCCCGGCAGCATCCAGTCGAGCAGCACGAGGTCGGGCAGATAGGCGTCGATCTCGCGCTGCGCCGCCGCGCCGTCCTCCGCCCAGATCGGCTCGAAGCCGTTGTGGCGCAGGTTGACGGCGATCAGCTCAGCGATCGAGGACTCGTCTTCGACGATCAGGACGCGGGGTTTCTTCATTGATGGAAATGAAAGCCTATTGCAGGGCCGACTCGATATCTTGCATCGAAGTGTGTCGCACGTCGGCACCCTTGACGATGTAGATGATGAACTCGGCAATGTTCTTCGCATGATCGCCGATGCGCTCGATGGCCTTGGCCAGGAACAGCAGGTCGAGGCTGGCCGAGATGGTGCGCGGGTCTTCCATCATGTAGGTGACCAGCTTGCGCACGAAGCCGTCGAACTCCTGGTCGATCAGGTCGTCGTCCTTGAGGATCGACAGCGCGGCGGCGGTGTCCAGGCGCGCAAAGGCGTCGAGCGCCTTGCGCAGCAGGCCCGAGGCCAGGTCGGCCGCGACGCGCAGCTCGGTGGAGGGCAGCGCGCGCGCCGAGCCGCTCTCGATGATCTTCTTGACCATGCGCGCGATCTTGTTGGCCTCGTCGCCCACGCGCTCGAGGTTGGCGGTGGTCTTCGAGATCGCGATCAGGAGGCGCAGGTCGCGCGCCGTCGGCTGGCGCCGCGCGATGATCGAGGACAGCTCGCGGTCGATCTCGATCTCCATCGCGTTGACGCGAATCTCGGTCTCGATCACCCGATTGGCCGACTCCGAGTCGAACTGTGCCAACGCATACACGGCCTGGCTGATCTGGGACTCGACCATCCCGCCGAGTTCCATCACGCGCGACGAGACCGCGTTCAGCTCGCTGTCGAACTGGCTGGAGAGGTGTTTCTCGGTCATGACGCTCCTTTCAGCCGAAACGGCCGGTGATGTAATCCTCGGTCTCTTTGCGCTTGGGCTTGAAGAACAGCTCTTCCGTCGCGCCGAACTCGATCAGGTCGCCCAGGTACATGTAGGCGGTGTAGTCGCTGCAGCGCGCCGCCTGCTGCATGTTGTGGGTCACGATGACCACCGTGTATTCGTTCTTCAGCTCGGCGATCAGCTCCTCGATCTTGGCGGTGGAGATCGGGTCCAGCGCCGAGCAGGGCTCGTCGAGCAGCAGCACCTCGGGCTTGATCGCGATACCGCGGGCGATGCAAAGCCGCTGCTGCTGGCCGCCCGACAGGCCCGAGCCGCTTTGCTGCAGCTTGTCGCGCACCTCGGTCCAGAGCGCGGCCTTCTTGAGCGCCCACTCCACGCGGTCGTCCATTTCGGAGGCGCTCAGGTTCTCGAACAGCTTCACGCCGAAGGCGATGTTGTCGTAGATCGACATCGGGAACGGCGTCGGCTTCTGGAACACCATGCCGATCTTGGCGCGGATCAGCGCCACGTCCTGCTTGGAAGTCAGCAGGTTCTCGCCGTCCAGCGCGATCACGCCCTCGGCGCGCTGCTCCGGATAGAGCTCGAACATGCGGTTGAAGGTGCGCAGCAGCGTCGACTTGCCGCAGCCCGAGGGGCCGATGAACGCGGTGACCTTGTTCTCGGGGATCTCGAGGTTGATGCCCTTGAGCGCGTGGAACTTGCCGTAGTAGAAGTTGAGGTCCTTGACCGAGATCTTCGCGGGGGACGGCTGTACAGCGATGGTGGATGGCATGGTGTTCAGAGTTTGTTGCGAGTCAGGACGCGAGCGAGGATGTTGAGCGCCAGCACCGCGACGGTGATCAGGAACACGCCGGCCCAGGCCAGCTGCTGCCAGTTCTCATAGGGGCTCATCGCGAACTTGAAGATGGTCACCGGCAGGCTGGCCATCGGCTGCGTCATGTCGGCGGTCCAGAACTGGTTGTTGAGCGCGGTGAAGAGCAGCGGCGCGGTCTCGCCCGCGATGCGCGCCACCGCCAGCAGGATGCCCGTGACCACCCCGGCGCGCGCCGCGCGCAGCGTGATGCTCATGATCACCCGCCACTTCGGCGTGCCGAGCGCGTAGGCGGCTTCGCGCAGCCCGGGCGGGATCAGCTGCAGCATGTTCTCGGTGGTGCGGATCACGACGGGGATGACGATCAGCGCCAGCGCCATCGCGCCGGCCAGGCCCGAGAAGGATCTGAAGTAGGCCACCGCGATCGCGTAGACGAACAGGCCGATGACGATCGAGGGTGCCGACAGCAGGATGTCGTTGACGAAGCGCGTGACGCTCGCCAGCCAGCCCTTGGTGTTGTATTCGGCCAGGTAGATGCCTGCCATGATCCCGATCGGCGTGCCGACGAAGGTGGCCAACAGCACCATCGCCAGGGAGCCGAAGATCGCATTGGCGATGCCGCCGGCCTCGTTCGGGGGCGGCGTCATCTCGGTGAAGGTGGCGATCGCCAGGCCGCCCACGCCGAGGCGCAGCGTTTCCCACAAGATCCAGACCAGCCAGAACACGCCGAAGGCCATCGCGGCCATCGACAGGGACAACGCGATGATGTTGACGCGCTTGCGGCTCGCGAACCTGGCAGCGCGCATTTCATTGAGTGCCTTGGCGCTCAGCAGGCGTTCCGCTGTGCTCATAAAAAAACCTCCGCGCTGCGCGCTACGGTATTCGCCTTGGGAACGGCCCTGCGGCTCATGACTTCTTGCCCTCACTCTTCTGCATCTGCTGCAGCAGCAGTTTCGACAGCGACAGCACCACGAAGGTGATGAAGAACAGCACCAGGCCGAGATACATCAGCGAGGCCTGGTGCAGGCCGGCGCCGGCTTCGGCGAACTCGTTGGCCAGCACCGAGGTGATGCTGTTGGCCGCCTCGAACATCGATAGCGAGTTCAGCTGGTTGGTGTTGCCGATCACGAAGGTGACGGCCATGGTTTCGCCCAGGGCGCGCCCGAGTCCGAGCATGATGCCGCCGATGACGCCGGCCTTGGTATAGGGCAGCACCACCTTGGAGACCACTTCCCAGGTCGTGGAGCCGAGGCCGTAGGCCGACTCCTTGAGCAGCGGCGGCGTGACTTCGAACACGTCGCGCATCACCGAGGCGATGAACGGGATGATCATGATCGCCAGGATGATCCCGGCGGACAGGATGCCGATGCCCACCGGCGGGCCGGACACCAGCGCGCCGAGGTAAGGCACCCCGTCGAACAATTTCTGCAGCGGCTGCTGCACATAGGTCGAGAGAATCGGACCGAACACCAGCAGGCCCCACATGCCGTAGACGATCGAAGGCACCGCGGCCAGCAGCTCGATCGCGGTGCCGAGCGGTCGCTTGAGCCAGGCGGGCGACATCTCGGTCAGGAACAGCGCGATGCCGAAGCTCACCGGCACCGCGATGATCAGGGCGATCAGGGAGGTGGCGAGCGTGCCGTAGATCATCACCAGGCCGCCGTACTCGTTCTGGACCGGGTCCCACACGCTGCTGGTGAGGAAGCCGAGGCCGAACTTGGAGATCGCAGGCCAGGCACCCGCGAAGAGCGACAGCAGGATGCCGATCAGCATCGCCAGCGTCAGCAGCGCGGCACCCCTGGCGGCCATGCCGAACAGGCGATCGACGGTGGCGCCGGTGCGCGGCTTCCTGACGGGAGGCGGGCTGTTGGTTGCGCGTGCGCCATCGGCCGGCAGGTCGAGGGGGTTCGCGGCAGCGGGGAAACTGGATGACACAGGTCGCTCCGAAATCGGCGCGTGCTCGAGCGGTGTGCTCATGACGCGCCGGCTCGCTTACTTGACGTTGACGGCGACGGGCTTGCCCGACGCGTCCTTGATCTCGCCCCAGGCCGTGGCGATGATGCCCTTCACCTTGTCGGGCATCGGCACGTAGTCGAGGTCGGCTGCGGTCTTGTCGCCGTTCTTGTAGGCCCAGTCGAAGAACTTGAGCGTGGTGGTCGCCTGCGCCGGCTTGTCCTGCGTCTTGTGCATCAGGATGAAGGTCGCACCGGTGATCGGCCACGACTGCTCGCCGGGCTGGTTCGTCAGCACCTGGTAGAAGGTCTTGGACCAGTCGGCGCCGGCGGCCGCCGCCTTGAAGGCGTCATCGTCCGGTGTGACGAACTTGCCGGCAGCGTTCTGCATCTGCGCATAGGTCATCTTGTTCTGCTTGACGTAGGCGTACTCGACGTAGCCGATCGAGTTGGGCAGCTTGCTGACGAACTGGGCAACGCCTTCGTTGCCCTTGCCGCCGGCGCCGGTGGGCCAGTTCACGGCGGTGCCGTCGCCGACCTTGGCCTTCCAGTCCGGGTTGGCCTTGCTCAGGTAATTGGTGAACAGGAAGGTGGTGCCGGAACCATCGGCGCGGCGCACCGGGGCGATGGTCGCGTCGGGCAGCGCGAGCGAGCCGTTCAGCGCCTTGATCGCCGGGTCGCTCCACTTGGTGATCTTGCCCAGGTAGATGTCGCCGAGCACCTGGCCGCTGAGCTTGAGCTCGCCAGGCTTGATGCCCTGGATGTTGACCACGGGAACCACACCGCCGATGACGGTGGGGAACTGCAGCAGGCCTTTGGCCTTGAGGTCTTCGTCGGTCAGCGGCATGTCGGAAGCGCCGAAGTCCACCGTCTTGGCATCGATCTGCTTGATGCCGGCGCCGGAACCCACCGACTGGTAGTTGATCTTGGCACCGGTCGCCTTGTTGAAATCGGAGGCCCACTTGGAGTACAGCGGCGCCGGGAAGCTTGCGCCTGCGCCCGTGGCTTCCTGGGCAAAGACTGGGACATGGGCCAGGGCCGCGGCAAACAGGCCGGCGGCTGCAAACTTGAACGTCGTTTTCATGAGCTTCCTTCTGGATGTGCAAAGAACCCCTTTACCGGGGACTTGGCAGCGACTCTAGGAAGCTTGTGTGACATGAATATGACACCCTCCTCAGGGGGAGATTGGCCATGGTCGGCGCCGAATTCTATGACGATGTCACACAAACGTCATGGGCCCTGCCTAGCCTCGGGGGCTCGTGCTGCGGCGCCTGCCTACGCAGTATCGGGTGGCCATGAGGCTACGATCAGGGCCCAGGGCTTCTCCATCTCGACATGCAAAACGGAACCCGCCTCGCCGCGGTCGATCTCGGCTCGAACAGCTTCAGGCTCGAAATCGGCCGGGTCGACCATGGCCAGATTCATCGCGCCGAATACCTGAAGGAGACCGTCCGCCAGGGCAACGGCCTGGACGCGGCCCGCAATCTCACACCCGAGGCCATGCAGCGCGGCTGGGACGCCCTCGCCCGCTTCGGCGAGCGGCTGGCAGGCTTCAAGCGCTCGCAGGTCCGAGCCGTGGCCACCCAGACGCTGCGAGAAGCCCGCAACCGCGACGAATTCCTGCTGCGCGCGCGCACCATCCTGGGCTTCGGCATCGACGTCATCACCGGCCGCGAGGAAGCTCGCCTCATCTACCAGGGCGTGGCGCACCTGCTGCCCCATACCGATGCCTCGAACCGGGAGCGGCGGCTGGTGGTGGACATCGGCGGCCGCTCGACCGAGATGATCATCGGCACGGGGCTGGAAGCGACCGTGACGGAGTCGTACCGGGTCGGCAGCGTCGCCTGGTCGATGAAGCATTTTCCCGAGGGCCAGTTCACCACCGGCGCCTTCCGGGCCGCGGAGGTCGCCGCCAAGGCAGTGCTGGACGAAGCGCTCGGCACCTACGTGCCCGACCGCTGGGACGTGGTCTACGGCGCCTCGGGCACCATCGGCGCGGTCGGCGACGTGCTGGCGGCCGCCGGCGGAGAGCCCGGCCTGATCACGCGCGAAGGGCTGGACTGGCTGGTCGACCGCCTGCTCAAGGCCGGCAGCGCCGACCGGCTGCGCATCGAGGGCATGCGGGAAGACCGCAAGGCGGTGATCGGCGGCGGCGTGAGCGTCCTGCGGGCCGTCTTCGATTTGCTCGAGCTCGAGGAAATGAGGGTGGCGCAGGGCGCCCTGCGCCACGGCGTGCTGTACGAGCTGCTCGAGCGCGACGAGAGCGTGGCCGACCTGCGCGCCGCCACCGTTGCGCGTCTGGCGAGCCGCTTCGCCGTCGACACGGCACAGGTGCGGCGGGTCGGCGAGACGGCCGCGGCGCTGTTCCTGCAGCTGGAGCCGGCTTCGCGCGGCGCCAGCACCACCAGCCGCGCCGGGCGCGCCTTGCGCAAGCTCGGGTGGGCCGCGCAGCTGCACGAGATCGGCACTCACATCTCGCACAGCGACTACCACAAGCACGGAGCCTACATCCTGGACAACACCGATGCGCCCGGCTTCGCGGTCAACGAGATGCATTGGCTCAGCCAGCTGGTGCTGGGGCACCGGGGCAAGCTGCGCAAGCTCGAGGCTGCGCTGGACGACGAGACCTTCGTGCCACAGCTGCTGGCGCTGCGGCTGGCGGTGATCCTGTGCCATGCACGGCGCGACCCGGATCTGCAGGCGCTGCGGCTGGTGCGCGCCGACAGCCGCCTTTTCATCCTGACATGCCGCAGCGGCTGGTCGGAGACCTATCCGCAATCGGCCCACCTGCTGCGCGAGGAAGTGCTGGCCTGGCAGAAGACGCCGTGGCGGCTCCAGCTCGAAGGCTGCTGAAACGCGGGCGCAAGGCAGCTTGCGCCGCCTGTCTACAACAATTCGGGCGACTGTACCGTCACCACCACGGTCTGGACGTCGCCGTCGCGCTCGCGCGTGCGGATCCACCAGACAGCACCCTTGCGCACCGGGCAGCTGTCCTGCTTCAGCCCGAGCAGCAGCGAGATCGCCTGGCCCAGCGAGGGTTGGTGCCCGACCAGCAGCACCACCGACTTGCCGTTGGGCCAGCCGGCCACGCCCAGCAGCGCGTCGGGCGTGGTGTCGGGTGCGAGCTCGCTGCGCAGCTTGTACTTGCGGCCGAGCGCGAGCACCGTCTGCTCGCAGCGCCGCGCCGGGCTGCAGACGACGCGCGTGCCCTCGGGCAACTGCCGGTCCAGCCAGGCCGCCATGCGCTTGGCCTGCTTCTCGCCACGCGGCGTCAGCGACCGCAGCATGTCGTCGCAGCCTTCGGTCCAGTCCTCGGCTTCTGCATGGCGCCAGAAGATCAGGTCCATGGAAGGCCTCACACGCGCGAGGCGGCCCGGCTGCGGCCTCGTGCCGAATAGCGGACCATGAGCGCGGTTTGCGCACCGTGCGCCTGGACGGCGCGTGGCGCACCCTCCTCTTCTGCCTGGTGCGTGTCGTGGTTCACCCGGCGGTAGCTGCCGTCGGGGCCGAGGTCCCAGGCATCGCGGCCGTCGTGCAGGTAGGCCACCAGGCATTCGTCGATCAGGCGCTGGCGCAGCACCGGGTCGGTCACCGGCCAGGCCAGCTCGATGCGCCGCATCATGTTGCGGTTCATCCAGTCGGCGCTCGACAGGTAGAGCGCCTCGTCCTCGCCCTCGCGGAAATAGAAGACCCGCGAATGCTCGAGGAAGCGGCCGATCACCGAGCGCACGCGGATGTTGTCCGTCAGGCCCGGCACCAGCGCCGGCAGGGTGCAGGCGCCGCGCACGATCAGGTCGATCTTCACGCCCTTGCGGCCGGCGCTGACCAGTGAGGCGATCAGGGCCTCGTCCGTCAGCGCGTTCATCTTCACGACGATGCGTGTGGGCACGCCGCGCGCAGCTGCCGCCCCCAACGCATCGATGCGCGCAATCAGGTTGCGGTGAAGGTCGAAAGGCGCCACCCACATCCGGTTGAGCTTCGGCAGCCGGCTCTGGCTGGCCATGTGCACGAACACGGCCTCCATGTCGGCCGTCAGCAGCGGGTCGGCGGTCAGGTGGCTGATGTCGGTGTAGAGCCTGGCGGTGCGCGGGTTGTAGTTGCCCGTGGAGAGGTGGCCGTAGCGCCGCATCGACTTGCCCTCGCGCCTCGTCACCAGCAGCATCTTGGCGTGGGTCTTCAGTCCCACCACCCCGTAGACCACCTGGGCGCCGATCGACTCGAGCATCTCCGCCCAGTTGATATTGGCTTCCTCGTCGAAGCGCGCCTTGAGCTCCACCACCACCGTGACCTCCTTGCCGCGGCGGACCGCTTCGCGCAGCAGCTCCATGAGCTCGGAATCGGCACCGGTGCGATAGATGGTCTGCTTGATCGCGAGCACCTGCGGGTCTTGCACCGCTTCGCGCAGGAAGGCGAGCACGCCCTCGAAACTCTCGAAAGGCTGGTGGATCAGCGCATCGCCGGCCTGCAGCCGCTCGAAGAAGGACTGCCCCGGCGACAGCGAGACCGGATAAGACCCTTGGTAGGGCGCGAAGCGAAGCTGCGGCTCCTCCAGCAGATCGATCAGCTGCGTGAGCCGCGCCAGGTTGACCGGGCCGTGCACCCGGTAGAGCGCCTCCGGCGGCAGGTCGAACTGCGCGAGCAGGAAGCTCGCCAGCGATTCTGCGCAGCTGGCCGAGACTTCCAGCCGCACGGCCTGCCCGAAGTGACGATGCTGCAGCCCCTGGCGCAGCGCGGTGCGCAGGTTCTTGACGTCCTCCTCGTCGACCGCCAGGTCGGAATGGCGCGTGACGCGGAACTGCGAGAAGTCGCCCACCTCGCGCCCCGGGAACATGCCCTGCAGGTGCGCCCGCACGATGCTCGAGAGCGCGACGAACAGCTTCTTGCCGCCGGACACCTTGGCCGGCATCGGGATCATGCGCGGCAACACCCGCGGCACCTTGACGATGGCGATCGGGTTCTCTCGGCCGAAGGCGTCCTTGCCGCTCAGCCGCACGATGAAGTTGAGCGACTTGTTGGCGACCTGTGGAAAGGGATGGGCCGGATCGAGCCCGACGGGAATCAGCAGCGGCCGGACCTCGCGCTCGTAATAGTCGCTCACCCATTTGCGTTGCGCCGCATTGCGCTCGCCATGCGAGATGACGTGGATGCCTTCCTTCGCGAAGGTCGGCATCAGCTCGCCGTTGTAGAGCGCGTACTGCCGGCCCACCAGGGTATGGGCTGCCTCCGACAGGCGGGCGAAGGAATCGACGGTGTAGTTGCCCTTGCGGTCGCCGGCGGTATGGGCGGCCAGGTGCGGCGCCATGCGGACCTCGAAGAACTCGTCGAGATTGGACGAGACGATGCAGAGATAGCGCAGCCGCTCGATCAGGGGCACCTCGGGCCGGTAGGCCCAGTCGAGCACGCGCTCGTTGAAGGCCAGGATGCTGTGGTCGCGATCGAGCAGGCTCAGCGATGGTCCCACGGCGACAGGCGGGCTGTCGGCGAGGGCAGGTGAAGAAGCGAAATTGTCTGGAGCAACGGTCACAGGAATGGTCGCATGCGAGAACGTCACAGTGTCGAAGGACTTCGTGACACTTCCATGACAACTGTGTGACGCTCTCCCGACGCTGTCAATTGCCCAGGAAATGCTTGCGGTAGCGCGCCGGCAGGTCTTCGATGCGCATCAGCATCGGCAGATCGGCGGTGTTGAAGTCCGGATCCCAGGCCGGCGGGCCGAGCACCTTGGCACCCAGCCGCAGGTAGCCCTTGATCAGGGCCGGCGGCTCGATGTCCAGGTCGCCATCGAGGCGGTGCACCGGCAGCGGCAGGCGCGGCTGCACCTGGTACTGGATCGGCGCCATGTGCGTGGCCGAGAGCTGGCGCCAGATGCTGGCGGCGGCGTCGCCGCTGGTCACGCCGTTGAGCCACATCGGGATGCTGGCGCAGCCGATCATGGTGTCGAGCTTGTTGCGGTTCATGAAGGCCGCGAGCGCGCCCCACAATGCGAGGATCACGCCGCCCTGGCGATGGTCGGCATGCACGCAGCTGCGGCCCAGCTCGACCATGCGCTCGCGCAGGTCGCGCAGGCGCGTCAGGTCGAATTCGGTGTCGCTGTAGGTGCTGCCCACGCGGCGGGCCTGGGCGGGCGTCAGCACGCGGTAGGTGCCGATCACCTGGCGCGTGGCCTCGTCGCGCACCAGCAGGTGCTCGCAGAAGTCGTCGAACAGGTCGACGTCGTGGCCTTCGAGCGTGGTGTTCAGGCGCGCACCCATTTCACCGGCGAACACGGCATAGCGCAGGCGCTGCGCGGCACGAACGTCGTCCTGGTGGCGCGCCCAGCTCACGCTGATGCCGCCGCGGCCGGCGTCGATCGCCTCCGGCAGGGTGACGGGTGCCGCAGGCACGGGAACGGTCGCCGGCGTGCGGCCCTGGGCTGGCCACAGGGCGGCGCGCAATCCCAGCTGCGAGAACGGAAACGTCGGCGTGGGCAGTTCTTTCATGCGGGAACCCTTTCTGCCGACGGAGTCTGTGAGCCCGCAGTGAAACACGCGTGTCACTCCGATGGCAGTTGCATGACGTGTCGCGCGAGCCCGGACTTTGGGCGTCTAATGCCAGGCGATCCGCTTCCAGGAGTTTTTGTAAATGACGGCCGAATCCCCCTCCAGCACCATCGAAACCCGCCGCCACCAGATGTTTCCGACGCTGGCCGCAGCCGATATCGAGCGCGTCCGGCGCTTCGGTACCCCGCGGCGCTACGCGACCGGCGACTGCCTCTTTCGTGCCGGCGAACCCGGCCCGGGCATGTTCGTGGTGCTCGAGGGCATCGTGGCGATCACGCAACGCGACGGGCTGGGCCGCGTGGTGCCCATCGAGCGCCAGGGGCCCGGCCAGTTCCTGGCCGAGATCGCACAGCTCTCGGGCCGCCCTGCCCTCGTCGACGGCCATGCGGACGAGGATGTCGAAGCCCTGCTGGTCCCGCCCGAGCAGCTGCGTGCGCTCATCATCGCGGAGGCCGACCTCGGCGAGCGCCTGGTGCGCGCCATGATCCTGCGCCGCGTCGCGCTGATCGAATCGGGCGGCAGCGGCCCGGTGCTGATCGGGCCGCCGCAATCGGCCCCCTTGCTGCGGCTGCAGAACTTCCTGCGGCGCAACGGCCACCCCTACCACGTGGTCGACGCCACGCAGGACGCCGATGCCCAGGCCCTCCTGGAGCAATACGGTGAGGCCGAGCTCCTGGTGGTCTGCCCCGACGGCTCGGTCGTCTCCAACCCGAGCGAGAACGCCCTGGCGCTGTGCCTCGGCATGGTCGACTCCGTCGCGCACGACGACCTGTTCGACCTGCTGGTGGTGGGCGCCGGTCCGGCGGGCCTCGCAACCGCCGTCTACGCAGCCTCCGAAGGCCTGCGCGTGATGACCATCGATTGCCGCTCCTTCGGCGGCCAAGCCGGCGCCAGCGCGCGCATCGAGAACTACCTGGGCTTTCCGACCGGCATCTCTGGCGGCGCCCTGGCGGGCCGCGCCTTCGTCCAGGCGCAGAAGTTCGGCGTCGAGATGCTGATCCCCGCGCAGGCCGCCTCCATGGACTGCAGCGCCGCCGAAAGCCGCGGCGAGATCTCGGTCCGCCTCGCCGACGGCCGGCGGCTGCGCGCGAGGACCGTGGTCATCGCCAGCGGCGCCCGCTACCGCCGCCCCGAAGTGCCGCGCCTGGCCGATTTCGAAGGCCGCGGCATCTGGTACTGGGCCTCCGCGCTGGAAGCCAAGCTGTGCGCCCAGCAGGAGGTGGCCCTGGTCGGCGGCGGCAACTCGGCGGGCCAGGCTGCGGTCTTCCTTTCACAGCATGTGAGCAAGCTCAACCTGCTGGTGCGCGGCCCGTCGCTCGCGGCGACCATGTCGCGCTACCTGATCGATCGCATCGAGGCCACGCCCAACATCGAGCTCCATCCGTACACCGAGCTGATCCACCTGCATGGCGAGCCCGAATCGGGACTCAACGGTGCCAGCTGGCGCGACCGCCAGACCGGCGCCGAGTACCAGTGCCCGGCCCGCAACATCTTCCTGTTCATCGGCGCCGTGCCGGAAACCGACTGGCTCGAGGGCTGCGGGGTCGCGGTCGACAAGCATGGCTTCGTGCTCACGGGCGAGGCGGCGCGCGGCGGTTTTCCGGCCCGCCCTGCCGCCGCGCTGGAAACCAGCGTGCCGGGTGTGTTCGCCGTCGGCGACGTGCGCTCGGGCTCGGTCAAGCGCGTGGGCGGCGCCATCGGCGAAGGCGCCGCGGCGGTCGCGCTGATCCACAAGCACCTGGCGCCGAGCGCGGTCACGGCCTGAATGGCGGCACGGCGGCGGCCGGCTTCCGGCAGGCGCCCTGCATGAAAGACCGCCGCCCGCTATGCTGGCCGGCCGTCTTTCATCCGTGGAACCCTCGCATGCCCCAAGCCCCCATCGACGTCTATTCCTGGCCCACGCCCAACGGCCACAAGATCCACATCATGCTGGAGGAGTGCGGCCTGCCCTACCGCGCGCACCCCGTCAACATCGGCAAGGGCGACCAGTTCGAGCCGGGCTTCCTCAAGATCAGCCCCAACAACAAGATCCCGGCCATCACCGACCCCGAGGGCCCGGACGGCAAGCCGATATCGCTTTTCGAGTCGGGCGCCATCCTGGTCTACCTGGCGGGCAAGACCGGCCGCTTCATGCCTGCGAGCGACCGGGAGCGCTACGAGGTGCTCCAGTGGCTGATGTTCCAGATGGGCGGCGTCGGCCCGATGCTCGGCCAGGCCCATCACTTCCGGCTCTACGCGCCCGAGAAGATCCCCTACGCGATCGACCGCTACACCAATGAGGCGCGGCGGCTGTACGGCGTGATCGACAAGCAGCTCTCGAACCATGCCTTCATCGCCGGGGACAGCTACTCGATTGCCGACATCGCCATCTTCCCGTGGCTGCGCAACTGGGAGGGCCAGGGCATCGTGCTGACCGATTTCCCGCACCTCAAGAAGTGGTTCGAGGGCATCGCCGCCCGGCCCGCCGTGCAGCGCGGCGTCAAGGTGCTGGCGGACCTGCGACAGCCCATCACGGGCGACAAGGAACGCGAGGTCCTGTTCGGCAAGAAGCAGTACGAACGTCGCTGAGGGCGTAGGACGGCCCGGCGCAGGCTAGAATCGCAGGCTCGTCGGGGTGTAGCGCAGCCTGGTAGCGCATCTGCTTTGGGAGCAGAGGGTCGAAGGTTCGAATCCTTTCGCCCCGACCAACAACCAAGTGAACGCCGGCATGGACTCAGGTCTGTGCCGGCGTTTTGCTTGTCGGTGGACCGAACTCCTCCACGCTCAGGCCTTTCTTGCGCGCTCGATCGCCCGCGAGATGCGTGCTGCGCGCTTTACCGGCTTCCTAGGCCCGAAGAGGCCGGCTGCGGCGGGCGCCGGCGGGTCGAGCACCCGCTCCATGCCTTGAGCGAAGGTCCGGCAGGCCCGCTCGAACTCGGCGACCGCCTGGAGATACTCGCGACGCGCAGCTTTCGTGCTCATGGCCGGAAGGTACCCCAATTGCCGGATCGCCGCCAATGCTTCACCGGCACGCCCTTAGCTGGCCGGAAACTGATCCGGCATCGGCTCGGGCGGCGGCGATGGCGGATCCTTCTCGGCCCGCTTGCCGCGACCCAGGTCCTCGATCATCTTCTCGCCCACGGGATCCGGGCCGTCGAGGGGGATCGATTCCTCGAAGGCAATTTCCGGTTCCTCGTTGGGCGTCGCACGGGTGGTGTTGGTAGTCATGTGTGGAACTCCGTCTGGAATTGCACCTTGGCGCCCGATGCGGAGGCGACGCCTCGGGCAAACTCCTCAGACCCTGTCGGCCGCCGCCGACGCGGTGCCGGCGCACCGTAAAATCGCGCACCTTCTCACTGCCCGTAGCTCAGTTGGATAGAGCATCGGCCTTCTAAGCCGAATGTCGGGGGTTCGATTCCCTCCGGGCAGGCCAGCCACTTTCATTGCGGCAACGCCGCTCATGTGGATTCCGGCATATCGCCGGCCGCCGAGGTGATCTCGGCGCCCCTGTTCGACATCGGCTGTATGGCTTCCGACACCGTCCTCGCGGACACCGCGCTGCTGCGCGACGGCGTCGAATGCGAACTGGCCTTGCGCATCGACCACCCCCTGCCCTTCGGCGGCTGCACGCGCGACGACGTGATGGCAGCCATGGGCGCTGTCATGCCGGCCTTCGAGTTGCTGTGCAGCCGGCTGCCGGCCAGGTTCGCCTCGCCGCGCGAACACATCGTGGCGGACTGCATGGGCCACGGCGCGGTGGTGCTCGGTGCGCCGTTGCGCGACTGGCGCACGCTGGAGTTCGACAAGCTGCGCGTGACGCTGTGGGCCGACGACGCGCCCGTGGCTGACAAGCAGGGCGGCAATCCCTTTGGAGACCCGCTTCTCGCGGTCGCCCTGCTCGCCAACCATCTAGCGCGGCGCGGCCAGGCCCTGGCGGCCGGGACTTTCGTGCTGGCCGGTTCGCATACCGGCGTCCATCGTGCGCGGCCTGGCGAGCGGCTGCGCTGTGTTTTCGAAGGGATCGGCGAAGTCGCGCTCAACCTGCGTGAGGCCGCGCCCACAACATCCGAGGAGCAGACCCATGCTGGCAGGTGAAGGTGCAGTGGCTATCTGGAACGATATCGCCGAGGCCGGGCGCGCGGAGTTTTACGCCTGGCATCTGCACGAGCACATGCCCGAGCGCGTGGGCATTCCAGGCTTTGTGCGAGGGCGCCGCTATCGTGCCGCCGACGCAGCGACGCAGCCGGAGTTCTTCACCCTGTACGAAACGTGGAGCTTCCAGGTTCTCCAGGGCAGCGACTACCTGGCGCGCCTGAACGATCCCTCGGATTGGACGCGTTCGGCCACGGCACATTTCCAGACGACCACGCGCTCGCTTACGCGCGTGGTGACCAGCCACGGCGTGGGCTCGGGTGGCGCGATGCTGACCGTGCGCTTCGATATCGCGGACGAGGCGGTGGACGACGTGGTGCCGCGCCTCACCTCGGCGCTGGAAGCTGCTGCGCGGCTGCCGCGCATCAGCGGTGCGCACCTGCTGGGCTCCGACGCCGGCATGTCGGGCCAGTCCACCGCCGAAAGCAAGGGTCGCAAGGACCTGCAGGCGCCGGCGCGCTGGGTGCTGCTGCTGGAGGCCTGCGACGCCGACGCTCTTGGCGCGGCTCTGGCGCTACTGCAAGAGTCGGCCGAATTGCAAGACGCGGCCGTAGGCCGCTACCTGCATGAACACACGCGGCTGAAGACCGCCTGGCAAGCGGGATGAGCGAGCACAGGTGCCGGGCGTTCCGCACGGCTTCATGAAGATGCAAAGCCGTGTGCCTGCGGCTGCGGCGGCATTGCGGCACGCGGCCGATTTCGCGCGACGACACCATCCCTTTTGAACAAGGAATTCCTCAATGGCAACAGTTGAAATCCAGGACGCAGCCAAGTCCTTCGGCAGCACGCGGGTGATCCGGGGCGTGAGCATCGACATCCGTGACGGCGAATTCGTGGTGCTGGTCGGTCCCTCGGGCTGCGGCAAGTCCACGCTGCTGCGCATGATCGCGGGGCTGGAGCGCATCGATGCCGGCGAGATCCGCATCGGCGGGCGCCGCATGAACGGCCTGCCGCCCAAGGAGCGCGACATCGCCATGGTGTTCCAGAACTACGCGCTGTACCCGCACCTGACCGTGGCGGACAACCTCGCGTTCTCGCTGAAACTGCGCCATGCGCCGCAGCAGGATATCGAGCAGCGCGTGGCGAAAGCGGCCAAGATCCTCGGGCTGGAGCCGCTGCTGGCGCGGCTGCCCAAGCAGCTCTCCGGCGGCCAGCGCCAACGCGTCGCCATGGGCTGCGCCATCGTGCGCGATCCGCAGGTCTTCCTGTTCGATGAACCGCTGTCCAACTTGGACGCCAAGCTGCGCGTGCAGATGCGCACCGAGATTCGCGAACTGCACCAGCGCCTGAACGCCACCACCGTCTACGTCACGCACGACCAGATCGAGGCGATGACGATGGCCGACAAGATCGTGGCCATGCACGACGGCGTGGTGGAACAGGTGGGCACGCCGCTGGAGCTGTACGACCGGCCGCGCAATGTCTTCGTCGCCAGCTTCATCGGCTCGCCGGCGATGAACCTGCTTCCCGCCAAGGTCAACGGCCAGGGCGTCGCGGACGACGCGGGCAACCACTGGGCCGTGCCCCGCGTGCCGGCCACGAGCGGCCAGACCCTTACGCTGGGCGTGCGGCCCGAGCACCTGCGGCTGGACGACGCGGGCCTGCAGGCGCGGGTGCAGGTCGTGGAGACCACCGGCTCGGAGACGCACCTCGTTGCCGATGCGGGAGGCACCAGGCTCACCTGTGTGCTGCGCGAACGTGTCAGCGTGCGTCCGGGCGACCAGGTGCGCCTGGGCGTGGACAGCGCGCATTTGCATCTTTTCCGCGCGGACTCGGGCGAGCGGCTCGAGCCGGTGCACTGAATCCGAAAGGAACACGAGAAATGAAACTCGTCCGATTCGGTGCTCGCGGCAGCGAGAAGCCTGGCGTGATCGATGCTCAAGGTGTCGTGCGCGACCTCTCCGGTGTCGTGCCGGACATCGATGCCGGCACGCTGTCGCCGCCGGCGCTGGCGCGCCTGCGCGAGATCGACCCCGCCCAACTACCGGCCGCACCCGCCGGCGTGCGGTTGGGCGCGTGCGTGGGCAGCATCCCCAACCTGGTTTGCATCGGCCTCAACTACTCCGACCACGCGGCGGAAACCAACACGCCCATTCCTTCACAGCCCATCGTGTTCAACAAGCACACCGGCGCTGCGGCCGGGCCCAACGACGCGCTGATCCTCGCGCCCGGTTCGGCCAAGCTGGACTGGGAGGTGGAGCTTGCGGTAGTGATAGGCACGCCGGCGTGGCACGTGCGCGAGGAGGATGCCTTGCGCCACGTCGCGGGCTACTGCCTGTGCAACGACGTGTCCGAGCGCACCTGGCAGATCGAATACGAAGGCCAGTGGACCAAGGGCAAGAGCTACTACGGCTATGCACCCTTGGGCCCGTGGCTGGTGACCGCCGAAGAAGTACCCGACCCGCAGGACGTCGACCTGTGGCTGGAGGTCAATGGCGTGCGGCGCCAGAGCGGCAACACGCGCACGCAGATCTTTGGCGTCGCGCACATCGTGTCCTACCTGAGCCGCTTCATGGCCTTGCAGGCCGGCGACGTGATCGCCACCGGAACGCCGCCGGGCGTGGGGCTGGGCCACAAGCCGCCGCTGTTCCTGAAGACCGGCGACCGCGTCGCGCTGGGCAGCCGGCTGCTGGGCGAGCAGCGCCAGAGCGTGGTGGCTTATGACGACGAAGCCATAGGGGCGCGCTGGCGCGAAGCGCGCCTGCCGGAGCTTTGATGGCGCAGGAGAGCGGGCCGACGCAAGAAGAAGACGCGCCGCTGCTGTTTCGCAGCGATGAGGCGCGCCCGTATCGGGTGGACAGCACCGACCGATTTCAGTGATTCAGTGGACTCGTCCCGCAGGTCCACCCAGACCGGAGCGTGGTCGCTCGGCTTCTCGCGCCCGCGGTGTTCCGCATCGACGCCCGAAGCCTGAAGCCGGCTTCCGAGGCCGGGACTGAGCAAAAGGAAGTCCATCCGGAATCCGGCGTTGCGGCGGAATGCGTGGTCGTTGACCCAGAACGTGTACAGCTCCCCGCGCCCCTTCGGGTTCAGGGAGCGTGCGCTGTCGATCCAGCCTTGGGCGAGCAGCCGCTGGTACGCGTCTCTCGTTTCGGGCTGCAGCACGGCGTCGAAGCGCCAGGAGCCTGCGTTGTAGATGTCCTCGTTGGTCGGGACCACATTGAAGTCTCCGCATAAAACGACGTCGCGACCGATCAGCGTGTTCGCGTGCGCGTTGAAGCGCTCGAACCACCGCAGCTTGTAGTCGAAGTTGTTGCTCGGAACCGGATTCCCGTTCGGCAAGTAGACGGACGCCACTCGCACGGTACCGACGTCAGCCTCGAGGTATCTCGCCTGGCCATCGGCGTCGTCGTCGGGAAGTCCGCGCCGAACGAGTGCCGGAGCGGCGCGTCGAGACACGATTGCGACGCCGTGGTGCCGCGGCTGGCCGTGCCAGATGACGTGGTAGCCCGCCGCTTCCAGCGGTTCGTGGGGAAAGGTCGCATCGCCCGTCTTGATTTCCTGCAGACAGACGATGTCCGGCTCGGCCTCCTGCAGCCAGTCGAGAAGACGTGGCATCCGGCCCTTGATGCCGTTGACGTTGAATGTCGCAACCTTCATGGCTTACGTGGAAGACGCAGCGGTGCGCTCAGGCAACGCGTCGGCCACGCCGTTCGCCATTCTCCGGGATTCGTCTGGCGCATGGGCATCGTTGTGCCAAGACATACAGCGAGCAGGATGTCCTACGCAGAAGCGCAACCAAGACTGGCGCCGCGGCCTTCTCGATCGAGGAAGAAAAGCCCATCAGGATGCGCCAAGGAGTTCAGTCATGCGCTATCGGCCGGTTCTTCTCATCTGCTCATCCCTTCTTTGCCTTGCAGCCCAGGCACAGGCGCCTGCGAAGGCGCCTGCGGGCAGCACGGCGCTATGCAAGGATGGCACCTACTCGAGCGCCGCCAAGAGGTCTGACGCGTGCGCCGGGCATCGGGGGGTCAGGACGTGGTACGGAGCCGCCGCTGCGGCAGTGCAGACCCAGTCTCCCGCGGTCAGCGCGACGGGCGCTGCGCCGAAGACGGGCGAGCCGTCCAAGACCCCTGCCACCCCGGAGAATCCCGTGAAGCCTGCGCCCACGGGAACTCAGAAATAGCGGTCCAGTCGAGGCTTCAACGTCGCCCGCGTTTGACGAACCCGTGCGGGCATCAGGCCCGCCTGCCATGCCCTACCTGCGCTTGCGCGGGGTCTTGGCCTGCTTGGCGGCCGGCGCCACCTGCCGCTGCACCGAGGCGCAATTCGTCTCCAGCCCCGGCCCGGTTTCCAGCAGCGGCAACAGCGCGGCGAGAGGCACCGTGGCGGCAAGTGCGAGCGCACCGCCCGCGCGCGCGACGAGCGGGCCCTTCTCGAGCTCGAAGTCCGGCTCCTTGAACGTGCCGAACAGACGCACGGGCGTGCGCAGCGACAGGATGCCGGGCTGCTTGGGCCTGGGGGCCACGGTGACGTCGAAGGTTTCCCGCGCCAGGTCGAAGCCGCCGCCGCCCACTATCTGGGTCTGCTCGGTGTCGACCACCAGCAAGGTGGCGACACCGCGGCCCTGCTTCACGTCGAAAGCGACCCCGCCGCAGTTCACGGCGATCTCGCGGTCGCCGCCGACCAGCAGCTGCAGCACCTTCCCGCCATGAAGACTGGTGGCCGCATCGATCAGGTTGGAAATGCGCCCGTTCGCAATCGTGAGCACGATGCGGCCGTCGGCCTTGGCCGCCGCATCCGCAATGGAGTTGCCCGTGCCCTTGAGCTGCAGGGTCCCGCCGACGAAGCCGGCCGCTTGCGCAATGCGCTTCTGCTTCGGCATCAGCCGGTCCAGGCGCACCCTCTGCAGGTTGATCTGCACGTCCGACCGGATCGTGGGCTCCCTCGCGTCGAGCCGGATGTGCGAGACGATCGCGCCGCCGGCAAAGCCGAACTCCACCGGCTTGAGCTCGAGCATCGCGTCGTACAGGCGCAGCGAGGCCCGCAGGCTCTCCAGCGGCAAGGCCTCGGGAACGATGAGCTTGGTGGCGTCCAGCGTCACTTCGGCGTCGATCTTCTGCAGCCGGCTGCCATCGAAGGAGCCCGACGGAAGAATATGGTTCGGATTCACCGCCTTGTGCTTCGCGGCCGCCGCCGGACGCGAGCGGGTCTCGGCCTGCGACAGCCGCGGCTTGCCGCCGGTGGCCTTGGTCTCGATGCCGACCATCGGCCCGAGGTCCGCCATGTTCAGCAGCTTGCTGTGCAGTTTGGCCGTCAGGAGCGGGCGCGGCTCCTTCTCGACGTAGGCCCCGGTGCCGGTGACGTCGGTCGAGCCGATCTTGCCGCGCAGGTCCTCCATGGTGTAGCGGTTGCCCTTCAGGACCAGGTGGCCTTGCAGCTGGTACGGCGGCGAGGCCGGCAGCGGCAGCAACAGGAAGGGGTACAGGTTGGCGAGCGTCTGCCCCTCGATGCGAAGCCGGGTGTCGATCGCGGAGATGTCGGCCGCGTCGGCAACCGTGCCTTCCACCTCGAGTTTCGTCGTTCCCGCGACGAGGTTGCCCTTGACCGGGAACGGAACGCCGGACTCCTGGAAGCTCAGCACCTCGCCGGTGAGCGCGGTCCCCGAAAAGGTTGCGTCGTGGTACTTGCCCTTGAAGGCGTACTGCGTGCTGTAGCGGACATTGCGCGGGGGCGCGTCGGCATCCTTGACCTTGGCCTGGCTCGCCGGGTCGAAGGTGCTGCCCTGGATCTCGATCTGGAAGGGCTCTCCGTGGTCGATGTAGCGCAGGCGCCCGTGATCGACCGACAGCGTGCTGATTCGCAGCTTGCTCGGCGAGGTGTCCGAAGGCTCGCCCAGCTTCCAGTTCTTGCGCTCGTCCTTCAGGCGCTCGAAGAGCAGGTCCGGGCGAGTGAGCGCCACGCGCGGCACCAGGATCTTGTCGGGCAGGTCGCGCAGCGAGACGGAGAACTCCAGCTTCTCGATGCGCGCCATGGCTTCCTCTTTGGACCAGTCGGGATTGCCGAAGAAAACCTCGCGCATCCGAATGGTGGGCGTGAGGCTCAGGGAAACGTCCAGGTCGGAGATGCGAAAGACGCGCTCCGTCTTGCCCGAGATGTAGCGCTCCAGCGGCCTGCGGAACCAGTTCCAATCGAACAGGATAGCCAGGACGATGAGCGCGAGTAGGGTCACCATCCAGAAAGGATGTCTGCGCGGGAATCCCTGCAGACCTGACTTCGTCATGGTGCGCTCCCCCCGGTTGGGGCAGCTTCAAGGGTTCATAGGCCTACTTGGTGGCGCCGCGGCGGGCTGGCTTCGCCGATCCGGCATCGTCCTTTGCAAACCGGGCCGCAAGCTCCATCCACTCGCTGTGGAGGACATCGATCTCGCCGAGCTTTCTCTCCATCGACTCGGCATCGAGCGGCCCGCCCGCCATGACGGCGTCCATCATGTCCCGGTGCTCGTCGGAAGCTCGCTTCCAGGCGTCGTAACACTCGCGGAGCTTGTCTGGGGTCGGCATCACGTTTTCTCCTGCTCGTCAGGTTGGCGCATGCGATTGCCGGCGCCGCCGCCATCCCCTGCGTCGCCGTCGTCCAGCAGCAGGGTGACCAATACGGCCGAGTCGACTCGAGCGCTGAGGGAATGGCGCTGTCGCGCCGGAAGAACGACCAGTTGCCCAGGCGCAAGCCGGCGCACGCCACCCGGCATCTTCACCTCCACGTCGCCTTCGATGCACTGGATCGTGCACTCGTCGTCCACGTGATGCTCCGGCTGGTCTCGGCGGGCAGGCAGGACGAGGTGCAGCAATTGCAGACGCTCCGTCTTCAGCAGGCTGGTGCTGACGGCATCGCGCACCTTGGACCCGAGCGGGCCGATGCCGATGACATCGAGGACTTGGGCATGAGGCAGGGCCATGGTCTTCTCGCAGGCGGGGTCACGTGGGGGTCACGACCAACATGCGACTGAATCTGGCCCGGCTGCCGGGAGGGGCCGGACAGAAAATGACGGAGGCTTCTGGAAGGCCAGTCCGACAAAGGCAGGCGGTAGTCGCGATCCCAACCTACGCGACGGCGGCCGTCCTGCTGCCCTCGGGACGGGGATGCCGAGGCGACCCTCGGCATTTTTGCTATTCCGTACCGCACCATGTCTTCGCAAGCCCCGCACCCCCTGTCCGTCCGGGAAGGTTCGCCTCATCCCCTGGGATCCACCTTCACGGGAGACGGGGTCAATTTCGCCGTGTTTTCCGCGCACGCCACGCGGGTGGACGTCTGCATCTTCGACGAGGCAGGGTCCACCGAGATCGGATGCGTCACCCTGCCCGAGTACACCGACGAGATCTGGCACGGCTTCGTGCCGGGCCTGCTGCCCGGCGCGCGCTACGGCCTGCGCGTGCACGGGCCCTACGAGCCCGAGAACGGGCATCGCTTCAATCACCACAAGCTGCTTCTCGACCCCTATGCCAAGGCGCACATGGGGGCGCTCAAGTGGGCGCCGGAAGTATTCGGCTACACCGTAGGTCATCCGGACGGGGACCTGAGCTTCGACGAACGCGACAGCGCACCGTTCGTGCCCAAGTGCGTGGTGGTCGATTCGCGCTTCGAGTGGACGCAGACGGATCGCCTGCGGGTGCCTTGGCAGGAGACGGTCTTCTACGAAACCCACCTGCGGGGCTTCACCATCAAGCATCCGGGCATCCCCGAGCATTTTCGCGGGACGTTCGCAGGCATGGCCTGCGACGAGGTCCTGCGCCCGATCCGCGACCTGGGGGTCACCAGCGTCGAGCTGCTGCCGGTGCAGATGTTCGTGACCCAGTCCTACCTGGAGGAAAAGAGGCTCAGCAACTACTGGGGCTACGACACGCTGGGCTTCTTCGCGTTGGAACAGCGCTACATGGATGGCCCCCACATCGACGAGTTCAAGCACATGGTCGACCGCTTCCATGCCCATGGCCTGGAGGTGATCCTGGACGTCGTCTACAACCATACCCCGGAGGGCAACGAGCTGGGGCCGACGCTGTCCTTCAAGGGCATCGACAACCGGAGCTACTACCGGCTCATGCCCGATGGCAACGGTTCTAGCCCGCGCTACTACGTGAACGACACCGGGACCGGGAACACGGTGAACCTGAGTCATCCCCGCGTGCTTCAGATGGTCATGGACAGCCTGCGCTACTGGGTCACCGAGATGAAGGTCGACGGCTTCCGCTTCGACCTCGCCACCATCCTTGCACGCGAGCCCGATGGCTTCGCGGAAAGGGGCGGCTTTCTCAAGAGCTGCCGCCAGGATCCCGTGCTGTCCAGCGTGAAGCTGGTCGCCGAGCCCTGGGACATCGGCCCCGGGGGCTACCAGGTCGGCGGCTTTCCGCCAGGGTGGGCCGAGTGGAACGACCAGTTTCGCGACACCGTGCGCGCGTACTGGAAGGGCGACGAAGGCACCGCCGCCCAGCTGGCCCAGCGCCTGACCGGAAGCGCAGACCGATTCAACAAGCGCGGACGCCGTCCCTGGGCAAGCGTCAACTTCATCAGTGCCCATGATGGCTTCACGCTCGCCGACACCACGAGCTACAACGACAAGCACAACGAGGCGAACGGCGAGGACAACCGCGACGGCCATTCGCACAACAGGTCCTGGAACTGCGGCGTCGAGGGGCCGACCGACGACCCGGCCGTGCTCGAGCTGCGGGCCCGGCAACAGCGCAACATGCTCGCCACGCTGCTGCTCTCGCAGGGCACCCCCATGCTGCTGGCCGGCGACGAGTTCGGCCGCAGCCAGCAAGGCAACAACAACGCGTACTGCCAGGACAACGAGATCTCCTGGGTGGACTGGCAGGCGGCCGAGGCTCCACCCGGGCGCACTCTAAGAGCCTTTACCGCGCGCCTCCTCGCGCTTCGGCGAGAACTGCCCGTGCTGCGGCGCAACCGGTTCCTGACCGGCCACTTTTTCGAGGAGCTCGCCGCGAAGGATTCGACGTGGCTCACGCCTGCCGGCGACGAAATGCAGCCGGCGCAATGGGAAGACAACCACACCCGCTCGTTCGCGCTGTTGCTGGACGGCCGCGCGCCGGTGTCGGCCCTGCCGGTCGCCGCGCACGATGTCAGCGTGCTGATCCTGATCAACGGATGGCACGAGCCGGTGCCGTTCGTGCTTCCGCCCGCCCCAGGTGAGGAAAATTGGCAACTCCGGATCGACACGACGGATCCGGCCCTCGGCAGCGACGGCGGCGGTGTTTTCGACCGCTACGTCACGACGGGTCGTTCGGTCGTGGTATTCGCCGCTTGCGCCCGCACGTGATCGAACCGGTTCGCCACGGACAAGTCGCCGCCGCCGGTGCATGATCGGCGCCATGTCCGACCTTGCCGCCCTCTTCTCTCTGGATTTTCCACCCTGGCAGATGGTGCTTCGGGGCACCGTGGTCTACTGGTTCCTGCTGGTCGTCTTTCGCTTTCTGTTGCGACGGGACGTCGGATCGATGGGCATGGCCGATCTGCTGTTCGTGGTGCTGGTGGCCGATGCGGCCAGCAACGCAATGCAGGGCGAGTACAAGACCATCGGCGACGGCCTGGTGCTGCTGTCGACCCTCATCGGCTGGAATGTCCTACTCGACTGGCTGAGCTATCGCTTCGAGGTCGTTTCGCGCCTGCTGGAGCCGCCGACCCAGATCCTCGTGCGGCATGGCAAGCCGGTGCACCGGATCCTGCGGCGCGAGAAGATCACGCTCGACGAGCTTGCCGGCAAGCTGCGCGAGCAGGGCGTGGAGCGCCTCGAGGACGTCCGAGTGGCACGGCTCGAGAGCGACGGCCAGCTCAGCGTGTTCAAGTATGGGCGGCGCAAGGAAGATGCACCGAAGCCATCGCAACACCGCAGCGCACGGCCCGGCGATACCCGCTGACAGGGGCCAGGGCGCTCAGGTCACGAGTCCCCGAGCCTTGGAAAGCGCTTCATCATGCTGCGCCCCAGCGGGGTGATGGCAGTGATGGTGGCCGGCGGCTGTTCATAGCCGTCCATGGTCCGCACGGGTCGGGGGATCGACGCCTTCACGTGGCCGGCGAGACTCAGCACGCGCAAGGCGTCGACGTCGGCACCGTTGTTGACGGCGATGGGCAGATCGTGCTCTGCCAAGCGATGAAGCAGTGAGATGGGCACACCGCGAGTATGCCGGGTCGCCTGCGCGACGCCGGGCATCCGAACGCAGAAGACGCAAGGAACGCAAAAAAACACACGAACCATTCCTGGCTTTCTTTCGCGAACTTTGCGAGACCTCCAGGTCCTTCGCGTATGGATATCCGATCGCTAGGGCTGCGGCCCGAAGCGCGGCGTGCGCCGCTCGATGTTGGCGCGCACGGCCTCGATCTGGTTGGCACTGCCGATCAGCGCCTTCTGCTCGACCGACTCGGCCAGCAGCAGGTCGGCCGCGCTATGCGCCATCGCGGCGTTCAGCAGGCGCTTGCCGGCGCGGATGGCGTCCGGGCTCTTCTGCGCGATCTCATGCGCCATCCGCAAGGCATCGGCCAGCGGATCGGTCGACACGCGCGTGGCGAAGCCCAGCGCCACCGCCTCCTCGCCGGAGAAGACGCGGCCGGTGAACGTGAGCTCGCGCACCACGTCGGTCCGCGCGAGCTCGCGCATCAGCACCATGCCGCCCATGTCGGGCACCAGGCCCCACTTGATCTCCATCACCGACAGCCGGGTGTCCGGCGCGACCAGCCGGATGTCGGCGCCCAGCGCCACCTGCAAGCCACCGCCGAAGGCCACGCCGTGCACGGCAGCGATCACCGGCACCGGCACCTCGCGCCAGACCATGGCGACCTGCTGCGCAGCGTTGGCGATGCCGTGGGTGCGCACCAGCAGGTCGGACACCGCATGCCGCCCGATGACGCCGCTGCCGGCACCCTGCTCCATGCGCTCGAAGGACTGCATGTCCAGCCCCGCGCAGAAGGCCTTGCCGCGGCCGGCGAGCACCACGGCGCGCACGCGCGCGTCCTGGCGCAGCTGCTCGCCGGCGTCGATCAGCGCGTCGAACATCGACGGGTCCAGCGCGTTCATCTTGTCGGCGCGTGCCAGCTGCAGCTCGACCACGCCATCAGGGTGGCGGATCGTTTCGATGCGTTCGTTCATGCAGAGTCTCCAGGTTTTTTCGGTGCAAGTATCGATGCTCGGCGATGATCGCGCCTGTCGCCCAGCCGGCACCACAGTACCTCGAGGAGGAGACATCCATGGCCATCCGCATCGTTCGTCTCGGCAGCGAGCGCGTCCCCGGCGAAGGCTTGCGCATCGGCGCCGTGCGCCGCCCGCCGCGCGGCGTGCCGAAGTCCGAATTCGCCTCGCAGAACTGGTACGACGTGTGGTACCCCAACCTCGCGCCCTCGGTCGAGACCATGAAGGCCGCCCAGGCCGCCGAGACGGCGGCGCAGTGGGCCGCCTTCGGACGCAAGTTCAAGGCCGAGATGGCCGAGCCCGAGGCCAGCCGCAGCCTGGACCTGCTGGCGGCGTTCTCGCACCAGAGCGCCTTCTCGATCGGCTGCTATTGCGAGGACGAGTCGCATTGCCACCGCTCCTTCCTGCGGGAACTGCTGAAGGCGCGTGGGGCGGAGATCGTGGACTAGCAGCGGGATCGGAACCCCGACCCCCTACCTTTGCGCCTTGTCCTTCTGGTTCTGGGCCTCGATGCGCTCGCGCGCTTCCTGCCATTGGGCGTCGCTCCATTCGCGCAGCTCGTAGAAGTTGCCGCCGGTGGCCAGGGCGTGAGCACCGTCCATCATGATGCTCTGGCCGGTGAGCCAGTCGCACTGGCCGGGGGCCATCAGGAAGGCGGCGAGGTTCTGCAGCTCGCTCATCCGGCCGGTGCGTGCCATCGGGTTGCGCAGCTTGCTGCGCGCGCCAGGTTCCTCGCCGGGATTGAGGCGCTTGCTCATGCCCTCGGTCGGGATCTCGCCCGGCCCGACCGCGTTGAGCCGGATTCCGTACCGCGCCCATTCGATGGCCAGCGACTTGGTCATCACCTCCACGCCAGCCTTGCTCATGGCCGAGGGCACGACATAGGGGCCGCCGTTGTCGACCCAGGTCACTATGATGCTCATGACACTGCGGTACGGATCGTCGGGCTGCCACTGCCCGGCCTTGGCCTCGGCGATCCAGCGCTTGCCCACCGCCTGGGTCACGTAGAAGCTGCCGTGAAAGACGATGTTGGCCACGGCATCGAAGGCGCGCGACGACAGGCTCTCCGTCGGCGCGACGAAGTTGCCGGCCGCGTTGTTGACCAGCCCGGTCAGCCCGCCGCTCTGCCAGAGCGCCTCGACCATCTCCTCCACGCTCTGCGCATTGCGGATGTCGACCCCGAAGGCGTCGACCTTGCGGCCCGGAAACTGCGTACGCCATTGCGCCGCCGTCTCCTCGACCACCGACTGGCGGCGGCCGCAGATCGCGACGTCCGCGCCCAGGCCCAGGAAGCGCTCGGCCATCGCCTTGCCGAGCCCGGTGCCGCCGCCGGTCACGAGAATCCGACGGCCGGCCATGAGATCGCTTTGGTACATGTGGGTCTCCTCGTTGAAAGAGCTGTGCAGGCACATCGTAGAGCGAGCCGGGCAAGCCGGTAAGCTCCCAAGGTGACAGCACGCCCAAGGACACGCCCATGCCCACTTCCCCCGACCTCGTCTCCGCGCCCCTTTCCGGCGTGCGCGTGCTGAGCCTCGCGCTCAACCTGCCCGGCCCCGCGGCCCTGATGCGCTGCCGCGCCATGGGCGCCAGCTGCCTGAAATTCGAGCCGCCCGCCGGCGACCCGATGGCCCACTACAACCGGGTCGCCTATGCCACGCTGCATGAAGGCGTGCGCATCAAAACGGCCGACCTGAAGACCGAAGCCGGCGTGGCGCAGCTGCACCGGAGCCTTGACCAGACCGACGTGCTGCTGACCTCCTTCCGCCCCTCCGCCCTGGCCAAGCTGGGCCTGGGATGGGAGGCGCTGCACGCCCGGCATCCCGCCCTCTCGCAGGTGGCGATCGTCGGCGCTCCCGGCGCGCGGGCCGAAGAACCCGGCCACGACCTCACCTACCTGGCCGAGAGCGGCCTGGTCACGGGCACCGAGCTGCCGCCCACCCTCTATGCCGACATGGGGGGCGCGCTGCTGGCGAGCGAGGCGGTGCTCAAGGCCGTGCTCTGCGCGCGCGCAGAGCCGGGCAACGGCGTGTATCTCGAAGTGGCGCTCAACGCCTCGGCCGACTGGCTGGCGCTGCCCCGCACTTGGGGCCTGACCCAGCCCACCGGCGCCGTCGGGGGTGCCCATGCGGGCTACCGCGTCTATCCCTGCGCCGACGGCCGGGTGGCGGTGGCCGCGCTGGAGCCGCATTTCGCCACGCGCTTGTGCGAGGCGGCGGGCATCGGTCCCCAGGACATGCTCGCGCCGGCCACGCGCGAAGCCCTGGCCGCCTGGCTGCGCACCCGCACCCGCGCCGAGCTCGAGGACATGGCTCGCGAGCGCGACGTGCCGCTGCTCACGCTGGAGACATGAGCCGCACAACCGCCCCGAAAGCGAAGGTACTCCAGTGAGCCGCCGGCCGCTCCCAAGGCGAATAGCACCGCAGCCGAAGGCGAAGGTGTTCCAGTACCCCCGTTCAGAGCTTGATGCCCGCGCCCTTCACCGTGGGACCGAGCACGCCGACCTGCTCCCGCACGAAACTCTGGAAACGAGCGGTGGTTTCCGGCTTGCCGACGATGCCGAGCTCGACCATCTTCTTCTGCACCTCGGGCATGACCAGCACCTCGTTGCAGGCGGCGTTGAGCCTGGAGACCACGTCGGCCGGCAGCTTCGCCGGCCCGCTCAGGCCGAAGAAGTTCTCCAGCACCAGCTTGGGCTGGCCGATCTCCACCACGGTCGGCACCTCCGGCGTGAGCGGCGAGCGCGCCTGGCTCGTCACCGCGATCGGCACGAGCTGGCCACTCTTGAAGAAGGGCACGAAGGCCGTGAGCACGTCGATGCCGACCGGGATCACGTTGGCGATCAGGTCGGTGGTCATCGGCGCGCCGCCGCGATAGGGCACGTGCACCATGTTGGCGCCGGTGATCTTCCGGATCAGCTCGCCATGGATGTGGCCGACGGAGCCCGGCCCGCCGGAGCCGAAGTCCAGCCGGCCCTCCTTGCGCGCGCGGGCTTCGAGATCGGCGAATGTCCTGATGCCCGAGTCCTTGCTGGCCATCAGCACCAGCGGCGCCGAGCCCAGATAGGCGATGTGCGTGAAGGCCGCGACCGGATCGTAGGGCTGCTTCTCGAGTGCGAAGGGGCCGAGCGCGATCGGCGTCGTGTTCGAGAGCATGAGCGTGTAGCCATCGGGCGCCGCCGCCGCCACCTGCGCCCCCCCGATGGTGCCGCCTGCGCCGGGCTTGTTGTCCACCACCACGGACTGGCCCAGCTTCTTTCCGAGCTGCTCGGCCATCACGCGGGCCAGGATGTCACTGGCGCCGCCGGCAGGAAAGGTGACGATGATCTTGATCGGCTTGTCGGGCCACTGGGCGAGGGCCGGCAGCGCGAGCGATGCGGCGCCGGCGGCAAGGAGTTGGAGCGCGCCGCGGCGCGTGGGGCAGTTGCAGGTCATGGCGTCTCCAATGCAAGAGCGATGCCCGTTGCCTCGCATCATGCGAGCGCCGACCTCGAATCACAAGCCCTACCCGCCCGGCCCACCACCGCGCCCGGAAGGACGCCGCGGGCTCAGGACGCCGGCAGCAGCTCGCCCAGCTTGCGCTCGAAGCGCAGCAGCCAGATGCGCGTCGGCCGCTCGGCGTCGCTGCCGCGCGTGATGCGCGCGCCAACCACGCCGGCCGGGCAACCGCTGACGATCGCGCCCGCGGCGTCGACGGTGCAGTCTTCCATGCTGCCGGCCACCCGCTGGCCGTTGGCATCGAGCAGCATGGTGCCCAAGCCGAAGTCGTTGTCGTTGACCAGCGCCAGCGTGTTCTCGTCCACCAGCGTCAGGCCTTCCGCCTTCTCGGCCAGCCAGCCCAGCGCGTTGAGGTCGAGCAGCTCGGTCTTCTTCATCGGCACCACGGTCGACCAGTCGGCATTGCCCGAGGCGGCCTGCGTGATGCTGCTGATCTCGAGGTTGTGGTCCAGCGCGGCGATGTTGGTGGCATTGGCCGGGATCTCGACCAGCATCAGCTTGTTGAACACCTTCGCATCGCTCTTGCGCGCGCCCTGCTCGATCACGATGAAGCGGCCGCCGCCCAGGCTCACCATGTCGCCGAGCTTGGCGTTGCCGGTGCGGTCCTTGTCGTACTGGCTGCCGTCGATCGGGTAGGCGTACAACTTCGAGCTTTCGGTCGCCGGGTCGAACTCGAGCCAGCGCGCGAACTTCGCGATGTGGCGCACGTCGGTGCTGCTGCCGCCGGGCGGCCTGGCCTTGATGGACTTGCCTGCGCCGTCCTTCGGATCGATCGGGCTCTGCAGGAAGCCGTGCAGCCTGCCGCTGGCCGCGTCGAGCGCCAGCCCTTCCATGCCGCGGTTGGGCCGCCGTTGCGACAGCACCAGCGGCAGGTCGGCCGCGCCGGCACCGGGGCCGTACTTCTTCTCGATCACGCCGGTGGCGATGTTGATGCGGGCGATGAAGGGGCCGTATTCGTCGCTGGTCCACAGCACGTTGCGGGCCTTGTCGAGCACCAGGGTCTCGGGGTCGAGGCCATCGGCGTCGAAGCCGGCCTTGGCGGCATCGAACACGTACTGCTCGGTCAGCGGCGTCTCGCCGGTCGAGCCCACCCCCGACCGGGGCGGCAGGCCGGTGAGCTTCTTCGCGGCGTCGAGCCTGAGCGCCGTGCTCGACTGCAGCACCGCACCGTTCTTGCCGACCGTGACGACGCCGAAGCTGGGCGCGAAGGAAGGCGCCGGGAACACCTTGCTGATGTTGGTGGCGCCGGCGCCGCCCGGCACAGGGGCCGTCGGGCCATCGCCGTTGGGGCCGCGGTCGGTGATGGCGTAGAACTCCAGCGCACCGTCGGCCGCCGTGCCCTTGAAGGCCAGGCCCGAGCCGTAGGCCGGCAGGAAACCATCCACGAAGTCGGCGCGTGTCTTCTCGTTGCTGCCCTCGTAGGGCACGTAGAACTTCTTGTCGGCCTGCAGCTGCTGGCGCGTGACGCTGAGCGCGATGCTGCCCAGCGCATTGGCCTGCGTAGCCGGTTCGGCCACGGCCGTGCCGAGGCTGGAGGCCAGGGTGTTCTCGAAGTGCTCACGCGCCAGCATGCGCCGGCTCGCATCGGCGGTGCGGGCGCCGTACGGGCTGGGCAGCGACGCGAGCAGCGCGCCGAGCTGGGTGTTGAAGGCGTCCGCCTGTGCGTCGAAGTCGAGTGCGCCCGACACCAGCGCCGCCTTGAGCGCGGTCGTCAGCCTGATGCCGTTGGACGGGTCGCCGTCCTCGTCGAAGCTCTGCAGCGCGAGCACGCGGTTGAGCACCTTGTCGGCCTTCACCCCATCGGCCGTGGCCTGCAGGTTGGCCAGCGTGAGCGGCGTGGTGGTGGCGCCGCAGGTGGCGCTGCCGAGCACCAGCGCGCCGAGGCTGAAGCGCACGGTCTCGCCTTCGTTGCAAATGAACTCGCCCTTGGCGTTGGTCAGGGCCTTCGCGGCAGTGCCGGCCTCGTAGTCCAGGCCTTCGACGGCCGCGTCGAGAAACACCCCGGTGACGCTCTTGGCCGCCAGCGGCGGCGGCGTGCCCGCGCCGCCGGTGGTCGGCGGCAGCGCGAAGCCTCCTCCTCCACCACCGCCGCAGGCCGTCACCACCACGCCGGCGGCCATTGCCGCCAGCCATCCCATCCTCGATCGCTTGCTCATTCTTGTCCTGTGTTCGAAATCAATGGCCTCGTGCACCGCGCAAGGGCCCCGGGGATTAGCGCGAAAGTTTGTGACGAGGCCATGAAACGAAGGCGCTCCGGACCACTGGCCGGCTCGAAACCGCCGGCCGTCGAGCGCTAGGCAAGCCCGCCTAGAACGCGACGGTGCATCTTGTTGGGCCTCTGCCGGCTCGCTACCCTGGAGCCCGGGGGCGGGATGCTCCCGCCCGGGAGAGCGCCATGTATGAACGCATACTCGTCGCCACCGATGGTTCCGAGCTCTCGGAACTTGCCGTGACCGCCGCGATCGACCTTGCCCTGCTGATGAACGCGGAGCTGGTCGCCGTCAAGGTGGTCCACCACTACCCCACCGGCTACTTCGAAGGCTCGCTGCTGCTGAGCCAGATGGAGGTCCAGCGCATGCAGGAGCAGGCCGATGCGGAGGCGCAGCGCGTGGTCGACGCGGTCAAGGCCAGGGCCGACGACCGGGGCGTCAAGGCGACGCGCGCCGTGGTCATGAAATCGGAACTGATCTCCGAGGCCATCATCGAAGCCGCGCGCGTCCACAAGTGCGACCTGATCGTCATGGCCTCGCACGGCCGGCGCGGCATCAAGCGCCTGCTGATGGGCAGCGAGACGCTGCATGTGCTGACGCACTCGCACACCCCGGTGCTGGTGCTGCGCTAGGAGCCGGATGCCTTCACGGCGTCTCGCCGCCGGTCGCTGCGCTTGTGCTCGAGGTAGGTCGCGAGATCGACCTCGTGCAGCTGTGCGGGGTACTGCTCGATCTGCTCGAACCAGCGATGCAGCCGCTTCTCGGTGCGTTCCGGCGGCGGCGTGCCGAGGCCGGCCAGGTAGGCATCCAGCGTGAGGAAGTAGCGCATCGCGTTGCGCTCCATCAGACCACGCAGGCCCCGGATGTATTCGGGCTCGCCGTTCGGCTTCTTGCCGATCACGGTGAAGCCCATCTTGTGACTGCCGAAGGTCGCGAGGTAGGCCATGGTGGCCAGCCGCGCAACCATGTTGTGGTCGTAGGCGTAGCCGAAATGCAGGAAGGTCTGGCGCTCGCCGAGCGGCACGGCCTCGAGCGTCACGCGGTAGTTGCTGGTGCCCAGCGGGCCGCTCTCGGCCGACAGCCTGACCTCCAGGTAGTCGCGCGAGGTGCTCGCGACGCGATGCACGAAAGACAGCTCGAAGGCCTTTTCCACCGGCTTGTCGTAGCGTGGCACCACGCTGAGCGTGAGGGTCTCGCCCTCGGGCTGCCGGCTCACTGGAGTACCTTCGCCTTCGGCTGCGGTACTGTTCGCCTTCGGAGCGGCCGTGCGGCTCACGCGGCAGCGACGGTTGTTGATGTGAAGCAGCAGCATCTCGCACCACTGCGCACCATCGGCAAGCGCGGCGCGCACCTGTTCCAGCGGATGGTCCACCACCGCGTAGACATCGCCCTGGAGCCCGCCATGCGCCTCGGCCGATTCGAGGTGCACCGGCCGGCGCAGCGGACTGCTGGCGAGCTGGTCGGCCAGCTTGTTGTGCTGCTCGCGCAGGGCCGCGGCAGAGCCGGCGGCCGCCGGGTCAGCCTGGGCGCCGAGCGCGCAGGCCGCGAGCAACAGGCCCAGGCCCGTGCGAGAAGCGCGACGCAGGGCAAGGGCTGGGTGCCGGTTCATGCACCACACCATACAGCCAGCGCCAAAACGCCGCCTGAACGATTCCGGCAGACGTGCTCAGCGACCCTTGCGCGTCGGCTTGACGCGGCCGGCACCGGTCTCGCGCGGCGGCAGGCCCGTGTGCTGCGTGAGGATGCGGCCCTTGGCGGGCTGGACCGGTTGCAAGGCCACCGGCGTCGAGTTCTTGCGCCGCGCGCTCTGGTAGCTGCCGTCCGTCAGCGGCTGGTAGGTCGGGATCAGGTGATGCTTGCCATTGCCGATCAGGTCGGCACGGCCCATCTTCTTCAGGGCCTCGCGCAGCAGCGGCCAGTTGTTGGCATCGTGGTAGCGCAGGAAGGCCTTGTGCAGGCGGCGGCGCTTGTCGCCGCGCACGATGTCCACCGTCTCGCTCTCGCGTGTGATCTTGCGCAGCGGGTTCTTGTTGGTGTGGTACATCGCCGTGGCGGTGGCCATGGGCGAAGGGTAGAAGGTCTGGACCTGGTCGGCTCGGAAGCCGTTCCTCTTGAGCCAGAGCGCGAGATTCATCATGTCCTCGTCGCTGGTGCCCGGATGGGCGGCGATGAAGTACGGAATCAGGTACTGCTTCTTGCCCGCTTCCGCGCTGAACTTCTCGAACATCTGCTTGAAGCGGTCGTAGCTGCCGATGCCGGGCTTCATCATCTTGGTGAGCGGACCCTGCTCGGTGTGCTCGGGCGCGATCTTGAGATAGCCGCCAACGTGATGCTGCACCAGTTCCTTGACGTACTCGGGCGACTGCACCGCCAGGTCGTAGCGCAGGCCGGAGCCGATCAGGATCTTCTTGATGCCCTTGAGCGCACGTGCACGCCGGTAGATCTTGATCAGCGGATCGTGGCTGGTGTTGAGGTTCGGGCAGATGCCCGGGTACACGCAGCTGGGCTTGCGGCACGCCGCCTCGATCTCCGGGCTCTTGCAGCCGATGCGGTACATATTGGCGGTGGGCCCGCCGAGATCGGAGATGGTGCCGGTGAAGCCCTTGACGCCATCGCGGATGGCCTCGACCTCTTTGATGATCGAGTCCTCCGAGCGGCTCTGGATGATGCGGCCCTCGTGCTCGGTGATGGAGCAGAAGGTGCAGCCGCCGAAGCAGCCGCGCATGATGTTGACGCTGAAGCGGATCATCTCCCAGGCCGGGATCTTGGTCGCGCCGTCATGGCTGCCGTGCTCGTCGGCGTAGCGCGGATGCGGGCTGCGTGCATAGGGCAGGTCGAACACGTGGTCCATCTCGGCCGTGGTGAGCGGGATGGGCGGCGGGTTGATCCAGACGTCGCGCGCGGTCGTGCCTTCGCCGTGGGCCTGCACCAGGGCGCGCGCATTGCCGGGGTTGGTCTCGAGATGCAGCACGCGATTGGCGTGGGCATAGAGCACGGGGTCGGCGCGCACCTGCTCGTAGGACGGCAGGCGGATCACGGAGCGGTCGCGCGGCGGCGGCCTGAGCCGCGGACTTGCTCCCTCGCCCTCTCCCGCTTGCGGGAGAGGGCTGGGGTGAGGGTCAGCCGGCTTGCGCAGGCTCGGATTGGGGATGAAATGGAGCGGCTTCGCCTCGGCCGCACCAGCGACGGCCTGCGCCTCTTCTTCCTTCGCGCAAGTCGCCCCATTCGCCTTTGCCTGCTCCGACACCATCAGGTACGGATTCACATGCGCCTCGACCCGCCCCGGCAGGTCCACGCTGGTCGAGTCGATCTCGAACCAGCCTTCGGGCGTCTCGCGCCGCACGAAGGCCGTGCCGCGCACGTCGGTGATCTGCTGCACCGGCTCGCGCGCCGCCAGCCGGTGCGCGATCTCGACGATGGCGCGCTCGGCATTGCCGTACAGCAGCAGGTCGCACTTGGCGTCCACCACGATCGAGCGGCGCACCTTGTCCTGCCAGTAGTCGTAATGGGCGATGCGGCGCAGCGAGCCTTCGATGCCGCCGAGCACGATCGGCACGTCGTTCCAGGCTTCCTTGCAGCGCTGCGAATACACGATGGCCGCCCGGTCGGGCCGCCGGCCGCCGACATCGCCGGGCGTGTAGGCGTCGTCGCTGCGGATCTTCCGGTCCGCCGTGTAGCGGTTGATCATCGAATCCATGTTGCCGGCGGTCACGCCGAAGAACAGGTTCGGCTTGCCGAGCGCCTTGAAGGGATCGGCGCTGTGCCAGTCGGGCTGCGCGATGATGCCCACGCGAAAGCCCTGCGCCTCCAGCATCCGGCCGATGACCGCCATGCCGAAGCTGGGGTGGTCGACATAGGCGTCGCCGGTGACGATCACGATGTCGCAGCTGTCCCAGCCCAGCGCCTCCATCTCGGCGCGCGTAGTGGGCAGGAACCTGGCCGTGCCGAAACGGGCCGCCCAGTACTTGCGGTAGCTGGTCAGCGGCTTGGCGGCACGCGTGAAGAAGGAGACGTCGACGGGGGCGTTCATGTGGGAGGAGGCGGCAGGCAGGCCGCGGTGGCCCGGTTTCGGGCAACCCGCGATTTTAGGGGCTCGGGGCTTGCCGTGCCCTCTGAAAGGCCATGTCGCGCGAGCGGAAGGCCGGCGCATTTGCTTGCTTCAGTCAACCAATCAATTGACAATGGCATTTATGACCGTCGAATCCCCCGCCTCGCCCGATGTCGCCGCCGTCAAGGCCGTGCGCCAGTTCAACCGCTTCTACACCCGCCGCATCGGCGCGCTCGACCCCTACCTTGGCAGCGACATGTCTCTCACCGACGTGCGGGTGCTCTACGAGCTGGCGCACCGCGAGCAAGCTGTCGCCAGCGAGATCGCGAAGGACCTGGGCCTGGACGGCGGCTATCTCAGCCGCATCCTGCGCCGCTTCGAGGGTGCGGGCTGGCTCGCGCGCGAGACGCACCCGCGCGACGCGCGCCAGAGCCTGCTGCGCCTGACCGAGGCGGGCCACGCCGTCTTCGCCCCGCTGCAGCAGAAGTCGCGCGATGAGGCGAGCGCCCTGCTCTCCGCGCTCACGGCGCCGCAGCAACGGCAGTTGATCGATGCGATGCATACGGTGCAGGCGCTGATCGAGCCCGAAGCCAACGCGCCGGCCAGGCCGCGCACCGCGGTGCTGCGCGACCCGCAACCGGGCGATATGGGCTGGGTGGTGCAGCAGCACGGCGAGCTCTACGCCCGCGAGTACGGCTGGAACAGCGAGTTCGAGGCGCTGGTGGCCGAGATCGCCGCCGAGTTCGTGCGCAAGTTCCAGCCCGAGTGGGAGCATTGCTGGATCGCCGAGCTCGACGGCGAGCGCGTGGGCGCGGTGTTCCTGGTACGCAAGTCGGCCACGGTCGCACAGCTGCGCCTCTTGATCCTGACGCCGCAGGCCCGGGGCCTGGGACTGGGCGCACGGCTGACCGACGAATGCATCGCCTTCGCGCGCCGCAAGGGCTACCGGAAGATGGTGCTGTGGACCAACAGCTGCTTGCTGGCCGCACGCCACATCTACGCGACGCGCGGCTTCGAGCTGGTCAAGTCCGAGCCCTACGAGGGCTTCGGCCAGCAGCTGGTGGGCGAAACCTGGGAGCTCAAGCTCGCTCGCCAAAGATGATACACATTGATACACTCTCGGCCGGCCCGCGGCGCTTGCCGCGCAAAAAGGCTCGGTCCATCCAAGGGAGTGAATCAATGTTCGAACGTCTCGGGCGCAGCCTCGAACTGGCCTCCGCGAGCTGGCGTGTCCTGCAAGGCGACAAGTCGCTGCTCGTACTTCCGCTTCTGTCCGGCCTCGCGCTGGTTTTCGTCATCGCTTCTTTCGCGCTGCCGGCCTGGACGGACCCGCAATGGGCAGCGATGTTCCAGAAGTCGAAGAGCGCACACAGCCCGAAGGCGGGCCACTATGTCCTGCTGTGGGTGATGTACCTGATCAGCTTTTTGGTCATGACCTTTTTCAACACCGCATTGGCGATCGTCGTGCTCGCCCGCGCCGATGGCCACGCGCTGTCGATCGGGCAAGGGCTGCGCGAGGCGCGGGCCAAGCTGCCCGATCTGCTGATGTACGCGCTGGTCTCCGCCACGGTGGGCATCGTGCTGGAGTTCGTCGACGAGCGCGTTCCCGTCATCGGCAAGTTGGCGATCGGCCTGTTCGGCGTCGGTTGGAGCATCGCCACGTACCTCGCCAGACCGGTGCTCGCGGCCGAGAACGTGGGACCGGGCGAGGCCATTGCCCGCAGCCTGAAGCTGTTGCGCACCTGCTGGCGCGAAGGCCTTGTCGGCACCGCCGGATTGCGCGTCGCCGCCGGTGCGATCACGACGCTGGTGGCGCTGATCGCCATCGGCATGATGTCCGTCGGCTCCAGCACGCTGCCCGGCTTCGCGTTCGGCATCGCCGGCATCGCCGCGGTTTCGCTGGTGTTCACCGCGCTCGACGCGATCTACTGCGCTTCGCTCTACCGCTACGCCATGGATGGCGAATCGGGCTCTTTCGACGAACACCTGCTCTCGGGCGCCTTCCACGAGCGCTGAGCGCTCGCCCGCCTACTGCATGAACCAGCCGTGGCTCACCACCAGCGACTGCCCGGTGAGCGCATTGGTGGGAAAGGCGGCAAACAGCAGCGCAACGCGCGCCACGTCGTCGGTGGTGGTGAACTCGCCGTCCACCGTCTCCTTGAGCATCACGTTCTTGATCACCTGCTCCTCGGTGATGCCGAGGGTCCTGGCCTGCTCGGGAATCTGCTTCTCGACCAGCGGGGTACGCACGAAGCCGGGACAGATCACGTTGGCGCGCACGCCCTGCTTGGCGCCCTCCCTCGCCACCGTCTTGGCAAGCCCGATCAGGCCGTGCTTGGCCGTGACATAGGGCGCCTTGAGCAGCGAGGCTTCCTTGGAGTGCACCGAGCCCATGTAGATCACGCTGCCGCCGCGGCCCTGCGCGTACATGTGCTTGAGGCAGGCCTTGGTGGTGAGAAAGGCGCCGTCCAGATGAATGGCCAGCATCTTCTTCCAGTCGGCAAAGCTGAACTCCTCGACCGGGTGCACGATCTGGATTCCGGCATTGCTGATCAGGATGTCGATGCCGCCGAACGCCTGGGCGGCTGCCTCGACAGCCGCGTCGACCTGCTCTTCGCTGGTGACGTCGACCCCGACGCCGATGGCCTGCGCGCCGCTCACCTCGAGCTCGGCGGCGGTGGCGTCGGCAGCCTGCTTGTTGAGGTCGGCAATCACGACCTTCGCGCCTTCCTGCGCGAACAGGAGGGCGATTTCCTTGCCGATGCCGCTGGCCGAACCGGTGATGAAGGCGACCTTGTCCTTGAATTGCATGGAATGTCCTTGGGATGAAGGTGGAAGGATGGTGGCGCGTGCAAGCTGCGTGCCGGTGACAGAGCTTGGCGCAGGAGTCTTGGTCCAGCCTGACCAGCCGCGTCAGCGCGCCGCCTCCGGAATCGTCGGCACCCGCATCGGGCGGCGAACGCGTGGCTTCTCGGGTTCGGCGAGGTCGAAGGTGGTCACGCCGTTGGCCTGCGCCGCTGCGCGCAGCAGCTCCGGGTGCTCCAGCGTGTTGCGGATGTCGCGCAGCCCGGCCTCCCAATGCTCGTCGACGGAGGCGCGGGAGAACTCGTAGTCCTTGGAGTCGAGCTCGTACGGCTTGTCGCGATAGATCAGGTGCACGATCTCGATCGGCTGGTGCGTGAGCTGCGCGCACACTGCGGCCACGCTCGGGTCTTTGCGCAGCGAGGCCGGCAGCTTGGCGATCAGGTCGGCCACGGCCTGCTGCAGGTTCATGTTCGAGGCCAGCGCGTCGGTGTTCATGCGGGTGCGGCTCGAGTAGGTGATGTCCTTCTGCCGTTCCAGCGTCTCGGCCAGGGTGCGCGGCATGATGCCGCGAGCGCTGAACAGGTCCACCTGCAGCACCAGCAGCGGCTCGGTGCGCGGATGGGTGTCGAGCACGTATTGCAGCGGCGTGTTGGAGACGATGCCGCCATCCCAGTAGTCCTCGCCGTCGATGTGCACCGGCGCGAAGCCGGGCGGCAGCGCGCCGCTGGCCATGATGTGCTCGGGGCCGATGCGCTGCCGGGTGTTGTCGAAGTACACCGAGTTGCCGCTGCGCACGTTGACCGCGCCCACGCTCAAGCGGATGTCGCAGTCGTTGATGCGATCGAAGTCCACCAGCCGCTCGAGCGTGGACTTCAGCGGCGAGGTGTCGTAGTAGCTCAGCACCGGCGCAGCGCCGCCGAGCAGAAGCACGGGGTTGTTCCGCGGCTTGAAGAAGCCCGGCACCCCGAACATCGCCGTCGAGTTGGCGCTCCACTGGTTGTAGAGCGCACGGTCACTCCAGCCCGGCGGCAGCCGTTGCGCCGGGCCCGAGGACACGAGGTCCCAGAACTCGCGCAGGCGCGCCACGCGCAGGTCGGGCGGATTGCCGGCGATCAGGGCGGCATTGATCGCACCGATGGAGACACCGGCCACCCAGTCGAGCGCCTTGTGCTTCTCGTACACGCCGGCATAGACGCCGGCCTGGTAGGCGCCGAGGGCGCCGCCGCCCTGCAGCACCAATGCCTTCTTGGCGGCCGTGATGTCGACGCGCGGGAAGGAACGACGCGAGGCGGAACCGTTGGTTTTCTTGCTTGGCGTGGTGGTACGCATGGGCCGATTGGACACCATGCGTGCCGAGCCCGAAGGGCCGACGCCTTACATCTTGGGCAGCAACTGGCCCCGGATCTCGCCGTTCGGATTGGCCGCCGTATGGATGTTGGCGTACCACCGGCCGGCCACCAGGTCGGCGGCCTGGGCCGGGGTCAGCGTAGCCTGGCCTTCGATGGGGCTCGCAGGATTCGCGAAGGGCAGCACCACGCCCGCGTTCGCGCCGGCGGAAGCAGGGCCATGGAAATGCGCCGCCGTGGCCGGGCCGCTCAGTCCGGTGTAGGTGATCTTGTATTTGAGGACATTGGTGTCCTTGTTGAGCCAGGCTTCGGCCAGCCCGCTGCCGCGCGTCATGTTGGGCGGCACCTGGCTGGCCGCGTTCATGGTGCCGCTGAAGCTCACCGTGTTGGACCTCGACATCATGCCGCAACCCGCGAGGGCGGCCGTCGCTACGCCCGTCACGAGGGCGGCGCGCAAGAGGGTGGCAGTTCGATTCATGAGCGGATCTCCATAGTTGCGTGAGCGAACAGCATAGGCAGCACGGAACGGCGCGCGTGTCGGCCACGGGCGCGTTTTGGGCGGCGGACAATGGCATCATCCGGCGCATGACGACTGCTCCCCTGCCCTCCGCGCACGAGGTCGCCTCCTTCTGGCGCGACGCTGGCCCTTCGCGCTGGTTCGCGAAGGACGATGCCTTCGATGCCGAGTTCAAGGCACGCTTCGAAGCCGCGCATCACGCTGCCGCCACCGGTGCCCTCGATGCCTGGGCCAGCGAGCCCGAAGGCGCACTGGCGCTGCTGGTGTTGCTGGACCAGTTCCCGCGCAACGCCTGGCGCGGCAGCGCCCACATGTTCGCCACCGACGGCAAGGCGCGTGCGATCGCGCGCGCGGCGATCGAAGCGGGGCTCGATCGGCGGGTCGAGGATGCGCTGCGGCCCTTCTTCTACCTGCCGCTCATGCATTCCGAGTCGCTGGAGGACCAGGAGCGTTCGGTCGCCCTGAATGCGTCGCTGGATGCCAACACCCAGCGCTACGCGGTGCTGCATCGCGACATCATCGCGCGCTTCGGGCGCTTTCCGCACCGCAACAGGATGCTCGGGCGCGAGACCACGGCCGAAGAGCAGGCCTTCCTGGACCAGGGCGGCTTCGCGGGCTAGCGACCGTTCCCCGCGACCGGCTCGCGCATGGGCGAAGGCGGGGCGTCGGGCCGCTGGAAGTGGCGCAGCGAGCCGTACTTGTGTGCATAGACCCAGGTGAACTCCGCCCCCAGCAGGAAGATCTGCGCGGAGTAGTAGACCCACACCAGCACCACCACCAGCGAGCCCGCGGCACCATAGCCCGAGGCCACGCCGGTCTTGCCGATGTACAGGCCGATGAGGTGCTTGCCCACCGTGAAGAGCAGCGCCGTGACCGCCGCTCCGATCCACACGTCGCGCCACTGCACACGCACGCGCGGCATGATCTTGTAGATCATCGCGAAGGCCACCGTCACGATCACGAAGCTGAAAAAGAAGTTGACCGCCTGCGCCAGCGCGGCCCAGCCGCCGAAGACCGGCGCCCACCACTTGCCCAGCGCCGCCAGTGCCGCACTTGCCACCAGCGAGACCATCAGCAGGAAGCCGATGCACAGGATCATGCTGAAGGACAAGAGCCGCACGCGAAGCAGGTTGAACAGGCCTTTGCTGCTGTCGCGCGCGGGTGCGCGCCAGATGCGGTCGAGCGCATCCTGCAGTTCGCCGAACACGGTGCTCGCGCCGAGCAACAGCAGCGCGACGCCGATCACCGTCGCGAAGATGCCTTCCTTCGGCTTGTTGACGGCCTCCAGCATGCCTTGCACCGCGCGCGCGCCCTCCTCCCCCATCAGGCCCGACAGCTGGTTCATGATCTCGCCGCGGGCGGCCTCCTCGCCGAAGACCAGGCCCGCGACGGAGATCACGATCAGCAGCAGGGGCGCCACCGAGAACACGGTGTAGTAGGCCAGCGCGGCGCCCATGCTGGGGGCGTAGTCGGCCTTCCATGAGAGGAACGCCTGCCTGAAGAGATCGAGGAGTGCGCGCACCTGCATGCCCGCCAGTGTCGCAGCATGGGCACGCGAGCGCGTCAGCGCCATTCCAGTGCGGCGGCCGGACCGTGCTGCGACCATAATCGGGCGCGATGCATCCGGCCCCTTCCCTCGCGGCGCAATCCGACCGTCCGCAGCCGCGTTCCGTCGGCGACCTGTTCTTGTCCTTCACCTGGCTGGCGCTGCAGGGCTTCGGCGGCGTGCTCGCCGTCGTGCAGCGCGAGATGGTCGAGAAGAAGCGCTGGCTGACGGCCGACGAGTTCCTCGAGGACTGGGCGGTGGCCCAGGTGCTGCCGGGGCCGAATGTGATCAACCTTGCCTTGATGATCGGCGACCGCCATTTCGGCCTGCGCGGCGCGATCGCCGCGGTGGGCGGCATGCTGGCCGTGCCGCTGTGCGTGATCCTGGTGCTGGCGCTGCTCTATGCCCACTATGCCGGGAACCCGCAGGTCGCCGGCGCACTGCGCGGCATGGGCGCGGTGGCCGGCGGGCTGATCGCGGCCACGGGCATCAAGCTGATTCCCCCACTGCGGCGCCATCCGCTCGGCTTCGGCGTCTGCCTCGGCATCGTGGCGCTGGTCTTCGGCGCGATCGCCCTCGTTCGCGTGCCGCTCGGCTGGGTGCTGCTGGTCGTCGGCGGCGCTGCGTGCGCATGGACCTGGAAGAGGATCAAGCCATGAGCATCGCCGGGGCCTCATGACCATCGTGATGCACTGGCACGACTGGCTCGGCTTGTTCGGCCAGTACTTGATGCTCTCGATGCTGTCGATCAGCGGCGCCATCACGACCGTGCCCGACATGCACCGCTACCTGGTCGACCGGCACGGCTGGCTGACGGACGCGCAGTTCAGCTCCTCGGTCGCGATCGCGCAGGCGGCGCCCGGCCCCAACGTGCTCTTCGTCGCGCTGATGGGGTGGAACGTCGGCATCAATGCGGGCGGCGGCATCGGCGCCGGCCCGCAGGCCTGGGCGCTGGGCCTGCTCGGCTTGACCATCACGATGGTCGGCATCATGGTGCCGAGCACCACCCTGACCTATGTCGCGACGCGCTGGGGCCACCGCAACCGCGAGCGGCGTGAAGTGCGCGCCTTCAAGCAGGGCATGGCACCGGTGGTCGTGGGCCTGCTGATCGCCACCGGCTGGGTGCTGACGGCCGGTAACCATGGCGGCAACGCGCCTGCCTGGCACCTCTGGCTGCTGAGCGGCGTGGTGGCGTTTATCGTCTGGCGCACCCGCATCCACCTGCTGTGGCTGCTGGGTGCCGGTGCCTTGCTGGGCGCCTTCGGCTTCGTCTGAACTTCCCTGGAAAAGCATCCATGCAACTTCGCCCTCTCGGCCGTTCCGGCCTCCAGGTCTCGCCGCTGGCCTTCGGCGGCAATGTCTTCGGCTGGACGGTGGACGAGAAGCTCTCGTTTCGCCTGCTCGACGCCTGGCTCGATGCCGGCTTCAACTTCGTCGACACCGCCGACGTCTACTCGCACTGGGTACCGGGCCACAGCGGCGGCGAGTCGGAAACGATCATCGGCAAATGGCTGCGCCAGGGCGGCAAGCGCAACCAGGTGGTGCTCGCGACCAAGGTCGGCAAGCCCATGGGCGAGGGCAAAAAGGGCCTGTCGCCGGCCTACATCCGCCAGGCCGTGGACGCATCGCTCAAGCGCCTCCAGACCGACCACATCGACCTCTACCAGTCGCATGACGACGACGCCGACACGCCGCTGGCCGATACGCTCGGCGCCTTCGCCGAACTGATCAAGGCCGGCAAGGTGCGCGCCATCGGCGCCTCGAACTACAGCGCGCCGCGGCTCGCCGAGGCGCTGGACGTGGCCGAGCGCGAGGGCCTTCCGCGCTACGAGAGCCTGCAGCCGCTCTACAACCTGTACGACCGCGCGGTCTTCGAGGAGGCGCTGGAGCCGCTGTGCCTCGAGCGCGGCGTCGGCGTGATCAACTTCTACGCGCTGGCGGCCGGCTTCCTGACTGGCAAGTACCGCAGCGAGGCCGATGCCGTCAAGAGTGCCCGCGGCGCCAGCACCACGAAGAAGTACCTGAACCCGCGCGGCCTGCGCATCCTGGCCGCGCTCGACGAAGTCGCGGGGACGTACCGCGTGACCCCGGGGCAGGTGGCGCTCGCGTGGCAGATCGCCCGGCCGAGCATCACCGCGCCGATCGCGAGCGCCACTTCGGTCCAGCAGCTCGAAGAGCTGGCAGGTGCGGCGCAGTTGTCGCTCGACGCCGAGGCGATCGCGCTGCTCGACAAGGCCAGTGCCGAGACCGCACAGCCGCGGTAGGTGGCCGCCGACACGCGTTGGCGGCCGTTGCCGCCGCATGGCCTGCCGCTGGAAGTCCAGACTGTTTCGATCTTCAATTCGGAGAAACAAAACATGTCCTTCGCGCTCTACATGATCGGCTTCCTGCTCTTCCTGGCCGGCCTGGCCTGGGGCGCCTCGGTCATGGGCGTCCCGACGCTCTACATCGGCATCGGCGCCCTGATCCTGCTTGGCATCGGCATCTTCAGCGCCGTCGGGCGTACGCGCAGCAAGGATCCTTCCTAGTCCTGGTGTGGAGGCGAAAAAGGGCCACGAGGGCTGGTCCATGCTCCACCATTGGCGTGCCGTATCGCCGCCCGCCGCCCGCACCACAAGGGCGCATGCGGCCTCTTGAAATCCTCTGCATGCGCTCCTAATTCCTCCCCCGGAAGCGCCGGAGGCGTCTTCGACGCTCCGTCTGGTTCAACCGTATGGAGGTTTTCGCCATGTATCGATCCTTGTTTCCGCGCGACCTGTTTGCCGAGATGGATCGCCTGCAACGCGAAATGCAGCAGGCCTTCGATCTGTCTCCAAGCATCCGGGGCCTGGGCCGCGGCGGGTTCCCGGCCCTGAACGTCGGCGGCACACCGCAGGCGGTCGAGATCTACGCCTTCGCACCCGGCCTCGATCCAGCCAAGATCGACATCCAGCTCGATCGCGGCCTCCTGACCCTGTCCGGCGAGCGCCCATCGACGTTGCCATCGGCGGAGGACTCGAAGTCGACCGTGCACATCAACGAGCGCTTCGCGGGCAGCTTCCGTCGCACGCTGACCCTGCCCGACGATGCCGACCCGGACGCGATCAAGGCCGACTATCGCGACGGCGTCCTGCGCGTCACCGTCCAGCGGCGTGCGTCCGCGCAGCCGCGCCGCATCACGATCCAATGAGGAGCAGCGACATGAACGACGTTGACACTTTCCGCGCGAACACCCCCTCGGCCGCCACCCGGAAGGACAGCTCCGGCTACGGCGAAGCGGCGCTGACGCCGCCTGTCGATGTGGTGGAGGACGCCACCGGCATCACGCTGTATGCCGACCTTCCCGGCGTCTCCAAGGAGAAGCTCCATTTGCAAGTGGAATCCGACACGCTCACCATAGAGGCAGAATCGGATCTGAGCGTGCCCAAGGAGCTGCAGTCCAGCCACACGGAAGTCGGGCTCGGGCGCTTTCGCCGCGTGTTCACCTTGAGCAAGGAGCTCGACACCGAGAAGGTTTCTGCCGAGCTGGCACGAGGTGTGCTGACGCTGCGTATCCCCAAGGCGGCCCGGGCGCAGCCCCGGCGCATCGACATCTCGGTGAGCTGACGGCGCGCACCGGCTTGCCCTTCGGGCGGAACAACCGCCTGGAGGGAGTTGCCCACCGAAAACGAGGAGGAATGCAGGCAATGGACGATGACGGCGAGGTGAAGCGCTTCATGTACGAGGCCTGGGAGGTCCGCGTGTACCTGAACGGGGTGGCTCTCGAAGAGCAGGCCTGGGGCCACGCGGATCTGTGGCGCGATGGCGAGCACAAGTGCCGCGTTGCCTTGAGCGGCCGCTTCGAGGACGCCGCAAGCGCCCTGGATGCACTGGAGCGCAAGGCGAAGGCCTGGGTCGACGACTGGAAGGTGCGCGATCACTCGGGCGAGACGGGCTTCGCCAGCCTGTGATCAGCCTGTGCTGCGCTGGCGCATCGCCTCGTAGAGGCACACCCCGCTCGCCACGGAGACATTGAGGCTTTCCACGGCTCCCGCCATCGGGATGCGCACCAGTTCGTCGCAGGTCTTGCGGGTGAGCTGGCGCATGCCCTCGCCTTCGGCGCCCAGCACCAGCGCGAGGGGCCGCCGGAGATCGCTCTGGTACAGCGTCCCGGGCGCATCGTCGCTGGTGCCGACGCACCAGATGTTGCGCTCCTTCAGCTCGTTCAGCGTGCGCGCCAGGTTGGTCACCATGAAGTAGGGCACGGTCTCGGCGGCGCCGCTCGCGACCTTGGCCACTGTGGCATTGATGCCGGCCGCGTGATCCTTGGGCGCGACAACTGCATGCGCACCGGCACCGTCGGCCACGCGCAGGCAGGCGCCCAGGTTGTGCGGATCGGTGACGCCATCGAGCACCAGCAGCAGCGGCAGCGTGCCGGCGGCTTCGAGGTCTTCGAGCAGTTCGTCGATTGAACGCGTCTGGGCGATCGGCTGCACCCGCGCGGCGACGCCCTGATGGCCATGACTGCCGCTGAGCTTGGACAGGCGCAGTCCGTCGGCCTCGATCAGGCGCACGCCGGCCTCCTGCGCGCGAGTGACGAACTGGCGCATGCGGGCATCGCGCCGGCTGGCGTCGAACAGCACCTCGATCACCGATTGCGGCGCGGTCTTGATGCGCACGCCCACGGCATGGAAGCCGAAGATCACTTTGGGGGAAGACATGGCGGGATTATCGAGCCCGCCTCGCGAGCGCCCTCAGACGCTCTGGTCGCCCTGGTCGTCGAAGCCCACGCGCCCGGCCTCGATGGTGATGCGCCGCTCGCATTGGGCGGCGATGCCGCGGTCGTGCGTCACCAGCACGAGCGTGGTGCCCAGTTCGCGGTTGAGGTCGAACATCAGCCGCATCACCTGCTCGCCGGTGGCGAAGTCCAGGCTGCCGGTGGGCTCGTCGGCCAGCAGCAGCGCGGGCTGGACGACGAAGGCGCGGGCCAGCGCCACGCGCTGCTGCTCGCCGCCGGAGAGCACCTTGGGATAGTGGTTGAGGCGCTGGCCGAGGCCGACGCGCCCGAGCATCTCGGTCGCGGCCTTGCGCGCGTCGCGGCGGTCGGCCAGCTCGAGCGGCAGCATCACGTTCTCGAGGGCGCTGAGATTGCCCAGCAGCTGGAAGCTCTGGAACACGAAGCCGACCTTGCGTGCCCGAAGCGCAGCTCGGTCATCCTCGTCGATGGCGAACAGGTCCTCGCCGGCCAGCTTGACGGTGCCGCGGGTCGGCGTGTCCAGCCCGGCGACGATCGACAGCAGCGTGCTCTTGCCCGAGCCGGAGGCGCCGACGATGGCGGCGGTCTCGCGCTCGCCCAATTTGAAGTCGATGTCCTGCAGAATATCCAGCGTGCCGGCGGAGTCGGTGACCGACTTGAAAACGTGTTCGACGGCGACAATGGCTGCGGGTGGGTTCGAGGACATTGAATGAGGGTTTGCGCGTGGTGAATCGACGTCACTTTATCTTGACCGGCACCGGGGCCGGTTTCGCGGGGTATTGGCCGGTCGCCATGGCCCAGGCTGGGGCTGCGCGCAAGCCGGTGATCCTGATCGTCGGCGACTCGCTTTCCGCCGAGTACGGCCTCAAGCGCGGCGAGGGCTGGGTGCCGCTCCTCGAGAAGCGGCTGGCCGAGCAGAAGATTGCCGCCACGGTCATCAACGCCAGCATCAGCGGCGACACCACGGCCGGCGGCCGGGCGCGATTGGCGGGATTGCTGTCGCAGCACAAGCCGACGCACGTGGTGCTCGAGCTGGGCGGCAACGACGCGCTGCGCGGCCTGTCGCTCGCGGGCACCGAGGACAACCTCATGCAGATGACCAAGGCCGCGCAGGCGGCCGGGGCCCAGGTGCTGATCGTCGGCATCCAGGTCCCCCCGAACTACGGCAGCGACTACACGCGGCGCTTCGAGGCGATCTTCACAAGGGTGGCCAGCAGCACCAAGGCGGCGCTGGTGCCCTTCCTGCTCAAGGGCGTGGCCGACGGCGCCGAGGCGGCGACACTGTTCCAGCCCGACCGCATCCATCCCACGGCCGCCGCTCAGCCACGCATGCTGGACAACGTCTGGCCGGTGCTGCGCAAGCTGCTTCCACCCAAGTGAAGAAGTGAAGCCACAGTCACGAAAAAAGCCGCTGCAGGTCTCGCCTGCGGCGGCTTTTTTCCACTGATCGGGGTGCCGAGCGGTGTCGGAGCGGCTCAGCCGTCCTTGGTCGGCAGATCCGGCACCGTAGGCGGATCGCGTTCCAGCGAGGCGACATCGGTTTCGGGGTCGCCTGGCGCGAGGCCTTCGCTGCTGGGGTTCAGCTTGCGAGCGGCTTTTTCGCGCGCTTTTTCTTCCTTCTTCTTCTTCTTGGCCAACTCCTTCTGACGCTTCTCGTAGCCGTAGTTCGGTGTTGCCACGTGTACTCCTTCCTGAAAGGCAGTCCCGGTGACTGCGCGTTCCCCACTGTACGCGATAACCGGGCCGGTTCAGAGCGCCGCGAGAGCCTGCTCGAGGTCGGCGCGCAGGTCCTCGGCGTCTTCCAACCCGACCGAGAAGCGCACCAGCGTGCCCTTGTGCGGCCAGTGCGAGACGCCCGGGTCGCGCATCAGGCCGATGTCGTAGGGCACGACCAGGCTGATCGGTCCGCCCCACGAATAGCCGAGCCGGAACAGCTTCAGGCTGTCGCAGAAGCGGTCGACCTGCGCGGCGCTGTAGCGGCCATCGAACACCACCGAGAACAGGCCGGCCGCCAGGTCGGCGGCACCGCACAGCCGCAGCCAGTGCGCATGGCCCGGCGAGCTTTCGAGTGCAGGATGCAGCACCTGCGCGATCTCGGCGCGATCGGCCAGCCAGCGGGCCAGCTCGCGTGCGCTGCGGTCGTGCGCCTCGTAGCGCAACGCGATGCTGGGCAGCGAGCGCAGCAGCGTCTCCACGTCCCCCACGCCGACCCCGAAGCCCATGCGCATGTGGCTGAGCTTGAGCGCGCGGTGCAGCCGCTCGTCGCGTGTGACGACGCTGCCCATCAGCAGGTCGCCGCCGCCGCTCGGGTACTTGGTGAGCGCCTGGATCGAGATGTCGACGCCCTGCCCGCTGCCGTTGAAGTCGAAGGGAGCGAAGGCAAGGCCTGCGCCCCAGGTGTTGTCGAGGGCCGTGAGCACACCGCGGGCGCGGCAGGCCGCAACCAGCGCCGGCAGGTCCGGAAACTCCATCGTGACCGAGCCGGCCGCCTCCATCCACACCAGCCGGGTGCGCGCCGAGAGCTTGGCCGCGAGATCGGCCGGGCTCATCGGATCGTAGAGCCGGTACGTGATGCCGAAATTGGCCAGCTCGCCGCTGCACAACGCCTTGTTGGGGCCGTAGGCGTTGTCGGGGAGCAGCACCTCGTCGCCGGTCTTCAGGAAGGCGAAGGCCACCAGCGCGATCGCCGCCAGGCCGCTGGGTGCCAGCAGGCATTCGGTGCCGCCTTCCAGCGTCGCCAGGCGCTCCTCGAGGGTGAAGGTGGTGGGCGTGCCGTGCAGGCCGTAGGTGTAGCCCGCCTTGGTCTTCCAGTCGCGGGCGCGCATGGCCGCGACATCGGTGAAGAACACGGTTGACGCCTTGTAGACGCCCGGCTGCGGCGCGGCGAAGTTCGCGGGGGGCTTGTAGGGGTGATGGATCAGGTCGGTGATGGACTTGGGCATGCCGCCATGCTAGTCGACGCCCGCGCGCTGGCGCCGGACAATGGCGCATGCTGCTGACCCGCGCGCCCTGCCCCGCGCTTCGCGCCTTCGTCCGCTCCGTGTGGGTGGCGAGGCCTTCCGAGGCCTGCGTCAGTGCGGCCGTGCCGCTGCGGGAGCATGTGCTGCCGACCGGCGACATGCACCTGGTGCTGCGCCTGTCCGGCCCGCCGCTGCGGCTGTTCGCCGGCGCCTCGGATGCGACCGGCTACACCGTCGGCTACGCGATCGTCGGCGGGGCCCGCTCGGTCTTCCATGCGCGCGATGTCTCGGTCGCGACCGGCTCGGTGGGCGCACAGCTGCGGCCCGGCGCGGCGTGCGCGCTCTTCGGCCTGCCGGCCGGCGAGCTGGCCGAGCGCCACACGCCGCTGGAGGCGCTCTGGGGCCACGCCGCCGCGGAGCAATTGCTCGATCGTGTGCACGCGGCCACCGGTCCCGAGGCACAGCTCGCCGTCTTCGAGGCCCTGCTGGCCGAACGCCTTGCTCGGCAGCCGCGCGCCATGCATCCGGCGGTGGCCGGCGCCCTCGCCCGGCTGGGCGGCGGCCTGCCGATCCGGGCGTTGGTCGAGGCCAGCGGCTACAGCCATCGGCGCTTCATCACCCTGTTCCGAGACGCCGCCGGCCTGGCGCCCAAGCAGTGGCAGCGAGTGCAACGGCTGCAGCGCGTCGTGACGGCCCGGCCCGGCGTGCTCGCCCGGCCCTGGGTGGAGCTCGCGCTGGATGCCGGCTACAGCGACCAGTCCCACTTCAACCGCGATTTCCTGGAGATCGCGGGCATGACGCCCCAGGCCTACCGCCGGGCGGCGCCGGCCTCGCCCAACCATGTGCAGGCCGGGTTCAATTTCGTCCAAGACCGAGGGCGGGCGCATGGCCAGAATGATGGCCGGACCCACACTTGCAAAGGAGGCCCCGATGGCCATTCATGAACTCTTCGCCTATCTTTGCGTGAACGACAGCGCCAAGGCGATCGCCTGGTACGGCGAGGTCTTCGGCGCGACCGAGAAATTCAGGCTGACCGAGCCCAGCGGCCGCATCGGGCATGCCGAGCTCGACTTCGGCGGCACCACACTGATGCTGTGCGACGAATTTCCCGAGTACGGCATCCGCGGTCCCCTGAGCACCGGCGCGACCTCGGTGACGATCCACCTGCATGTCGACGATGCCGACGCAGTGGTCGAGCGCGCGCTGGAGGCCGGCGCCGAGCTCGAGATCGCGGTGCAGGATCAGTTCTACGGCGAGCGCTCGGGGTCTTTTCGCGACCCCTTCGGTCACCGCTGGAACATCGGCCACAGCATCGAGCAGCTGTCGCCCGAGGAGATGCAGCGTCGCTACACCGAGATGCTGAAGCAGCAGTGACGCCCCTGCGTCTTCAGACCGACCATTTCTCGATCAGCTTCTCCGCCCCGAGCGAGTCGTAGCCCTCGAAGGGCTGGTGGATCCAGGGATTGGTGGGCAGGTACTCGACCGAGTAATCGGGCGTGAAGGTCGACAGCGCCTTGGTCCAGATGACGGCGCTGCGCAGTTCGGTGATCGGCGCGTAGTTGCGCTTGAGCATCTCCACCACCGCGTGCAGCGTATGGCCGGAGTCGGCCAGGTCGTCCACCAGCAGCACGCGGCCGGCGATCTCGCCCTTGGGGGTGGTGATGTAGCGCGCGATGTCCAGGTGGCCCTGGATGGTGCCGGCATCCGCCCGGTAGGAGCTGGTCGACATGATGGCCAGCGGCTTGTCGAAGATGCGCGACAGCACGTCGCCCGGCCGCATGCCGCCGCGCGCCAGGCACAGGATGGTGTCGAACTGCCAGCCCGACTGGTGCACCTTGATCGCGAGCTTCTCGATCAGGTTGTGGTACTCGTCGTAGCTCACGTAAAGGTGTTTGCCGTCTTCAGTCAGCATGGGAAGCCATCTCCTCGGGGGGGGTCGTTCGTTCAATCTGCCAGATACGGGTGCCGCATCATGATCGTGTGATCGCGGTCCGGACTGGTGGACACCATGTGGATCGGCACGCCGGTGACCTGCTCGATGCGCTGCAGGTAGAGCCGCGCGTTGATCGGCAGCTTGTCGTACTGCGTGACACCCACGGTGCTCTCGGTCCATCCCTCGAGCTTCTCGTAGACGGGGGTGCAGCGCTCGATCTCGTCGGCGCCCAGCGGCAGGATGTCGGTGTATTCGCCGTCCAGCTCGTAGCCGGTGCACAGCTGCAGCTCCTTCAGGCCGTCCAGCACGTCCAGCTTGGTGATGCACAGGCCGGAGAGGCCGTTGACCTGCGCCGAGCGCTTGAGGAGCGCGGCGTCGAACCAGCCGCAGCGGCGGCTGCGGCCGGTGGTCACGCCCTTCTCGGCACCGACGGTGCTCAGGTGGTAGCCGACGGTGCCGGGCTTGTCCCATTCGAGCTCGGTCGGGAAAGGCCCGCCGCCGACGCGCGTGCAGTACGCCTTGGTGATGCCGAGGATGTAGTGCAGCAGACCAGGACCGACACCCGCGCCGGCCGCGGCGTTGCCGGCCACGCAGTTGCTGGAAGTCACGTAGGGGTAGGTGCCGTGGTCCACGTCCAGCAGCGTGCCCTGCGCACCCTCGAACAGCAGGTTGGCGCCCGCACGATGAGCGTCGTTGAGCTCGCGCGAGACGTCGGCCATCATGGGCTTGAGCAGTTCCGCGTGGCGCATCGCCTCGTCGTAGACCGCATCGAACTCGATTGCCGGCGCACCCAGCACCTGGGTGAGCACGTGGTTGTGCAGCTCGAGCAGCACGCGCAGCTTGGCCGCAAAGCGATCCGGGTGCTTCAGGTCCTGCACGCGCAGGGCGCGGCGCGCGATCTTGTCCTCGTAGGCCGGGCCGATGCCGCGGCCAGTGGTGCCGATCTTCTCGATGCCGCCCTTCTCGCGGTAGGCTTCGCGCGCGATGTCCAGCGCGGCATGGACCGGCAGGATCAGCGGGCAGGCCTCGCTGATGCGCAGCCGCGAGCGCACCTCGACACCGGCTTTCTCCAGCCCCTCGATCTCCTCGAAGAGCTTGGCCGCCGACAGCACCACGCCGTTGCCGATGTAGCACTTGACCCCGGGCCGCATGATGCCGCTGGGGATCAGGTGCAGCGCGGTCTTCACGCCGTTGATGACCAGCGTGTGGCCCGCGTTGTGACCGCCCTGGAAGCGCACGACCCCCTGCGCGCTCTCGGTCAGCCAGTCGACCAGTTTGCCCTTGCCCTCGTCGCCCCATTGGGTGCCGACGACGACCACGTTTCGTCCGGTGGTAACGCTCATGATGCTTCGCTTTTCAGATTCAGATGGCTTGGACTTTCCACTGCCCGCCCCGCTCGATCAGCTCGCGGTCGCAGTGGAATTCGTCGATCTCGCTCTCGTGCCCGGGTAGCGCGCAGACCACGGTCTCGCCCTGGCTGCGCAGCGCGGCGATGGTCTTGCCGAGACCCGGGGCGTCGCTCCAGGGCGCGCGGATCGCGGCGCGCAGGGGCCGCACGGGCAGCACGCCCACGAGCTCGCGCACGTCGAGGCTGAAGCCGACGGCGGGGCGATTGCGGCCGAACACCGCCCCCACCTCGTCATAGCGGCCGCCGCGTACCAGCGCGTCGCTCGCGCCCTCGGTGTAGATGCCGAAGCGCATGCCGCTGTAGTAGGCATAGCCGCGCAGGTCGGCCAGGTCGAAACTCACGCGCGCGCCGTCCAGCCGCTGCGCCAGCTGCTTCAGGTCGGCGAGCGCCTGGCGCATGCCGGCCGTGTCGGGCAGGACCTTGGCTGCTTCGTCGAGGACCGCGGCATCGCCATAAAGATGCACCAGAGCGAGCAGGCCTTCGCGCGAGGCGGCGGGAAAGCCCGCGGTGAGCTCGCGCAGGGCACTGGCGTCCTTCGTGGCCAAGGCGGAATGGACGCGCGCAATGACTTCCGCATCGACCGGCACGCCGGCGAGCAGGGCACGCACGATACGCGCGTCGGCCAGGTCGACGATGACGGGATTGCTGACCGCGGCCGCGCGCAGGCAGTCGAGCGCCAGGCGCAGTACCTCGGTGTCGGCCTCGAGGCCGGCGTGGCCATAGATCTCGGCGCCGAACTGGAGCGGCTCGCGGGTCGCGTGGGGTCGGTCGGGCCGGGTGTGCACCACCGGGCCGCAATAGCAGAGGCGGGCCACGCCGCGGCGGTTGAGCAGGTGGGCATCGATGCGCGCGACCTGAGGCGTGGTGTCGGCGCGCAGCCCCATGCTGCGCCCGGAGAGCTGGTCGACCAGCTTGAAGGTCTGCAGATCCAGCGCCTCCCCGGTGCCGGACAGCAGGGACTCCAGGTGCTCGAGGAGAGGCGGCATCACCAGCTCGTAGCCATAGCCACGGGCAGTGTCGAGCAGCTGGCGTCGAAGTTCTTCGATGTGACGCGCCTCGGAGGGCAGCACATCGGCAATGTGATCCGGGAGGACCCAGGCGGACATGAGGGGCGGGGGCGTGGTTAAAACCGGATTCTACCGGGCCACCGGGGCACACTCGCCCGCAGGAAACCGCGACTCAGGCCAGGACCCAGAGCAGGAAGAGCCCCAGCAGGATGCTGCACAGACCGAAGAAGCGCAGCTGCCCGTCGCGCAGTTGCATGAGCTGGCCGAAGCCGCGCCGCCACCCGCCGGGCGACACGAAGGGCAGGAGCCCTTCGATCACCAGCACGAGTGCCAGCGCGCTCCAGAACGTCTCTGCGCTCACGCCTGAACACTGCGCCTAGCGACGCACCGCCGCCGCCGGGCCACCCGAACTCTGCATCGCGCGGAAGAAGTCCGACGAGGGGTCCAGGACCATCACGTCACTCTTCTTGTTGAAGCTCTGCTTGTAGGCATCGAGGCTGCGGTAGAACTGCGCGAACTGCGGGTCGCGGCCGAAGGCGTCGGCATAGGCCGACGCGGCGCGGGCGTCGCCCTCGCCCTTGATCTTCTGGGCGTCGCGGTAGGCATTGGCGACGATCACCTCGCGTTGCCGGTCGGCATCGGCACGGATCTTCTCGCCCTCGGCGAAGCCGGTGGAGCGCAGCTCGTTGGCCACGCGCTTGCGCTCTGCCTCCATGCGGCGGTAGACCGATTCGGTGATCGCCTCGACATAGTCGACGCGCGTGACGCGCACGTCGATGATGTCGATGCCCCAGGGCTTCGTGCCCTTCACCACCGCCAGCATCTCGCGCTGCACGTCGTTCATGAGAGCCTCGCGGCGCGTCGAGATCAGCTCGCGCACGGTGCGCTTGTTGACGTTTTCCTGGAAGGCGTTGCGCACCACGCGGTTGAGCTGCACCGCGCCGGCGTTCTCGTCGAGGCCGACGTTGCGGATGTATTCCGAGGGGTTGGTGATGCGCCAGCGCACATACCAGTCGACCACCACGCGCTGCTTCTCGGCCGTGAGCATGGGCTCGGGATCGAGGCTGGACAGAGTGAGCAGGCGCTTGTCGATGTACGACACGTTCTGGAAAGGCGGCGGCAGCTTGAAGTTCAAGCCCGGCTCGGTAATCACTTCCTTGATCTGTCCGAGCGCATAGACCACGCCGAACTGGCGCTGGTCGACCACGAAGAGCGTGGAGCTCAGGAGCGCCAGCGCCACGAGGACCGACGATACGATGAAGCCTAGTCTGTTCATGCTGTGTTGCTCCTCAGCGCACGTCGCGGTCGCGCGAGCGGCCGTCGCGTGCACGCGCGTCGTTGGGTGGGACGACGGGGATCACCGACGACTGAGGCGGCGCGGTGCCGGCCACGTTCGGGCTGGCGCCGTCGGCAGGCGCGCCGCCCCCGGGCTGGCCGGACATCTGGATCAGCTTGTCGATCGGCAGGTACAGCAGGTTCGAGCCCTGCTTGGAATCGACCAGCACCTTGGTCGTGTTGCTGTAGATCTGCTGCATGGCGTCGGTGTACATGCGGTCGCGCGTGACCTGCGGCGCCCGCTGGTACTCGGTCAGCACCGAGCTGAAGCGCTGCGCGTCGCCCTGCGCCTGCGCGATGATCCGCGCCTTGTAGGCCTCCGATTCCTCCTTCAGGCGCGATGCGGTACCCGTGGCGCGCGGCACCACGTCGTTGGCATAGGCCTGCGCCTCGTTCTTGGCGCGCTCGCGCTCCTGGCCGGCCTTGAGCACGTCGTCGAAGGCGGCTTGCACCTGTTCCGGCGGACGCAGTCCGCCCTGCTGCAGGTTGATGCCCACCACCTCGATGCCGACCTTGTAGCGGTCCAGGATGTTCTGCATCAGCGCGCGCACGCGCGGAGCGATCTGGTCGCGTTCCTCGGCGAGGGCCGCATCCATCTTCATCTTGCCGACGACTTCGCGCACTGCGGTCTCGGCAACCTGCACCACGGTATCGGTCGGCGTCTTGCTTTCGTAGAGGTAGGCTCGCGCGTCGCTCAGGCGGTACTGCACCGCGAACTTGATCTCGACGATGTTCTCGTCCTCGGTCAGCATGGCCGACTCGCGCAAGCCGGTCGAGCGCACGATCGAGTCGCGGCCGACGTCGATCGAGCGGATCTGCGTCACGACCACGATCTCATGGCGCTGGATCGGATATGGCAGCCGCCAGTTGAAGCCCGCGCCCACGGTCGTCTTGTAGCGGCCGAACTGCGTGATCACGGCCTGCTGGCCTTCGTTGACGATGAAGAAGCCGGTGCCCAGCCAGATCAGCACGGCGACAGCCGCCACCAGGCCGAGGCCGACGCCGGCATTCTTCATGTCGGGCTTGAGGCCATTGCCGCCATTGCCCCCGTTCGGGCGGCCGCCGTTGCCGCGCCCGCCGCCGAACAGGCCGCCGAGCTTGCGGTTGAAGTCGCGCCAGAGCTCGTCGAGATCAGGTGGACCCTGGTTCGGCCCCTGGCCGCGCGGACGGTTGTTGTTGCCGGAAGATCCGGAATCGTCATCGGGACGGTTGGCATTGGGACGATCCCCGTTCGAGGACGGCTCGTCGCCGCGGCCCCAACGCCCGTCATTCAGGTTGAACATGCCCTGAAATCGTCTCCACACTGGCTTTGCATTCATTCGATCTCTTCTCTGGTCAGTGGGGCGATTGTGCCAATCCGCCGGGGGGACCGTGCAATTCGGCGTCCGGCTCTGGGGTCATGGCCTCGCTCACCGAAGGCGCGCGCCGTCCAAGCTCGGCCCGCAGCGCTGCCACGCCCTCGCCGGTAAGAGCGCTCAGGAAGATGCGCGGCACCTGCACGCCGTCGACTTCGATCTCGTCGGCAAGCGACAGCGGCCGCTGCGTGTCGTCGAGGGCGTCGAGCTTGTTGAAGACCAGTAGCTGCGGCACGGTGTCGGCGCCGATCTCCTTCAGCACCGACTGCACTTCGGCCATCTGCTCCGGATGGTGCGGATTGGAGGCATCCACGACGTGCAGCAGCAGATCGGCGTCGACCGCCTCCTGCAAAGTGGCCTTGAAGGCATCGATCAGCCCGTGCGGCAACTCGCGGATGAAGCCTACGGTGTCGGAGATCGACACCTTGCGGCGTGCGTCACCGAGATACAGATGCCGCGTGGTGGTGTCGAGCGTGGCGAACAGCTGGTCGGCCGCGTAGGCGCGCGCCTTCACCAGTGCATTGAACAGCGAAGACTTGCCGGCATTGGTGTAGCCGACCAGCGAAATGTTGAAGGTGTCGCGGCGCTCGCGCTGGCGCCGCTGGGTGCCGCGCTGGCGCTGTACCTTGGCGAGCCGTTCGCGGGTGCGCCGGATGGCGTCGCCGATCATGCGGCGGTCGAGCTCGATCTGGGTCTCGCCCGGGCCGCCGCGCGCGCCGATGCCGCCGCGCTGGCGCTCCAGGTGCGACCAGCGCCTCACCAGGTGCGTGCTGAGGTATTGCAGCCGCGCCAGCTCGACCTGCAGCTTGCCCTCGTGGGAGCGTGCGCGTTGCGCGAAGATCTCGAGAATCAGGAAGGTGCGGTCGTACACCGCGACCCCGAGCTGACGCTCGAGGTTGCGCTGCTGCGCCGGGCTCAGTGCCTGGTCGAAGATCACCTCGCTGGCGCCGTGCAGCTCGGCCAGCTCGCGGATCTCGTTGGCCTTGCCGCTGCCGACGAACAGGGCCGCGTCAGGGGCTCGGCGCTTGGCTACCAGGCGCACGACCGGCGCAAGGCCCGCGGTCTGCGCAAGCAGTCCGAGTTCCTCGAGTTCGCCGTCGAAATGCGGCAGCCCGAAATCGACACCGACGAGGACGACGGCACCGTCTTTCCGGGAATTCAGTTCAGACAAGCGGAATCAATTGAAAAGAAAGCGCGGCGGGCGGGCCGCCGCGCTCCGTGCACTCAGGCAGCAGCGTCGTCGTTCTCGTTTGCCGAGAAATTGACTGCGCGACCCGGCACGATGGTAGAGATGGCATGCTTGTAGACCATCTGGGTCACCGTATTGCGAAGCAACACGACGTACTGATCGAAAGACTCGATCTGCCCTTGCAGCTTGATGCCGTTGACCAAATAGATCGAAACCGGCACGTGCTCTCGACGCAAGGTATTCAGAAAGGGGTCTTGTAGGAGTTGCCCTTTATTGCTCACGATATTCTCCGTGTTCAAGAGTAGTTGTTGGACCGGTCACCTTAACACAGCACTTCCGCACTGCAGCACGAAACCCGAATGGCCCCCTAAAAATAACGGCACTGAAAGGCGGAACTTCGAGCGCCCGCACTGCTCGCGTCCGTCCCGGCCGCATCAGCAATGCGGCACCCGCTACGCCAACAGCGGACACTCAGCCTTCCTTGTCTGCATAGGGATTGTGCGAGGTCTTGAACTCGATGCGCAGCGGCGTGCCGACCAGATCGAACTCCTTGCGGAAGCGTCCCTCGAGAAAGCGCCGGTAGGCCTCGGTGACGTGCTCCAGCGAATTGCCATGGATGACGATCACCGGCGGGTTCATGCCCCCCTGGTGCGCATAGCGCAGCTTGGGCCGGAACATGCCGGACTTCTTGGGTGTCTGGAACTGCACGGCTTCCAGCAGCAGGCGCGTGAGCACCGGTGTCGACATCTTGCGGGTGGCAGACTTGTGCGCCTGCGCAATAGCCTGCCAGAGCGGGCCCAGCCCCTGGCGCCGCGTGGCCGAGATGAAGTGCAGGGAGGCGAACTTCAGGAAGGCCAACCGGGTCTCGATCTGGCGCTGGATCTGCTCGCGCTGGTAGCTGTCGACGGCGTCCCACTTGTTGATTGCGATCACCACTGCGCGGCCGCTCTCCAGGATGTACCCGGCGATGTGGGCGTCCTGGTCGGTGACGCCCTGGGTGGCGTCGATCAGGAGCAGCACCACGTTGGCGGACTCGATGGCCTGCAGGGTCTTGACCACCGAGAACTTCTCGATCGCCTCGAACACCTTGCCCTTGCGCCTGAGGCCCGCGGTGTCGATGAGCTCGAAGCGCTGTCCGTTGCGCTCGAAGGGCACCGAGATCGCGTCGCGCGTGGTGCCGGGCAGGTCGAAGGCGACCAGCCGCTCCTCGCCGAGCCACGTGTTGATCAGGGTGGACTTGCCGGCGTTGGGCCGGCCCGCGACGGCCAGCTTGATAGGTTTGTTGACGTCTTCTTCCTCGTCCTCGTGTCCCGGCTCGGGCAGCGCCAGCGGGTCGAGCGCGAGCTCGACCAGGCCGCGGATACCCTGCCCGTGCGCGGCCGAGACGCCGTGCACCTCGCCGAAGCCCAACTCGTAGAACTCGGCGAGCCGCGCGTTGTCCTTCATGCCCTCGGCCTTGTTGGCCGCCAGCACGCAGGGCTTGCCGAGGCGGCGCAGCTCGTTGGCGATGTCGTGGTCCTGCGCCGAGAGCCCCTCGCGAGCATCGACCACGAAGATCACCACGTCGGCCTCGGCCACCGCCTGGCGCGTCTGCTTGGCCATCTCCTTGAAGATGCCGGCGCCTGCGTCGGGCTCGAAGCCGCCCGTGTCGATGACGATGAACTCGTAGCGGCCCTGGCGGCCGTTACCGTAATGGCGGTCGCGCGTGAGACCGGCGAAGTCGGCGACGATGGCGTCGCGCGTCTGGGTCAGGCGGTTGAACAGCGTCGATTTGCCGACGTTGGGGCGCCCAACCAGTGCGATGACGGGTTTCATGGTCGAGCGCTCGCGGTCCTACGTTCTTACGTTCTACTCAGGCCGGTAGCCGAAGATGCCGCCGTTGCGGGTCACGACCACGACCGTATTGCCCGAGAGCACCGGCGCCGCGGCGATGGGGGAGCCATCGGGCGTGAGGCGGTTGAGCAGCGCGCCGTCCTCGCGCGAGATCACATGCACTAGGCCCGCGGCGTCGCCGATGATCAGCGAGCGCCCGACCGCGAGCGGCGCGGTCAGCGTGCGGTACTTGAAATGCTCGGTCTGCCACGCCCGCTCGCCATCGTTGCGGCGCCAGGCCACCACATTGCCGTTGTCCTCGGTGCCGTAGATGAAGCGGTCGTCGCCGGAAACGCCGTCAGCCCCGCTGGCCGGCTTGCTCCACAGCACGGTGCCGCGCAAGGTGTCGACGCAGCCGACGCTGGCGTAGTAGGCGCGCGCGCAGACGGAGTCGCCGACGCGGCTCACGCTGCCGGTCAGGTCGACGAGGCGCTCGACGTCGTTGGTGCCGCGCGGGGCGGCAATCGGCGCTTCCCATCGCGAGGTGCCGTTGGCCGGATTGATGCCGACCAGCCGGCCGCCCACGCCGGCCACCAGGGTGTCATCGACGGCGATCAGCACGCCTGGCCGCTTCAGCACCAGATTCTCGGCAGTGCGCTGCTGCGACCACAGCCGGCGGCCGCTCTGGCCGTCCCACGCGGTGGTGGTGCGATCCGCGCTCTGCACGAAGACGCGGCGGCCGGCCACCAGCGGCGCGGTGTACGACTGGGCCGGGAGCCGCTGCCGCCACAGCACCTTCCCGCCCTGAAGGGCGACGAGTTCGTTGCCGGTGGTGATCACTGCCGCCAGCGAGCCGTCGCTGCCGACGCCGGCGGCCAACGGGGCCCCCACGCCGGCGCGCCAGGACTCCTGGCCCGAGCGGGCATCGATCATGACGACAGTTCCGTCGCTGGAAGCCACCGTCACCATGTCGCCGCTCACGTCGGTCGCAAGCGGGAACTCCACCTTCGGGATGCGAATGCTCCAGGCCTGCCGCACCCCCAGCACCGCCGGGTTGGGCGGCAGCTCCGCCGGCTTGGGCTTGGGCGTGCCCGAGCAGGCCGCGAGCGCGGCGACGACAAGCGCGGCAGCGCCGGCGCGCAGGAGGGAGGCGGAGAGCATCGAACGCTGGCTGAAATTCATGGTGTGTTCTTGGCGGGAGATGCGGTGCCGGCCGGAGCCAGGCTCTTGGGGTCGACACCGACCGCGTTGAGCTTGATCTCGACCAATCGGCGGTACTCGTTGCCAGGATCGAAGGCGGCCCAGGCCTTGCGGTATTCCGCCTTGGCCTCTTCGCGCTTGCCCTGGCTCATGTAGACGTCGCCCTTGCGGTCGGCCGCGAGGGCCTCGAATTCCTTGGGCATGCCGACCGAGAGCTGCTTGAGCGCCTCATCGTAGGACTTGGCCTCGACCAGCACGCCGGCCAGGCGCAGCCGGGCCACCGCCTGGTAGCCGGGGTCGGTGCCGTGCTCCGCCACCCAGGCCAGCGCGGTGCGCGAGGCGTCGGCATTGCCCTTCTCGTACAGCACGCGGGCGGCCAGCAGGCCGCCCTGCTGGGCATAGGCCGTGCGGGCGAACTTGCTCTTCATGTCGGCCAGCGCGCGCTCGACGCGGGCCGTATCGCCGGCCTGCGCGCCGCGCTCGAGCTCGTCGTAGAGCGCCGAGGCGCGTGCGGTCTGCTCGCGCTGCCAGTATTGCCAGCCGGTCCAGGCCAGGAAGGCGCCGGCCGCCAGCACCACGACCCAGGTGATCAGCGTGCCGTAGGTGTTCCAGAAATGCTTGAGCTGATCGAGCTGTTCCTGTTCTTCGAGATCGAGATGGGTGGCCATGTGCTGTCAGTTCTTGGGAGCCGGGGATTGTAGGGTGGCGGCCCAGGCGGCCGGATCGGCCAGCGGGCGCGCGGTCTGGGCTCCGGTGCCGTCGCGCAGCGCCTTCACGGTGAGCTCGCCGCGCGCCAGTTCGTCGGCGCCGAAGACCAGTGCGTAGGCCGCACCGCTGCTGTCGGCCTTCTTGAACTGCGACTTGAAGCTGCCCAGGCTGTCCGCGGTGGCGGCGTGCATCTGCACCCGCACGCCGGCCTCGCGCAGCTGCTGCAGCGTGCGCAGCGCGACCGGCATTGCGGCCGCGTCCGGCACCACCGCATAGGCGTCGGGCGCGGGCGTGGGGATCGCGGTGCCCTGCTCCTTCACCAGCTCGAGCACGCGCTCCACGCCGATGGCCCAGCCGACGGCCGGCGCGGGCTTGCCGCCGAGCTGCTCGAACAAGCCGTCGTAGCGCCCGCCGGCGCACACCGTGCCCTGGGAGCCGAGCCGGTCGGTCACGAACTCGAAGACGCTCAGGTTGTAGTAGTCGAGTCCGCGCACCAGGCGCGGGTTGACGGTGTAGGCGATCTCGTTGGCGTCGAGGATGGCCTTCAGGCCGTCGAAGTGCGCCAGCGACTCTGCCCCCAGGAAGTCGATCAGCTTGGGGGCCGCTTCCACCAGCGCCTTCATCGCCGGATTCTTGGTGTCGAGGATGCGCAGCGGATTGCTGTGCAGGCGGCGCCTAGCGTCCTCGTCGAGCTGGTCGGCGTGCGCCTCGAAGTGCGCGATCAATTGCGCGCGGTGCTGCGCGCGTTCGGCCGGCTGGCCGAGGCTGTTGATCTCCAGCCGCACATCGGCGAGGCCGATGGCCTTCCAAAGCGCGTTGGCCAGCAGGATCAGCTCGGCGTCGACGTCCGGCCCGGCGAAGCCCAGCGCCTCGACATCGATCTGGTGGAACTGTCGGAAGCGGCCGCGCTGCGGCTTCTCGCGCCGGAACATCGGGCCCATGGCCCACAGGCGCTTGCCGCCGTCGTACAGCATGTTGTGCTCGATGGCGGCGCGCACGATGCCGGCGGTGTTCTCCGGACGCAGTGTCAGGTGGTCGTTGTCGCCGTACTTGTCCGAGCGGTCGTGGAAGGAATACATCTCCTTCTCGACGATGTCCGTCACCTCGCCGATCCCGCGCACGAACAGCGCCGTGTGCTCCAGGATCGGCGTGCGGATATTGCGGTAGGCGAAGCGCGACATCAGTTCGCGCACCACGCCCTCGAGCCATTCCCAGCGCGCCGATTCCGGCGGCAAGGTGTCGTTCATGCCTTTGACGGCATTCAGTTTGTCAGCCATGGATTTGGACACTCAGGCGGGTTGCGCAGCAGGCGCGCCGCCGAAGCGTTTCTCGACGTAGTTTTCGACCAGTTGATGGAACTCGGCAGCGATGTTGTCGCCGCGCAGGGTGAGCGCCTTCTCGCCATCGATGAAGACCGGCGCGGCCGGCGCCTCGCCGGTGCCGGGCAGGCTGATGCCGATGTCGGCATGCTTGCTCTCGCCGGGGCCGTTGACGATGCAGCCCATCACGGCCACCTTCATCGTCTCGACCCCCGGATACTTGGTACGCCAAACCGGCATCTGCATGCGCAGGTAATCGTCGATCTCCTTGGCCAGCACCTGGAAGGTGGTGCTGGTGGTGCGTCCGCAGCCGGGGCAGGCGGTGACACTGGGCACGAACACGCGCAGGCCCAGGGCCTGCAGGATCTCGTTGGCGATCACCACCTCCTGCGTGCGCGCTTCGCCCGGCTGGGGCGTAAGGGAGACGCGGATCGTGTCGCCGATGCCTTCCTGCAGCAGGATCGACAAGGCGGTCGCCGAGGCCACCGTGCCCTTGGTGCCCATGCCGGCCTCGGTCAGGCCCAGGTGCAGCGCATAGTCGCAGCGCTTGGCCAGTTCCCGATAGACCGAGATCAGGTCCTGCACGCCGCTCACCTTGCAGCTGAGGATGATCTGGCTGCCGTCCATCCCCATCGATTCGGCGAGCTGCGCCGAGCCGATGGCCGAGCTGACCAGCGCCTCGTACATCACCTGCTTGGCGTCCCAGGGTTCGGCGCGGCGGCTGTTGATGTCCATCAGGCTGGCCAGCAGCTCCTGGTCGAGGCTGCCCCAGTTGACGCCGATGCGCACCGGCTTGGTCCAGCGCATCGCGGCATCGATCATCTGGCCGAACTGGCGGTCGCGCTTGTCGCCCTTGCCCACGTTGCCGGGGTTGATGCGGTACTTGCTGAGTGCCTCCGCGCAGGCGGGGAAGTCGGTCAGCAGGCGATGGCCGTTGTAGTGAAAGTCGCCGATCAGCGGGACATCGACGCCCATGCGGTCGAGCTGCTCGCGAATGTAGGGCACCTGCGCAGCGGCCTCGGGCGTGTTAACCGTGATGCGCACCATCTCCGAGCCGGCCTGCGCCAGGTCCTTGACCTGGATCGCAGTGCCGATCGCATCCACGGTGTCGGTGTTGGTCATCGACTGCACCCGCACCGGCGCGTCGCCACCCACGGTGACGGTGCGCGGGCCCCAGACCACCCTGGCCTGGCGCGAGCGGCGCGCGCGCGGCGCGGCCGACTCGATGGGCAGGCAACTTTGGGGACGCACCGTGTCGTCGTTCATCATGGTTTCACCTCGAAACGGGCCACCCCGCCGCCGCGCGTCAGCGGCTTCAGGTCGAAGGCCTTGCCGCGCACCTGCACGTCCACGGCCGAGGCACGGCCAACGACCACCGACAGGGGCAAGGTACCGTTGAGTCCGACGGTTTCGCCGGCCTGCACCGTGCGCCGCAGCAAGGACTTGCCGCCGGCTTCGTTCACCGTCACCCAGGAGTCCTCGCGCGCGATGAAGACGATCAGATCCGCCGCATTGGCCGGCGGCGGCGCCGGTGCCTGGACCGCCGGGGCTGCCGCCGTAGCGGGCGCCCCGCCTGGGGCCGAGGCAACGGCCAGCGGTGCGGGCTGGACCGACTCGACGACGGTGCCGCCGGCCTGCGGCCCTGCAGGCGCTTGTGCCGAAGGCGCCGATGGCTCGCTACTGTCGGCCCGCCTGCTGATCTGCGAGATCGCCTCGCCGACCCGGTCGAAAATCGATTGCGGCAGCCAGAACAGCACCGCCGCGCCGACGAGCAGCAACCCGACGACCGTCAGCAGCCGGCGCGAGGGCAGGCCGTTGGAGCTGCTGCTGGCGCGCACCTGCGATGGCAGGGGCTTGCTCATGGTGCGATCGGCTTGTGCCAGCCCCGCGGGCTGCGCGCCCGGCAGCTTGGCCAGCACCGGCGCGGGGTCGATGCGCAGGGCGCGGCAGACGCTGGCGGCGAGCGCACGCGCGAACACGGGATCGGGCAAGGCTTCGATGTCGTCGGACTCCAGTGCGGCCAGCTTCTGCGGCGTCACCTTGAGCGCAGCGGCCACCATGTCGAGGTGCAGGCCGTGCGCCTCGCGCGCCTGCCGCAACATGTCGCCAGCCGACATGTGCGTGTTGTCGCCTGTCATCAGGGGTACCGCAGCCGAGGCCCCGAATTCGCTCGCCTTCTCAATCATTGAAGTTTCCGCGCTCATAGGCCACGGCCTCGCGCGATTGGGGGAAGCGCCGCTGCAGCTGTCCGGCAAGCTGGGTGACCGCGTCGCGGTTGTTGAGCCGGCGTTCGACCTTGATGCCCAGCCACAGCGTCTCGGCATTGGCCGCGGGGCCGTTGTTGATGCGGCGGATGTAGAACTGCGCGCGCGACCAGTCCTCGCGCTGCGCCAGCAGCGAAGCCAGGTTGTAGCCGATCACCGGGTTGCCGGCATCGAGCTCGTAGGCCTGCATCAGGCTGCGCTCGGCCTCGGGGCGCTGGCCGGCGCGCAATTGGCACACGCCCTGCGTCATCAGCGTCTTGGCGCGGTCGCCGTAGGTGGAGATGGCCAGGGCCGCCGCGAACTGCTGCTGCGCGTCGGCGAAGCGGTTCTGCTGGCACAGCAGCCAGCCGTAGTTGTGCAGCGTGTTGGGCTCGCGCGGGTTCAGTGCGATGGCGCGGCGAAAGCTGTCCTCGGCCAGGCCGGCGTCGTCCAGGCGCATGTAGACCAGGCCGCGCAGGTTGTAGGCGTCGGCGAAGTTGGGATCGGCGGCGAGTGCCTGCTTGATCTCGTCCAGCGCCACCGTGGCCTGCCCCTGCTCGAAGTAGCCGATGGCCAGCTCGAGGCGCAGACGGGCGCGCTTGCGGGCATTGCCCTCGTCCGAGTCGGTGACGATGCCGCCCGCGTTGCCGGCCGTGCTGGGCACGCCGGCATCCTTGGTGGCGCAGCCGGCGAGCAGGAATGCCGCCGCGACGCCGAAGAGCGCTTGCATCATCCGCTGCCACGCGGTCGAAGGGGCCTTGATCATTGCTTCATTGCTCCTGGGCGGTGGACGTGGCGGGCTTCTTGCGCGCCGGGTGCAGCACCACGGTGCGCCGCTGCGCCATGCGCTGGGCGGCGTTGGTCCGGTCCTTCACGTCGCCGGCCAGCTGGCCGCAGGCTGCGTCGATGTCGTCGCCACGGGTCTTGCGCACCGTGGTCACGATGCCTGCTTCGCTCAGGAGCCGGGCGAAGGCGAGCACGCGCGGCTGCGGCGAGCGCAGCAGGCCCGAGGCCGGAAAGGGGTTGAAAGGGATCAGGTTGAACTTGCAGGAGATGCCCTGCGAGCGCACCAGATCGACGAGCTGGCGCGCATGCTCGGGCTGGTCGTTCACGCCGTCGAGCATGCAGTACTCGAAGGTGATGAAGTCGCGCGGCGCGTGCGCCAGGTAGCGCTGGCACGCGTCGAGCAACTCGACCAGCGGGTATTTGCGGTTGAGCGGCACCAGGTCGTCGCGCAGCGCATCGTTGGGCGCATGCAGCGACACCGCCAGTGCCACCGGGCAATCGGCACCGAGCCTATCGATCATGGGCACCACCCCGGAAGTCGACACCGTGACCCGACGGCGCGACAGGCCGTACGCGTTGTCGTCGAGCATGGTGCGCAGGGCGGGCACCAGGGCTGCGTAGTTCTGCAGCGGCTCGCCCATGCCCATCATCACGACGTTGGAGATCACGCGCTCGTCACGTTTCAGGTGCTTGCGCAGGAAGTGCTCGGCAAACCACAGCTGGGCCACGATTTCGCCGGTGCTCAGATTGCGGCTGAAGCCCTGGTGCCCGGTAGAGCAGAAGCGGCATCCCACCGCGCAGCCGGCCTGGGATGACACGCACAGCGTGCCGCGATCGTCCTCGGGGATGAACACGGCTTCGACTGCGTTGCCGTCGCCGACATCGAACAGCCACTTGATGGTGCCGTCGGCAGATTCCTGCTGGGTGATGACCGGCAGTGGCTCGACGTGCGCGCTGCCCGCGAGCTTCTCGCGCAGCGACTTGGCGAGGTCGGTCATCTGCGCGAAATCGCTCGCGCCGCGCTGATGGATCCAGCGGAACAGCTGGGTGGCGCGGAAGCGCTTCTCCCCGAGCCTTTCGCAGAACGCGGCCAGCCCCTCGAGATCGAAGTCGAGCAGGTTGGCCGTGGTCATTGCGGGAGAAGGCGCTTCGCCTCAGCGGGCCTTGAGCTCGGGGAAGAAGAAGGCGATCTCGACCTTCGCGGTTTCGGCGGCGTCGGAGCCGTGCACGGCATTGGCATCGATGCTGTCCGCGAAGTCGGCGCGGATGGTGCCCGGGGCTGCCTTCTTGGGGTCGGTGGCGCCCATCAGATCGCGGTTCTTGCTGATGGCGTCCTCGCCCTCGAGTGCCTGCACGAACACCGGACCGGAGATCATGAAGCTGACCAGATCCTTGAAGAAGGGGCGCTCCTTGTGCACGGCGTAGAACTGCTCGGCTTCGGCCTGCGACAGCTGCACCAGCTTGGCGGCCACGATCTTCAGGCCGGCGGCCTCGAAGCGGGAGACGATCTTGCCGATGACGTTCTTTGCCACGGCGTCGGGCTTGATGATGGAGAGGGTGCGTTCGATGGCCATTGAAGTGCTTTCTTGAGTGCTTGGATTTCGATGAGTTCCGTCAAGCCGCAGCGACAGGCTGCGCTCCCTTGACAAAGCCTCTGATTTTAACCGGCGCGGCCATCACCGCCCGTGACGGGCGGGTGAATGAACCCTGGCCGATCGCGCGATTCAGCGGCCGCGGCGGCGGCCGCCGCCCTGGCCGCCCTGCCCGCCGAAATTGCCGCCCGAGGGCCCTCCCCCGCCGCCGCGGCGCGGACCCGAGCGCTGCTCCTTGCGCTGGCGCGAGAAGCTGTCGGCGCCGATGTAGCCCAGCGAGGTCTTCATCGGATCGGGCTGGCTGTTGCCGCCGCCACCGCCGGGCGCGCGGTCGTCGCGCTTGCCGCCCTGCCGGTTGCGGCGCGGCTGCCCTTGTCCCTGCCCTTGCGGCGCGCCGCCGTTGCCGCCGCGGCCGCGGGCGCCCGGCCCGCTGGTCAGGGGATTCGGGATCGGCGGCTCGCGGCTCTCGGCCTGTGCACCGCCGCCGCCGTTTCGGTTGCCCCGGCGCTTGCGATTGCGATTGTTGCGGCCACCGCCGTCCTGGCCGCCGCCCTTCGGGCCGGGCGCGCCTCGTGCGGGGCGCTCTGCGCCCACCGCCTGGAACAGCGCCCGGATGTCGCGCTCGTCCAGCTCCATCCAGGCGCCGCGCTTCAGTCCGCGCGGCAACACCATGGCGCCGTAGCGGATGCGGATCAAGCGGCTGACCGCGTGGCCGACCGATTCGAAAAGGCGGCGCACCTCGCGGTTGCGGCCCTCGGAGATGGTGACGCGGTACCAGCAGTTCGAGCCTTCGCCACCGCCGTCCTCGATGGTGCCGAAATGCGCCATGCCGTCGTCGAGGCGCACGCCTTCAAGCAGGCGCTGCTTCTCGTCGTTGCTCAGCGCGCCCAGCACGCGGACCGCGTACTCGCGCTCCAGGCCGAAGCGCGGATGCATCAGCTGATTGGCCAGCTCGCCGGAGCTGGTGAAGAGCAGCAAGCCCTCGGTGTTGAGATCGAGGCGGCCGACCGACTGCCATTTGCCTTGCGGCAGGCGCGGCAGCTTGCGGAACACGGTGGGGCGGTTCTGCGGATCGTCGTGCGTGACGACCTCGCCGACGGGCTTGTGGTAGGCGATCACGCGCGCCGGCGGCGGCGCGATGCGGTAGCGGATCGGCTTGCCGTTGAGCTTGACCTGGTCGCCGAACTGAATGCGCTGGCCGATGTGGGCCGGCTCGTTGTTGACCGAGATGCGCCCCTGCAGGATGAGCTGTTCCATCTCGAGCCGCGAGCCAAGGCCAGCCTGCGCCAGTACCTTGTGCAGCTTCGGCGAATCGGCCTCTGGCAGCAGCACACGCTTGAGCGGCGGCACCTCCGGGCTGTCCTCGTCGGCGTCGAACTGGCCCGACACGACATCGACGAAGCGGATCGGCTCGGGCGGCGGCGCGTTGCGCTGCTCGCGCTCGGCGGCGCGGCGGGCGCGGTCGAGGTCGTCTTCTTCTTCGTCGGGCTCTTCGTCCTCGTCTTCCTCTCCTTCGTCCTCATCCCGCGCCTCTTCCACGACTGGCGCGTGGGCTTCCACAGGAGGTGCCTCGACCGGTGGCGCTTCCGGCGCTTCCGGCGCGACAAGCACGACCGGCGTCTCGGCACCCTCGGCTTCTGCGGGCTGCTCAGCCGGCTTGCGACGGCGCGGCCGGCGTTTGCGTGGCGCCTCTGCGGGACCCTCGCCCGCGGCTTCGGCGCCGTCTTCTGACGGCTGCGCGGGAGACGCCGCGACTTCTTCCTCGGACACGGGTCCGGGCGGCAGCATCGCTGCGTCTTCAGGATCGGATGGGCTCATGGTCGGGTTCCGGAACGAACGGCGGGGATGTCTTCCTCATCGGCATCGACGTCGGCGTCGGAGCCGGGGCCGGAAGAGGACTGGGGCTCGGACTCGAGCTCGGGACCAGCGGGAGCGGCCTGCAGGGGAACGTCCAGCGCGGATGGGGGAGCTGCTTCGGACTCGTGCTCCGGCTGCACTTCGGACTCTGCCGCCGGCCCCGTATCGCCCTCTGGTTGGAGGATGGATTCTTCCCGGGCCCCGGACTCTGCTCCTGCCGCCGCCGGGGCCTCGGGCAACAGTGCCTGGTCGTGCGCACCTTCGACATGCACCGCGGCAAGCTCGGTCTGCACCCGCTCGGAACCGGCCTCGCTTTCCATGCCGACGGCGATGTCGGCTGCGGGCTCGTCGATCGGCAGTCCCGCTTGCCGGTCGGCAGCCTGGGCCAGGGCGTCGGCCAGCGCAGCCTGCTGGGCCGGGGTCTCGATCACCGGGAGCTGGTCGAGCGATTCCAGGCCGAGGTCGTCGAGGAACTGGCGCGTGGTCGCGTAGAGCGCCGGGCGGCCCACCGTCTCGCGATGGCCGATGACCTCGACCCAGTTGCGGTCTTCGAGCTGCTTGAGGATGAGCGAGTTGATGGTGACGCCGCGGATGTCTTCCATGTCGCCGCGCGTGACCGGCTGGCGGTAGGCAATGATGGCCAGCGTCTCGAGCGCGGCGCGCGTGTAGCGCGGCGGCTTCTCGGGATGCAGGCGATCGAGGTGGTCGCGCAGCTCGGGACGGCTCTGGAAGCGCCAGCCGCTGGCCACGCTCACGAGCTCCAGGCCGCGCTGCGACCAGTCTTCCTGCAACTCGTGCAACAGCGACTTGATCGTGTCGGCGCCCAGCTCGTCATCGAACAGCACGCGCAGTTCGCGCACCGGCAAGGGCTGGGTCGAACAGATCAAGGCGGTTTCGAGAATGCGCTTGGCATCCGCCGTATTCATGGTTCGCGGTATCCGGGAAAAGGCGCCTTGGAGACGCTTGTTTTTCAGAAGGATGGAAGAAGCGCTGCCGGCACTCGGGCGATTGACAGCGAAGCCGGCATCGGAGGGCCGGCGCGGCCCTCGGGCCGTCAGGCGCGATTGTAATCCAGCCCCCACGCCTGCATAGCCTGCACCAGGTCGAGAGGCGGCGCGGACAGGAACTCCATCGGCGCGCCGGTGACCGGATGCGCGAAAGCGAGCCTGAAGGCATGCAGCGCCTGCCGCGCCAGCCCCGCCGCGGCGGCGCCGCCATAGAGCGTGTCGCCCACCAGCGGATGGCCGATGGAGGCCATGTGCACGCGGATCTGGTGCGTGCGCCCCGTCTCCAGCGTGCAGCGCACGGTGCAGCCTTGATCGTTGCTGTCCAACGCCTCGATCAGCGTGCGTGCGGGCTTCCCGGAGTGGCGTTCGAGGTCGACCACGGCCATGCGCAGCCGGTTGCGCGGGTCGCGCCCGATCGCCGTATCCACATGGCGCGCGGCCGCGCCCTGCCAGCTGCGGTGCGCGAGCGCGAGGTACTGGCGCTTGACTTCGCGCGCCGCGATCAGCGCCACCAGCGCATCCATCGCCGGGCGACTGCGGGCGACGACCATCAGGCCGCTGGTGTCGCGGTCCAGCCGGTGGACGATCCCCGCGCGCGGCAGCAGCGACGCCCGCGGGTCCTGCGCCAGCAACCCGTTGAGCAGCGTGCCGCTCCAATGGCCCGGCGCGGGATGGACCACGAGGCCGGCCGGCTTGTCGATGATGCGCAGGTGCTCGTCCTCGTGGACCACCGTGATCGGCATGCGCTCCGGCTTGAAGGCCTGGCTTTGAGGCGTGGGCCGCAATTCGATGCTGCCGATCTCGCCGGCATGGACCGTGGCGGCGGCCTTGGTCGCGACACGATGCTGGATCGTGACCGCACCGGCCTCGATCAGCTGCTGCAGGTAGCTGCGAGAGAACTCGGGCACCAGGGCCGCCAGTGCGCGGTCGAGGCGCTGCCCGTGCTGCGCCTCGTGGATGAGGAAGCTGCGGATCTCGCTGGGCTCGGTCGGCTCGGCGCCTTCGTCGTGCTCGACCCCGTCCGGAGGCTCGCCCAGAGGGGTGGCCGATATAATTGAAGGCACTGTTTTCACGAAAGCCTGATGTGATGAGTCGCGCCAAATTATCGGTTGTCCCCGCCTGGCTGGCCTTGTGCTCGGCCGCATGGCTGGTGGCCGGCTGCTCGTCGACCTCGGCCGACAAGACTGCCAACTGGAGTCCCAACCGCATCTACTCCGAAGCCAAGGAAGAAGCGGACTCCGGCGCCTACGACAAGGCCGTGCCCCTGTTCGAGAAGCTCGAAGGTCGGGCAGCCGGCACGCCCCTCGCCCAGCAGGCGCAACTGGACAAGGCCTTTGCCCAGTACAAGTCCGGCGACAAGCCCGCCGCCATCGCGACCATCGACCGCTTCATGAAGCTGCATCCGGCCAGTCCGGCGATGGACTACGCCATCTATCTCAAGGGCGTGGTCAACTTCAACGACGACCTCGGCATGTTCGGCTGGCTGACGCGCCAGGACCTGTCGGAGCGCGACCAGAAGGCGGCCAAGGAATCCTTCGAGGCCTTCAAGGAACTGGTTACCCGCTTCCCGGCGTCGCGCTACACGCCCGATGCGCGCCAGCGCATGAACTACATCGTCAACTCGCTGGCCCAGTACGAGGTGCACGTGGCGCGCTACTACTTCAACCGCGGTGCCTACCTGGCGGCAATCAACCGCGCGCAGCTGGCGCTGGCGGACTACCGCGAAGTGCCGGCGCTCGAGGAGGCGCTCTACATCATGGTCCAGTCGTACGACGCGCTCGGCATGGCGGACCTGCGCGACGACGCAAAACGCGTGCTGACCACCAACTATCCCCAGAGCGAGTACCTGTCGCGCGGCTTCCGCGGCAAGGACGACCCGTGGTGGAAGCTCTGGTAGCGAAGCGAGAAAAAGGCCCGGTCCGGGCCTTTTTCTTTTTCAGGGCGTGACAAGCTCGCGCAGCGCGGCCTCGAAGGCGGCCTCGTCTTCGAGCCGCCGCATCGGCGGCAAGGCAGACAGCAGCCGGCGCCCATAACCCATGGCGACGAGCCGCGTGTCGCAGATCGCCAGCACGCCACGGTCGGTCTCGCGTCGGATCAGCCGGCCGGCGCCCTGCTTGAGCGCCACCGCGGCTTCGGGAAGCGAATAGTCGGCGAAGGCGCTGCGGCCCTGCGATTCGAGGCGCTGCGAGCGCGCCTCGACCAGCGGATCGTTGGGCGGCGGGAAAGGCAGTTTGTCGATGACCACCAGTTGCAGGGCGTCGCCGGGCGCGTCGAAGCCCTCCCAGAACGAGGCCGAGGCCACCAGCACGCAGCCCGCGCGGCCGTGCGAGGCACCTTCGCGGAAGCGCTCCATCAGCACCCGCTTGGGCAGCTCGCCCTGCACCAGCACCTCCGGCCTGCGCGCGGCATCCATGGGCTCGAAGTGCTGGCGGATCGCGTCGCCAATGGTGCGCAGCGCGCGCAGCGTGGTCGTCAGCACCAGCGTGCGTCCGCCCAGCACGGCGGCCCCCTGCGCGGCGAGCCGTGCCACCTGCACGCTGTGCGCCGGATCGCTGGGTTTCGGAAACAGGCGCGGCACGTAGAGCGCCGCTTGGCGCGCATAGTCGAACGGGCTCTGCACGCGCAGCACTTCGGCGCTCTCCAGGCCGCAGGGCTCGGTGAACCAGCGCAGCTTCGGGTCGTCGCCCAACGTGGCGGAGGTAAACACCCAGGCGCGCCCCTGCTCCTGCGCGTCGCCCTGCCCGGTCTTGAGGACGCGCGTGCGCACTGCCTCCGCGATGTCCAGCGGCGACTCGACCAACCGGAGCTGCGTGCCCACGTCCACCCAGCGCACCGACTCCGGCGCGCAGGGCTTGGCGAAGCGCGCTGCGCGTTCGGCCAGCTGTTCGGCGCGCTCGTGCAGCCGCACGAAATCGGGCGAGAGCTCGCTCACCGTGTCCAGGCCCCGGGCGGCTTCCGCAAAGGCGTGCTTCAGCGCGTCGAGCGCGCCTTGCCAGGCTTCGGCCATCACCCCTTCCGGCGCCGGGCCGGCCCAGCGCAGCTTGGCGCCAGGCCATTGCTTGCCGGCGGCCAGGCGCAGTTCCCTGGCCGCGTGGTCTGTCGCTGCGACCAGCTGCTGCCAGTCGACCAGGCCGCGCGCGTGCTGCAGGCCGGCCGCGAGCATGTCGCGCGCGAAGTCCAGGGCCTGCCCACTGCCCAGCTGCGCGCCGAGAAACTGCACGCCGGTCTCGTTGAGCTGGTGGGCCTCGTCGAACACCACCACGCGCACCGTCGGCAGCAATTCGGCCATACCCGACTCGCGCACGGCGAGATCGGCGAAAAACAGGTGATGGTTGATCACCACCACATCGGCCGCCATGGCCTCGCGCCGGGCCAGGTTGACATGGCAGGGCTTGAACTGCGGGCACTGGGCGCCGAGGCAGTTGTCGCGGGTGGAAGTGACCAGCGGAATCAGCGGCGAGCGCTCGTCCAGTCCCGGCAGCTCGGCCAGGTCCCCGGTACGGGTGGCCTTGGACCACTGCTCGATCTTCGCCAGCGTGCGCAGGGTGCCGCGCTCGGGCAGGCTCGCGTCGTGCCGCGCCTGGTCGAGCCGGTGCAGACACAGGTAGGCGGCGCGGCCCTTGAGCAAAGCCGTGCGCAACGGCAGGCCCAGCGCCTCGACCAGCCGCGGCAGGTCACGGCCGAAGAGCTGGTCCTGCAGGGCCTTGGTGGCGGTCGACAGCAGCACGCGCTCGCCACTCAGCAGCGCCGGTACCAGGTAGGAGAAGGTCTTGCCGACGCCGGTGCCGGCCTCCACCACCAGCAGGCCGCCCTGGTCGATGGCACGGGCCACGGCCAGCGCCATCTGGGTCTGGCCCTCGCGTTCGCGGAACTGCTCGGCCGCCTGCGAGAGCACGCCGTGCTGGGCGAAGGCGGCCTGGACTTCGGCCGCCAGGTGGCCGGCCTCCCGCGACGCGCGGGCAGGCTCGGGGGATACCGCGTCTGCCTCGAAGTCTTCGGGCCAATCGACGATGGACATGGATGACGGGCCCTAAGCAGGCTCTTGCGGGTCGAGCAGGTGCTCAAGCCGCGCGATGCAATCGCGCAGGAACAGCCGCTTCTTCTTCAGCCGGCGCAGCAGCAGGTCGTCGCGCGGCTCGATGGTCTCGGCCAGCCGGTCGATGGCGGCATCCAGGTCGGCATGCTCCATGCGCAGTTCGATCAGTTGGCGAGAGAAGGAGTGGAGATTGGAGTCCAAGGGATGATGCGAAGACGTGACGGAGTGCTCTCCGGCTTGGCTCGGGTTGACTCGATAATGTACGTCCTCGTTCCCACTCGCCAGACCTTATGCAGGACTTTGCCGGCGCTGCCGCGCCCCCGACTCGAGGCTTTCGGCTTGCAGCCGCGACCGGCCTTCACAAGGGCGACCGCCCCTATCAGCAGGACCAGGTCCTGCTGATGAACCACCCGCGGGCGGCGGGCTGCGTGCTCGGCGTTGTCGCCGACGGGATGGGCGGGCGCAGCGGAGGACGCAAGGCCTCCGACCAGGTGCTGATGACGGCGCGCCAGCTGTTCGCCCGCTACAAGCCGGGACGCGACGAGGCGGTGCATGTGCTGCGGCAGCTGCTCGAGGAAGCCAACACGGTCATCAAGCTGACGGCCCTGTCCAGCGAGCAGGAACCGCACAGCACCGTGGCCGCCTTCCTGATGAACCCCGAGGGCGACTGCGCCTGGATCCATGCCGGCGATTCGCGCATCTACCACTTCCGGCGCGGCCAGCTGGTCAAGCGCACCAAGGACCACTCCTACGTGCAGGCGCTGGTGGACCGCGGCGAGATCAGCGAGGCAGAGGCCAACATCCACCCGCAAAGCAACATCCTGCTCGGCTGCCTGGGCATGAAGTCCATGCCGCCGCCCGTCGACATCCACCTCGTCCCCAAGCTCGAGCCCGACGATCTGCTGTTGGCCTGCAGCGACGGCCTCTGGCACTACTTCACACCTCAGGAGATGGGCCGCGTGCTGGCCGAGCAATCGCCGCGCGCCGCCGCGGAGCTGCTGGTGGCCGAGGCGCGCAAGCGGGCACGCGGAACCGGCGACAACATTTCGCTGGCCATCCTCAAGCTCGAAGTCCTGCCCGACCCGCAGGACGCGGAAGAGGACTGAACTTCCGCGTCCGCGTTCAGGGCGGCGTGGGCAGCGGCGCCGCGCGCGGCTTGGTGTTTTCGGCGTTGCGCCGCTCGCGATCGCGGCGATGCTGCTCCGCCCGCTCGAGCCTGCGCTCATGGGCCTCGCGATTGGCGGGAGCCTCGGCGCGCCGGCTCGCGGCCTTGGCCTGCTCCTCGGCATGGGCCCGCTGCTTCTCCTCGAACTGCCGCCGCTTCTCCGCCGCCTCCGAGGCGAGGCGGGCGCGATCCTGGGCATGGTCCGCGGCGCGCTGCTCGCGCTCCTGCTGCGACCTCAGGGACTTCTCCTGCTCCGCCGCGGTGTCCTGGGCGCGGGGGTTCGCCTTCTTGTCCTCGAGCCGGTCGAGCGCGGCCGCGCCGCGCCGCTTGCGCTCGATGTCATTCATCGCCGCTTCCTGGCGCTTGATGTTCTCGGTGGCCTGGCGGCGGCGGCGGCGGCTGTCGTCCAGGCAGCCCTGGACGGCGAATCTCTGGTAGCAGGCCGCCTGCTCGGCGGCGAAGCGCTCGTCTACTTCCTTGCGCTCCTGTTCCAGGCGCGCGCGCTCGGCGGCGAAATCCGCCTGGCCGGTGGTGGCAGTGGTCTGCGCCCACAGCGGCGCGGCGCCGAGGACGATCATCAGGGAAAGGAGCAGCTTCTTCATGTGAGGCGGGTGTCCACGATGCGTCGCTCCTGCGCAAGGAACTCGGTCGACTGCATCTCGTTGAGCCTCGAGACGGTGCGCGGGAACTCATGGGCCAGGGGCCCTTCGGTGTACAGGGCCTCGGGGGGGACCTCGGCCGACATGATGAGTTTCACGCGCCGATCGTAGAACACGTCGATCAGCCATGTGAAACGACGTGCTTCAGAGGCCATGCGCACCGGCATGTGGGGCACGTCGGACAGCAGCACGGTGTGGAACTGGCTGGCGATCTCGAGGTAGTCGTTCTGGGAGCGCGGGCCCCCGCAAAGGGTCTTGAAATCGAACCAGACCACGCCGCCGGCCTTGCGCCGCGCATGGATCTCGCGCGCCTCGATGTGCAGCACCGGGTTCTCGTCGGCGCTTTCGGCCAGGCGCTCGAAGGCGTGCCGCATCTCCTTGTCGGCCGCGGCGCCATTCGGGGTGAGGTAGAGCTTGACCTGCTCGAGCGTGCGGCGGCGGTAATCGGTGCCGTTGTCGACGTTGACCACCTCGAGGCGCTGGTTGAGCAGCTCGATCGCCGGCAGGATGCGGTCGCGGTGCAGGCCGCCCGGATAGAGATCGTCGGGCCTGAAGTTCGAAGTGGTCACGAAGCCCACGTCGTTGTCGAACAGCGCGACCAGCAGCCGGTGCAGGATCATCGCGTCCGTGATGTCCGCGACATGGAACTCGTCGAAGCAGATCAGCTTGTAGCGCTTGGCGATGCGGCGCCCGAGCTCTTCCAGCGGGTTGACCGTGCCCTGCAGTTCGGCCAGCTCGCGGTGCACCTCGCGCATGAACTCGTGAAAGTGCAGCCGCGTCTTGCGCCGCAGCGGCACCGCGTTGAAGAAGCAGTCCATCAGGAAGCTCTTGCCGCGCCCCACCCCGCCGTACATGTAGACGCCGCGCGGGATCTCGGGCCGGTTGATGAGTTTCTTGAAGGCGTTGGAGCGCTGCGACTTGTACGCAGCCCATTCGCTGGCGCAGCGGTCAAGCGCCTCGACGGCACGCAGCTGCGCGGGGTCGCTCTGGTACCCCCGCGCAACCAGCTCCGCTTCGTAGGCCTGTTGGACGCTCAAGGGGTCAGAAGTTCAGCGTGCGCTTGTCCACCGCAAGCGCCGCTTCCTTCGTGGCTTCCGAGAGCGAGGGATGCGCATGGCAGATGCGCGCGATGTCCTCGGCGCTGGCCTTGAACTCCATCGCCACCACGGCCTCGGAGATCAGCTCGCTGGCCATCGGGCCGACGATGTGCACGCCGAGAATCTCGTCAGTGGCCGCATCGGCCAGGAACTTGACCATGCCCGTCGTGTCGCCGAGTGCGCGCGCGCGCCCGTTGGCCAGGAACGGGAAGGTGCCGGCCTTGTAGGCGCGCCCCTCGGCCTTGAGCTGCTGCTCGGTCTGGCCGACCCAGGCGATCTCGGGCGAGGTGTAGATCACCCACGGGATGGTGTTGAAGTTCACGTGGCCGTGCTGGCCCGCGATGCGCTCGGCCACCGCCACGCCTTCTTCTTCCGCCTTGTGCGCGAGCATCGGGCCGCGCACCACGTCGCCGATGGCCCAGACATTCGGCAGGCTGGTCCGGCACTCGTCGTCGACCACGATCGCGCCGCGCTCGTCGAGCTTCAGGCCCACCGCCTCGGGGTTGAGGCCGATGGTGTTGGGGATGCGGCCGATCGAGACGATCAGCTTGTCGACCTCGAGCGTCTGCGCCTCGCCCTTGGCATTGGTCCAGGCGACCGAAACCCCCTTCTTGCCGGACTTGACTTCGCCGACCTTGACGCCGAGCTCGACCTTCAGGCCTTGCTTGACGAAGGCCTTGTGCGCCTCCTTGGCGATCTGCTCGTCCACTGCGCCCAGGAAGGTCGGCAGCGCTTCGAGCACGGTGACCTCCGAACCCAGCCGGCGCCAGACCGAGCCCATCTCGAGCCCGATCACGCCGGAGCCGATCAGCCCCAGCTTCTTCGGCACGGAAGGGATGCGCAGCGCGCCGTCGTTCGAAAGGATGTTCTCTTCATCGAAGTCGGTCCCCGGCAGCGCGCGCGGATTGGAGCCCGTCGCCACGATGATGTGCTTGCCTTCGATGGACTCCTCGGCCGCGCCGGTCACCTTCAGCTCGTAGCCCGCGCCGGATGCCTTCACGAAGGCGCCCCGGCCATGGAAGAAGGTGATCTTGTTCTTCTTGAACAGGTAGGTGATGCCGTCGTTGTTCTGCTTCACCACCGCGTCCTTGCGACCGAGCATCTTGTCGATGTCGAGGCCCAGGCCTTCGACCTTGATGCCATGGTCGGCAAAGTGCTTGCCGGCATGCTCGAAATGCTCGGAGGACTGCAGCAGCGCCTTCGAGGGGATGCAGCCGATGTTGGTGCAGGTGCCGCCCAGCGCGGGGCCGCCCTTGGCGTTCTTCCACTCGTCGATGCAGGCGACGTTGAAGCCGAGCTGCGCCGCGCGGATGGCCGCGACGTAACCGCCGGGGCCGCCACCGATGACGATGACGTCGAATTGCTTGTTGGCCATTGATTTTTCTTTCAGAAGTTGTTCGCGTTCGTCGCCCCGGATCACGCACGGCAAGCGCAGCGAGGCCCGTTCGGGAGACCCCGCGGAACCGGCTTTGCCGGGCCGCTGGGGTCGCCCCCTTGAGGGGGGAGGCGGCTACACGAAGTGAGCAAGCAACGGGGGTGGGTCAAATGTCGAACAAGAGGCGAGCGGGATCTTCCAGCGCTTCCTTCATGGCGACCAGGCCCAGCACGGCTTCGCGGCCGTCGATGATGCGGTGGTCATAGGACATCGCAAGGTAGTTCATCGGCCGCACGACGACCTGCCCGTTCTCGACCACGGCGCGGTCCTTGGTCGCGTGCACGCCCAGGATGGCCGACTGCGGCGGGTTGATGATGGGCGTCGACAGCATCGAACCGAACACGCCGCCGTTGGAGATGGAGAAGGTGCCGCCGGTCATCTCCTCGATGCCCAGCTTGCCGTCCTTCGCCTTCTGCCCGTACTCGGCGATCTTCTTCTCGATGTCCGCAAAGCTCATCTGGTCGGCATTGCGCAAAATCGGCACCACGAGGCCGCGCGGCGAACCCACCGCGATGCCGATGTCGAAGTAGCCGTGGTAGACGATGTCGTTGCCGTCCACTGACGCATTGATCACCGGGTACTTCTTGAGCGCATGCACCGCCGCCTTCACGAAGAAGCTCATGAAGCCGATCTTCACGCCGTGCTCCTTCTCGAACTTCTCCTGGTAGCGCTTGCGCATCTCCATGACGGGCGCCATGTTCACCTCGTTGAAGGTGGTCAGGATGGCGTTGGTGGATTGCGACTGCAGCAGGCGCTCGGCGATGCGGGCGCGCAGGCGGCTCATCGGCACGCGCTCTTCGGGGCGCTCGCCCAGGTCCGGCGCGGCGGCGGGCGATGCGACCTGCGGCAGTGCCGTCTTGGGAGCGCCGGTGGGAATCGCGGCGGGAGCGGCCTTGGCCGTGGCGCCGCCCGCGACGGCGGAGAGCACGTCGCCCTTGGTGACGCGGCCGTCCTTGCCGGTGCCGCTCACGTCGCCGGTCGTCAGCTTGTTGTCGGCCAGCAGCTTGGCGGCGGCCGGCATCGCAACGTCGGATTTCGAGCCGCCCGTGGCCGCGGTTGCAGCGGCTGCGGGTGCCGCCGCGGGAGCGGCCGCAGGCGCCGCCGGTGCCGCGGCGGGTGCAGCCGCACCTGCCTTGGCGTCCGTGTCGATCTTGGCGATCACCTGCTCGGCCACGACGGTGGCGCCGTCGCCGGCGACGATCTCGGCCAGCACGCCGGCGGAAGGTGCCGGCACCTCCAGCACGACCTTGTCGGTCTCGATCTCGATCAGGATTTCATCGATGGCGACCGCTTCGCCGGGCTTCTTCTTCCATTGCAGCATCGTGGCTTCGGCCACGGATTCGGACAACTGGGGGACTTTGACTTCAACGATGGACATTTTGGAGTTCGCTTCGCTTCGTGTTCTTGAGTGAGGTTGTTTTTACTTGGTGAGCACGAAGCCCTTGAGCTTGCCGAAGGCGCCGTCGACCAGTGCCTTCTGCTGCTCCTGGTGCAGGTGGGAGTAGCCGACCGCGGGCGACGCCGAGGCGGCGCGACCCGAGTAGCCGAGCTTCTGGCCTTCCTGCAGGTTCTCGTGGATGTTGTGCTGCACGAAGAACCAGGCGCCCTGGTTCTGCGGCTCGTCCTGGCACCACACCACGTCGATGAGATTCGGATACTTCCTGAGTTCGGTGCCGAAGACCTTGTGCGGGAAGGGATAGAGCTGCTCGACGCGGATGATCGCCACGTCGTCGCTGCCCTTCTCCTCGCGCTTTTTCGCCAGGTCGTAGTAGACCTTGCCGGAGCAGGCGATCACGCGCTTGACCTTGTCGGCCTTGAGCTCCTTGTTGTCGGGAATGACGGTCTGAAAGCTGCCCTTGGTGAACTCCGACAGCGGCGAGGTCGCGTCCTTGTTCCGCAGCAGCGACTTGGGCGTCATGATGATCAGCGGCTTGCGCAGGCTGCGCACCATCTGGCGGCGAAGCACGTGGAAGATCTGGCTCGCGGTGGTGGGCTGCACGACCTGCATGTTGGTGTCGGCCGACAGCTGCATGAAGCGCTCCAGGCGCGCCGAGCTGTGCTCCGGGCCCTGCCCTTCATAGCCGTGCGGCAGCATCAGCGTGATGCCGTTGACGCGGCCCCACTTCACCTCGCCGGAGGCGATGAACTGGTCGATCACAACCTGCGCGCCGTTGGCGAAGTCGCCGAACTGCGCCTCCCAGATCACCAGCGTGTTGGGATCGTTCGAGGCATAGCCGTATTCGAAGGCCAGCACCGCCTCTTCCGACAGGATGGAGTCGATGACGACGAAGGGCGCCTGGTTGTCGGCCACGTTCTGCAGCGGCACGTAAGTGCCTTCGTCGAACTTCTCGCGGTTCTGGTCGTGCAGCACGGCGTGGCGGTGGGTGAAGGTGCCGCGCCCACTGTCCTCGCCCGAGAGGCGCACCGGATAGCCGCTGGCCACCAGCGAGGCGAAGGCCATGTGCTCGCCCATGCCCCAGTCGACATTGATCTCGCCGCGGCCCATGGCAGCGCGGTCGTCCAGCACCTTCTTGACCAGCGGGTGCACGGTGAACTTCTCGGGCGCCTTGGTGATGCGCTCCGCCAGGCGCTTCCACTCCGCCGTCGGAATGGCCGTGTCGCCGGCATCGGTCCACTTCTTGTTGAGGAAGGGGCTCCAGTCGACCGCGTACTTGCTCTTGAAGTTGGTGAGCACCGGGTTGGTGGTGTTCTTGCCCGCGTCGAAGGCAGCGCGCTGCGCCTTCACCAGGTCGTCGCCGAGCGTGTCGCCCAGGCCCTGTGCGGCGAGCCGGTCGGCGTACAGCTTGCGGGTGCCGGGGTGCGCTGCGATCTTCTTGTACATCAGCGGCTGGGTGAGCGAGGGCGTGTCCTGCTCGTTGTGGCCCAGCTTGCGGAAGCAGACGATGTCGACCACGACGTCCTTCTGGAACTCCATGCGGAACTCCAGCGCCAGCTGGGTCGCCAGCACCACGGCTTCCGGGTCGTCGCCGTTCACGTGCAGCACCGGCGCCTCGATCATCTTGACGATGTCGGTGCAGTACAGCGTCGAGCGGCTGTCGCGCGGGTCGCTGGTGGTGAAGCCGATCTGGTTGTTGATCACGATGTGCACCGTGCCGCCGGTGGAGTAGCCGCGGGTCTCGGCCAGGGCCAGCGTTTCCATCACCACGCCCTGCCCCGCGAAGGCGGCGTCGCCATGCACGATCACCGGCAGCACCTGCTTGCCCTGCGGGTCGGCGCGACGGTCCATGCGGGCGCGTACCGAGCCCTCGACCACCGGGTTCACGATCTCGAGGTGCGACGGATTGAAGGCCAGGCTCAGGTGGACCGGGCCGCCGGGCGTCGAGACGTCGGAGCTGAAGCCCTGGTGGTACTTGACGTCGCCGCTGGGCAGCTCTTCGGGCGCCGTGTGGTCGAACTCGGCGAACAGGTCGGCCGGCATCTTGCCGAGCGAATTGACCAGCACGTTGAGGCGGCCGCGGTGGGCCATGCCGATCACGATCTCCTGCACGCCCTTGACGCCGGCCTGGCTGATCAGCTCGTCCATCGAGACGATGAAGCTCTCGCCGCCTTCCAGCGAAAAGCGCTTCTGGCCGACGTACTTGGTGTGGAGGAAGCGCTCCAGGCCCTCGGCAGCCGTCAGGCGCTCCAGGATGCGCTTCTTCTGCTCGGTGTTCAGCTTGGGGTTGGTCCGCGCGCTTTCGAGCCGCTGCTGCCACCAGCGCTTCTGCCCCTGGTCCGTCATGTACATGTACTCGGCGCCGATCGTGCCGCAGTAGGTCTCGCGCAGCGCGTTCAGCAGGTCGCGCAGCGACATCGTCTCCCTGCCGAAGAAGGTGTTGCTCGTGTTGAACACCGTCTCGAGGTCACCGTCGGTGAAGCCGTAGAACGAGGGCTCGAGCTCGGGGATGGCCGGGCGCTCGGTGCGCTTGAGCGGATCGAGGTCGGCCCAGCGCGCGCCGACGTTGCGATAGGCGGCGATCAGCTGCTGGACTGCCGTGCGCTGGCGGCCGAGCTCGGAATCGGCTCCGCTGGCCTGCACCACCCTGGTGGTGCCCTGCTTGGCGCGCTCGGCAAAGGCGTTGATGACCGGCTGGTGGGGGACGTCCCGCGTGGTGCTGCCGTCGGTGGCCGGCACGTTCTGCAGCGCATCGAAGTAGGAGCGCCAGTTGTCGGGCACGCTGCCGGGATTGGCGAGATAGTTCTCGTACATCTCTTCGACATAGGGGGCATTGCCGCCGAAGAGGTAGGTGTTGCCTTGGTAGGCGTGATAGATGGACGCGGAGGACGTCGAATCGCTCATGTTGCGCTGACCTTCGCTTCCCTTGGGGAAGCATTAGCTGGTTTGAGAAACCTTCCGCGACACGGCTGAACCGGTTGGCGGATGCGACTGTGGCTGGGGAAGGGCCGGAGTACCTTGGCATTGTGCCATGGCAACTATGTGACGACGGAAAGCGTCGGCGCAAGCCCTTCCGGCGTAGGCCCGAACTACCCCTTTGGATCGAGGGACTGCCTGATCTGCTGAAGGGCGCCAGGGTCCTCGATGGTGGTCAGGTCGCCAGGATCGCGCGCCTCGCAAACGGCCTGGATCGCCCGCCGCAGCAGCTTCCCGCTGCGCGTCTTGGGCAGCGCACCCACGAAGTGCACGCGCGCGGGCCGCGCCAACGCGCCGAGCTGGTCGGCCACCTTCTTCATGATCTCCCCTTCCAGCGCCAGGGATGCCTGGGCGTCGCCGAGCACGGCACCGTCCTTCGGCACGACGAAGGCCACGGCCACCTGCCCCTTGAGCGCATCGGCCACGCCCACCACCGCGACCTCGGCGACCTTCGCGTGGCCGGAAATGCTCTCCTCGATCTCGCGCGTGCCGAGGCGGTGGCCGGCGACGTTGATCACGTCGTCGGTGCGGCCGAGGATGTAGTAATAGCCCTCCTCGTCGCGGATGCCCCAGTCGAAGGTGGAGTACACCAGCTTGCCGGGCACGGTCTTCCAGTAGGTATTGACGAAGCGCTCGTCGTCTCGCCACACGGTCTGCATGAAGCCGGGCGGCGTGGGGCCCTCGATCACGACCACCCCTTTCTCGTTGGGGCCCTTCAGCTCCTCGCCAGTGGTCTCGTGCAGGATCTTGACCTCGTAGCCGTACATCGGCACGCCCGGGCTGCCGAACTTGCTGGGCGTGCGCTCCACGCCATTGGCCACCGTGAGGATCGGCCAGCCAGACTCCGTCTGCCAGTAGTTGTCGATGATCGGCACGCCCAGGCCGTCGCTGATCCACCGTGCCGTCGGCTCGTCGAGCGGCTCGCCCGCCAGGAACAGCGCGCGCAGGCTCGACAGGTCGTACTTCTTGAGCAATGCCGGATCCTGCTTCTTGAGTACGCGCACCGCGGTCGGCGCACTGAACATCACGGTGACCCTGTACTTCTCGACCAGCTTCCACCAGATGCCGCCGTCGGGCTGCCGGTCGAGACCCTGCGTGGGCAGGCCCTCGTACATGATCGTCGCCATGCCTGCGATCAGCGGGCCGTAGACGATGTAGCTGTGCCCCACCACCCAGCCGATGTCGCTCGTCGAGAAGTAGGTCTCGCCGGCCCGGCCGTCGAAGATGTGCTTCATGCTTGCCGCCAGCGCCACCGCATAGCCGCCGGTGTCGCGCTGCACGCCCTTCGGCCGGCCCGTGGTGCCGCTGGTGTAGATGGTGTAGCTGATGTCGGTGGCGTCCAGCCAGGCGCAGGGCACCTGAGCGTCGCGATGCTTTTCGATCAGCCCGGCCGCCGGATGGTCACGCCCTTCGGTCAGCGTCATCGGCGCAAGTCCGCGGTCGAACAGCAGCACTGCATCCGGCTTGTGCGCGGAGAGCCGGATCGCCTCGTCCAGCAGCGGCTTGTACGCGACCACCTTGCCGCCACGCGATCCCGCGTCGGCGCTGACGACGACCTTGGGCGTCGCGTCCTCGATGCGCGAAGCCAGCGATGAACTCGCGAAGCCGCCGAACACCACGCAGTGGATCGCGCCCAGCCGCGCACAAGCCAGCATGGTGAAGGCGGCCTCGGGAACCATGGGCATGTAGATCAGCACGCGGTCGCCCTTGCCCGCGCCGAGCTCCATCAGCGAAGCCGCGACGCGCTGCACCTCGGCATGCAGTTCCTCGAAGCTGTAGGTCCTCTCGGTGCCGGTCTCGGTCGAGACTGCGATCAGCGCCGGCTGGTCGCCGCGCGCGGCGAGATGGCGATCGACCGCGTTGTGGCAAAGATTGGTGGTACCACCTGCGAACCACCGCACGAAAGGAGGCCGGCTCACGTCGAGGATCTGCTGCGGAGGCGTTTTCCAATCGATGAGTTCGGCCTGCTCGGCCCAGAAGGCCTCCGGCTCCTCGATGGAACGGCGATAGAACTCTGCATAGCGGCTCATGGCTTGTCTCCTGCTGAGGCTCGGCTCCGTGGCCGGACCGAGTTCATGTTAAGCCGATCGCTTGCTGGACGTTGACACTGCGCAGCAATCTTGCGGGCTTCGCCCTCAGGCGAGTGGCTCTGCATTGGCGTACAGACGGCACAGCCACCCGCGCGCCAGCCACCCGTGTAGACCCCGACTGGGCCGGGAAGGACATGGCTGACACAATCCATCGATTGAACAAGGAACAGTCCATGAGCATCACGGTCCGGCGCGACGACATTGCAGGCACCCGGCACATCGTCAAGATCCGCGCACACGAGTTTCCGGTGGACCCCGGGCCCGGCGCAGGGGGCACGGATGCGGGCCCGACACCACACGACCTTTACGACGCGGCGCTCGCCGCCTGCAAGGCCCTGACCATGGTGGTCTATGCGCAACGCAAGGGCATGCCTCTGGAAGACGTCGAAGTCGCCGTCGACCGCGACGACAGCGAAGAGCGCCAGGGCACCTACCGCCTGAAGACTTCGCTGCGCGTGACGGGCGACCTGAGCGATGCGCAAAGGGCCGAGCTGCTCCGCGTGGCCGGCAAGTGTCCGCTTCATCGGCTCATGAGCGAAGTCAAGACCGAGATCACCACGGACTGGGCCTGATCCCGGCGCCGCATCGAATTCCGATGCGCCCCGCCTTACTTGCGGGCGCGCTTGCCCGAGGCGCGCGCCCTTCGCGCCGGCGTGCCGGCTGCCTCCGTCATCAACACGCCTACGGCAAGCCCATGGCACAGCGCCATCGAAGCCGCCACCGTGCGGAAGCCTGAAATGTCCGCGTCGCGAACTTCGAGCACGACAGTCGCATTGCGGGCAAAGGGCGACAGCGCGCTGTCGGTCAAGGCGAGCACCGAAACGCCTTGCGCGCGTGCCCGTTCGACCGCAGCCACCGTGTCGGCATGGAAGGGGTGAAAACTGATCGCCACCAGCACATCCTCCTTCTGCAGCGGACGGACCTCGTCGATCAACATGCCCGCCATGCCGCCGAGCAGGCGCACGAAACGCTGGCTGCGCGAAAGAAGATAGGCGAGGTAGGTCGCAATGGGCCAGGCGCGCCGCAGGCCCACCACATGGATCGTGCGCGCGCCCGCGAGCAGGTCGATCGCCGCGCCCAGCGTGCCGGCATCGACCGACTCGCGCAGCCCCTGAAGCGAGCCGATGGAGCCATCGCACAGCAGGCGCAGCATGTCGTCCGCGGCCTTGGGCGCCGCGTCGTGACGCCCGCGCCGCTGCGTGCGCATGCGCTCGCCATAGCTTTGCGTCTGTTCCAGCAAGGCATCGCGGAACACCGCCTGCATCTCGGAAAAGCCGGAGTAGCCGAGTGTCTGGGCGAGCCGCACCAGCACCGACGGCTGCAGGCCGGCGGCCCCCGAAAGCAGCTTGATCGTGTCGACCGCTGCCGCGTTGGGATGGTCGATCAGATAGCGCGCAGCGGTCTGCAGGCGCGCCGGAAGGCTGTCGAAGCGCTCGGCGACGAGTTCCTTCAATGCGTCCAGCGTGAAGGGGGCCGTCACGGCGTTCCTGGCGTCCATGGCGCGAAACAGCTCAAGCCGCCGCGCCGCGGACACGCGCGACCACATCCCGCACCAGCAGCTCCGGGCTCGCGAGCACAGGCAGGCGCAGCCGCGCTGCCAGCGGCTCGGCCAGGTGCGCGAGCGAGGCCTGCGCGAGCACGATGCGATCGGCGCGAGGTGCCAAGGCTTCGGCGGCGTCCGTCACCAGCCGGTCGTGCAGTTCCCGCTGCCCTGCGACCAGCGCGTCGAAGGCGGCGGCGCAGAGAACGCTTTCGATCTCGATCTTTCGCCCACCCTGGCGCGCATGCGCTTCGAGCAGCGCCCGGCTCGGCGCCACCGTCGACGATGTCGTGCAGATCAGTCCCACGCGCCCGTCCGTGCGGGACGCTTCGGCATACAGGGGATCGTCGATCTTCAGGATGGGAATGCCGACCAGCTGGCGCGCCGTGTCGATCGCCGGCGACGTGGACGAACAGGTGAAGACGATGAGTTCGGCGCCGGCATCGGCTGCCAGCGTCGCGAGGCCGCAGATGCGGCGCGTGATCGAGGCCGACGGCCCGTGGCGCATCAGGTCCTGCAGCACGCTTTCGTCCAGCATGTGGAAGCAATCGGCTTCGGGCAGCTCGGCCTGGAAGCGCGGACGAAAGCGCTCGACGAGCATGGCGACGGTGTGGATGAAGGCGATGCGGCGGATCATGGGATATGGATGTTAGTCAGTGCTGGCGCGCGAGCCATGCGTCGACTTCGGCGCGCAACGGAATGCCGCGGCGCCCCGACGCGCGGGTGCACTTGATGGCGGCCGCGGCGTTGGCAAAGCGCGCGGCCTGCGCCACCGTGCGGCCCTCGGCGAGCGCCAGTGCATAGGCGCCGTGGAAGACGTCGCCGGCACCGAGCGTGTCGATGGCATCGACACGGAAGCCGGGCACGGCATGTAGCGTCTCGCCTTCCAGCCAACGGTAACCGGCCGGCCCCACGGTGACGCCGACAAAGGGCCCGCGCACGCGGGCGCGAGCCCAGTGCAAGGCCTGCGCCGGATCGGAGATGCCGCTCATGCGCGTCAGCGCTGCTTCGGAGAAGACGACGTGGTCCGCCAGCGCCAGGAGCTCCGGTGCCAGCGGGTCGACGCTCAGGTCCGCATCGAGCACCGTCGGAATGCCCGCCGCGGTGGCCAACGCCAGCACGTGGCGCGCGCCGCGTGCCCAGCCCATGTCCGCGAGCACGATGTCTGCTTCGGCAAGGCTCGCCGGGTCGATCCAGCCGGCCTCGACGTCCAGCCCCTGGCCGGGGAAATGGGTGATCTGGCGCTCTCCCCGGTCATCGACGATCACGTTGCTCGCGGCGGATTGCGCTCCCCGCAGCGTGCGCATCGCCGTGATGTCGACGCCGTGCGCGGCAAGTTCGTTCCTGATGGCATCGCCCGTCGGATCGTCGCCCACGCGGCCGATCAGCCGCGCCGCGCCGCCGAGCCGCTGCACTGCCACCGCCGCGGTGGCGGCGGGGCCACCGCCGATCTCGTCGTAGCCGCTCGCGTAGATCTTGCTGCCGCCGGTCGCGACGGCGGCCACCCGCATGATGCGGTCGAGCCCGCTCATGCCGATGCTCGTCACGCGCGCCGGGCGCTGCTGGCCGGGGGTCACCAGGTGTCGCTCAGAACGAAGGCAGTTCCGGCAGGTTCATGCCGAAGTACTGCTTGAAGAGGTCGCCCAGTTCGCCGTTGGCGCGAATGTGATAGATGAAGGTGTTGGTCCATTGCAGCAGGTCGGCGCTGTCGCGCTTCATGCCGATGCCGATGTGCTGGGTGCCGAGCTTCAGGCGCGACACATAGGTCTTTCCGGGGTTGGCCTTGGTGGTCTGCGCCGGGATGAGAAAGCCGGTGGCGGTCGCATCGACCTGCCCTGTCACCAAGGCCTGGATCGTGGAGGCGTCGGTGTCGAAGCGCTGCATCTGCGCGCGCGGCGCGAGCTTGGTGACGAGCGCGTCCTGGATCGCTCCCCGCACCACCGAGACCTTCTTGCCGTTGAGGTCCTCGAAGCTCTTGATCGGGCTGTTGTCGGTGGTCATGATCACGCTGTCCTGGAGCGCATAGGGAATCGAATACCAGATCTGCAGCGCGCGCTGCGGCGTGATGGTCAGGGTTGCCATCACCACGTCGGCCTTGCCGGTCACGACGAAGGGAATGCGGTTCTGGCTGGTCACCGGCACGATCTCCAGCGGCACGCCCATGTACTTGGCCATCAGCTTGGCCACGCCGACGTCGATGCCTTCGGGTTGCATCGATGCATCCATCTGGCCCCATGGCGGATTGTTGGTGTCGATGGCCACCAGCAGCTTGCCGCGCTTGATGATGTCGTCCACCGTGACGGCCCCTGCCATGTGCGCCGCGGCGAACAGCAGCATGGCCGCAAGCGACTTGAAGACGCGCGAAAGAAGTGTCGAAGTCATGGTTGTCTCCTGGCTATGAAACGGTTGGGGCATCAGCCCTTGTTGCGAATCGACTGGACGAACTGCTGCAGCGGCGGCGTCCTGGGGTCGTCGAGCATCTCCGCAGGCGTGCCCTGCTCGCACACCTTGCCCGCGTGCATGAAGACCACCCGATCCGCGGCCTGGCGCGCGAAACCCATCTCGTGCGTGACGAGCATCATGGTCATGCCGCCCTGCGCGAGCTCGGCCACCACGTCGAGCACCTCGCCGACCATCTCCGGGTCCAGCGCGGACGTGATCTCGTCACACAGCAGCACGCGGGGCTCCAGCGCCAGCGCGCGCGCAATGGCCACGCGCTGCTGCTGCCCGCCCGACAGCTTGGAAGGATAGGCACTTGCGCGAGACGACAGCTGCACCCGCTCGAGCAGGCGCGCGGCATTGGCGCGCGCCTCTTCCCTCGGCGTCTTGTTGATCACGATCTGCGGCAGCGCCACGTTGTCGAGCGCGCTCAGGTGCGGGAACAGGTTGAAGCTCTGGAAGATCATGCCGACCGAGCGGCGCACCTCGCGCAGGCTCGATGGCTGCACCTTCACGCCGGCAGCGCTGACTTGGCCGCCGTCGATGGTCTCGAGGCCGTTGATGCAGCGCAGCAGCGTGCTCTTGCCGGAACCCGAGCGCCCGATGATGGCGACCACCTCGCCCTCGGCCACGTCGAGGTCCACGCCATCGAGCACCGTGGCGGGCCCGAAGCGCTTGGTGAGCGCGTTGATTTCAACGATCGGCATTGAATCTCTTCTCCAGGCGGCGCGACAGCAGATAGAGCGGAAAGCACACCGCGAAATACAGGGCCCCGACCACGCTGTACACCAGGATCGGCTTCAGCGTGACGTTGTTGACGTACTGCGCCGCATGCGTGAGCTCGTGGAATCCGATGATGGAGGCGAGCGAGGTGTTCTTCACCAGCTGCACCATGAAGCCGACCGTCGGCGGCGTGGCAATGCGCACCGACTGCGGCAGCACCACGTGGCGCATCTGCTCCAGGTACGAAAAGCCCAGCGCGGCGGAGCCTTGCCACTGCGTCTGCGGCACGGCCTGGATCGAGCCTCGCCAGATCTCGCCGAAGTACGCGCTGGCATAGCAGGTCAGCGCCACCGTCACCGCAAGAAAAGCGTTCTGGCTGAGCCCGAACAGAGCCAGGCCGAAGAACACCAGGAACAGCAGCATCAGCAGCGGCGTGGCCTGGAACAGCTGGATGTAGCCGGCGGCCAGCCAGCGCAGGGGCGCGACGGGCGCCACGCGCAGCAAGGCCACGAGCAGCCCGACCACCCCGCCGCAGACGAAGGCGAGCAGCGAAAGCCCGAGCGTCCAGCGCATTGCCGCCAGCAGGTAGAAGAACTCGACGCTGCCGAAATCGCGGATCAAGCGCGCCCCCGAACCTGGAAGTAGAAGCGGTCGAGCGCCGCGAACACCAGCTTGAACGTGAACGCGATGGCCAGGTAGATGGCCGTTACGACCAGATAGACCTCGAAGGGCCGGAAATTCTCGGTCTCGATCAGGTGAGCGACCCCGGTGAGCTCTTCGACCGAGATGGTGGAGACCACCGCCGACCCGAGCATGACCAGGATGAACTGGCTCGCCAGCGCCGGGAACACGGCGCGCAGTGCGGGGAACAGGATCACGTGGCGCACGATGCTGGGCACCGGAAAGCCCATGGCGCGCGCCGCTTCCAACTGCCCGCGCGGAATCGCATCGATGCCGGCGCGCACGATCTCGGTGGCATAGGCGCCGCAGTTCACCGACATGCCGATCAGCGCGGCCTCCACCGGATCGAGCCGCACCCCGATCGAGGGAAGCCCGAAGTAGATGAGGAACAGCTGGATCAGGAAGGGCGTGTTGCGGATCGACTCCACGTACACCGATGCGGGCCAGTGCAGCCAGGCTCGGTGCGACGTGCGAGCCAACGCGCAGAGGATGCCGATCAGCAGCCCGATGCAGATCGTCGCCACCGACAGGCCGATGGTGAGCTTCGCGCCTTCCGCCAGCCGCGGGAGCGCAGTCCATACCGAACCGAACTGGAATGTGTAGTCCATCGAGCTCAGGACGTCGGATAGCGCGAGAAGAAGTCCGGACCTGCGTCCGCCAGTTCCACACCTGCCGAGAACGCCTTGCATGCGGTCCACGGGGTGCCGTGCTGCTCCAGCAGCCGGTGCAGGCTTTGCGCGTAGGGAATGCCGTCGCGGTGGATGCCTTCCCGCATGGCGGTCCAGTCCGGAAAGGTCGACTCGAAGATCTGCCACCAGATCGCGCGCCCGGCCAGATAGCCGCTGGCGCCCGCGCGAACCGCGTGCGTCACGATGCGCCGGAACGGCTCCATGCCGGCACCGGCCGAAAGCATCACCCACGGGCGATCGAGCGTGCGGCCCAGTTCGTCGAACCAATGCTGGCAAGCCGCGGATTCGCTGCCGTCGGGGTCGGGCACCGCGTTCGCGGCGATCGGGCTTTCCATCTTGAAGATATCGATGCCGTAGCGCTCGTCGCGGAACTCGCGGGCCGTTTCGATCACCATCTCCGGGCGCTTGCCGGCGTCCTCCTCGTAGCGGGCGGACGAGCCTTCGCTGCCGAGCGGATAGAGCAGCGGCTCGAGCAGGAAGGCGATGTCGTGCCTGCGGCAGTCGCGGCCGACCTGCTCCACCAGCGCACGCTGGTGCGCCTTCACGGCCTCGCTCGCATCCGGGCGCCACCACAGCATGAGCTTCACGCCGTCGGCACCGAGGCGCTTGATCTTCTCGACCGACCAGTCGGGGTACGCAAAGGTCTTGCGGCCGCCCGGCGTTTCCTCGCTGTCCCATTGCTCGTAGGTCAGCAGCAGGCCGCGCCTCGGATCGAGCTGCAGGGCCGCGTAGGGATAGGCATAGCCCGGGTCCAGCAGCATCGCGGTCGACCAGGGCGACAGCGTTTCGATCAACACCCGCTTGGCCTGACCGACATCTTCGAAGGATGCGGCAGCTACGCCTCGCCGGCCCCGCACCAGCGCCTCGACGCCCGGCCGCTGGTCGACGGCGGTCATCATGAAGAAGCCACGCTCGTCGGCGAGGCGCCGCATCGACCACAACTTGCCGGCGGAGATTTGCATGGGACCTTCGGTGGAATGTTTATGTCACCGAGAAGGTTATCGGAATTTTCATTTCAGGCCGATGCGCGCTTACCCAGTTGCCATCTCCCGCAAATTGCCCTATGCGCTGCGACGGCCGATAGGCGCATGCAGCGCCATCAGTTCAGCCACCCAGTCGATGAACACGCGCAGCTTGGCGCTGACATGCCGGTTCGGCGGGAACGCCACGTACAAGGGCATCGGGTCGAGGCGCCAGTGCTCGAACAGGCGTACCAGCTCGCCCGACGCCACGTGCGCCTTGGCCATGTAGTCCGGCAGCCAGAGGACACCCAGGCCGGCCAGGCCGGCCGCGAGGTAGGCATTGCCGTCGTCGACCGCGAACGCGTAGCGGCCTTGCACCTCGACGCGCTCGCCGCCGCCATGCATGGCGTAAGGAAAGGTCCTGCCGGTGCGCGCCCACAGGAAGCCAACGATGCGGTGATGCGTGTCTTCGAGATCCCGCGGGTGCGAGGGCGTGCCCGCGCGTTCCAGGTAGCTCGGCGCCGCGTAGACCCCGAGTTGCAGATCGCCGATGCGGCGCGCCACGAGCGATGGGTCGGTGAGCTCACCGCCGCGCACGACGCAGTCCACGTTCTCGCCGATGACATCCACCGTGCGGTCGCTCACGCCCATGTCGAGCTGGATGTCCGGGTAGCGCCCGTGGAACGCAGGCAAGGCCGGCACCAGGATCATGCGAGCCAACGGGCTGGGCACGTCGACCCGCAGCCGGCCCCGCGGCGACGCCGAGGCGGCGGACAGGCTGGTCTCGGCATCGTCCATGTCGGCAAGGAGGCGCAGCACGCGCTCGTAGTAGGCCGCGCCGTCGGCCGTGACGTTGACCTTGCGCGTGGTCCGATTGAGCAGCTTGACGCGCAGGCGCGTCTCCAGCTGCTGCACCAGTTGCGTCACGCTGGTCTTGCTCATCCGAAGCGTCTCGGCCGCCTTGGTGAAACTGCGCGCCTCCACCACGCGAGCGAATGCCTGCATCGCATCGAAACGGTCCATCTCTGCTCCTGTGCCCGGAAGATTGTTTGGGGATCGCAAAAAGTGATTATTGGTGCCGCCCGTTTATCCGGGCCGCACGAATGCCTAGAGTCCTCACATCGTCCACACCGGGTCGGCTTCGACCCCTTTCAGGAAAGCACCCATGACCCAGCGCAACGTCGTCTTCCCACCCGGGCGCCAGGCCCTCTATGAAAAGAATCGCTATTCGCCGGCGATCAAGTCCAATGGCTTGCTGTTCGTTTCGGGGCAGGTCGGCAGCAGAGAGGACGGCTCGCCCGAGCCCCACCTGGAGGCGCAAGTCAGGCTCGCATTTGGCAACCTGAACGCAATCCTGAAGGCAGCAGGCTGCACCTTCGACGACGTGATCGACGTCACCGTCTTCATGGTCGACCCCCAATCGAAGTTCGAAACCATCTGGAAGGTGGTGCCGGAGTATTGGGGCAACGCACCACACCCGACGCTGACGGCCGTCGGCGTGACGTGGCTCTACGGCTTCGACTTCGAGATCAAGGTGGTGGCGAAGCTTCCGGAGACCAGCGCCGGCTGATCGGCGCCTCGCCCCCGGCTCACTGGAGTACCTTCGCCTTCGGCTGCGGTGCTATGAGCCTTCGGAGCGGCCGGTGCGACTCATGCCGGCGCCCGGCCCAGGCGAACGAGCGCGTCGCGCGCCAGCGCACCGCTTCGTCCGCGTTCGAGCGGGCGTCCCAGCACACGTACAGGCGATAGGTCGGCAACTCGAAGGGCAGCGGCATCGCCTCCAGGAGCTGGGCGTAGCGGCTCGCCACCCGCTGCGGGAAAACCGCGACGGCATCGGTGCTCGCCAGCAGGTCCGTCATCTGGCTGAAGGTGATGGCAGCCTGCACGTGGCGGGCGAGACCCCGGCGCGCCAAGGCCTGGTCGATGGTGTCGTCGAGCACCGAGCGGCTTTGCCCCAGCACCACGTGCGGCATGGCGCAGAAGGCTTCGAGGTCCATGCCGCCCGTGTAGCGCGGATGGCCGCGGCGCGCCACGGCCACGTAGGCGTCCTCGTAGAGCAGCTCGGATTCGACCCCCGCGGCCGGCGCCATGCGCGGCAACAGGCCGAGGTCGATGTCGCCCCTGCGCAGCCTCTCGGGCGACTGGCTGTAGTCGGCGAGCTCCCACGCCAGCCGGATGTGCGAGCCGCAGGCGGCGAGCTCGCGGCACAGGAGAGGCAGCATGCCCCGGCTGCTGTGATCGCTGCCGGCAATGCGCAGGATGCGCTCCGACTTCGCGGGATCGAAGGCGCCGTCCGCGCTCAGCAGTCCCTGCAGGTCCACCAGCACCGCCTCCACGCGCGGCGCCAGCGCCAGGGCACGCGGCGTGGGCACCACGCCGTGCGCGGTGCGGGTGAAAAGCGGGTCGTCGAAGGTCTCGCGCAGGCGCTTGAGGGACGCGCTGACCGCCGGCTGGCTGAGGAAGAGGCGGGAGGCCGCGCGGGAAACGCTGCGCTCGCGCAGCAGGGCGTCGAAGGTCCGAAGCATCGCGAGATCGACGCCGCGGATATCAGGGCGGCCCATATCAGTTATCCAAACGTTCGAATTGATCCGGCGCAAGGGGGCTCCTATCGTAGGGCACCCCACAAGATGAAGGAGACAACCATGTTCGCCTGCACCCGCCGAAGCGGCTTCCGCGCGCACCGGCGCGCCTGCGTCACCGGTCTTGTCGCGCTCGCGGTGGCGGCTGCCGCGCCGATGGCCTCGGCCCAGGCGCAGGCCGCCTTCCCGGCCAAGGTGATCCGCATCGTGCCCTTCGGCACCGCCGGCGGGCCGATCGACGTGATCGCGCGCACCTACGCCGAGAAGCTGCAGCAGCGCTGGGGCCAGAGCGTGATCGTGGAGCCCCGGCCCGGCGCGAGCGGGATCCTCGCGGCCGACGCCGTGGCCAAGGCGCCGCCCGACGGCCACACGGTGTTGTTCACGCTCCCGCTGACCCACATCAACAACGCGATCCTGCAGTCCAGGCTGCCCTACGACCCCGTCAAGGACTTCGAGCCGATCTCGCAGCTGGCCACCGGCGGGCCGATGCTGGTGGCGCGCGCCGACGCGCCGTACTCGAACCTGAAGGAGTTCGTCGCGCATGCGAAGCAGCATCCCGGCCTGACCTACGGCACCTGGGGCAATGGGTCGCAGGCGCACCTGATGGGCGAACTGCCGAAGCGACAGAGCAGCATTTCCCTGACGCACGTCGCGTACAAGGCGGAAGCCGCGGCGCACAACGACATGATCGGCGGCGTGCTCGACTTCGCCTGGGCCAACCCCGCCACGGCACGCACGCAATCCCAGGCCGGCCGCATGAAGGTGCTGGGCATCGCCGGCAGCCGGCGCGTGTCGACCTTGCCGAACGTGCCGACCTTCGCCGAGCAGGGCTTCGCCGGCTTCGACCTCGACAGCTGGATCGGTGTGTACGCCCCGGCGAAGACGCCATTGCCCGTCATCGAGCAATGGACGCAGGCCCTGCGCGAGATCACGCGCATGCCCGACGTGCAGGCCAGGCTGAGCGGCTTCGGCTTCGAGCCGCTCGGCAACACGCCGGCCGAATTCAAGGCCAGCTACCAGGCCGACTTTCCGCGGGTGGCCGAGCTGATCAAGGCCGCGGGCGTGACCGCCGAATGAACACGCAAGGAGCATCGATGAATTCCACGACCACCGAGGAGGTGATCCCCATCGCCGTCGACACGGGCACTGCCTACGGCCGCAAGCCGGGCACCCACAACCCGGCGCTGACCGAGGTCGGCCCCGGCACGCCGATGGGCGAACTGCTGCGCCGCTACTGGCACCCGATCGGGCTGGCCAGCGACGCCGCCGAAACCCCGCGCAAGCTGCGGGTGCTGGGCGAGGACCTGATCCGCTTTCGCGACAAGAGTGGCCGGCCGGGGCTGTCCATCCCCACTGCGCGCACCGCGGCAGCTCGCTGTACTACGGGCGCGTGGAAGAGCGCGGCATCCGCTGCTGCTACCACGGCTGGCTGTTCGACGTGGAGGGCCATTGCCTGGAGCAGCCCTGCGAACCCGAACTGGGGCGCACGCGCGAGCGCATCCGCCAGCCCTGGTACCCGGTGCAGGAGCGCTACGGACTGGTCTGGGCCTACATGGGACCGCCGGAGAAGAAGCCGGTGCTGCCGCGCTACGAGGCCCTGGAAGACCTGGACGCCGGCGAGCTTCTCGAAGCCAACGACGCCAGCATCGGCGGCGGCGGGCCGCAGGTCATCCCCTGCAACTGGCTGCAGCACTACGAGAACCTGGTCGATCCCTTCCACGTGGTGGTGCTGCACTCGAGCTTCAGCGGCACCCAGTTCGTGGAGCAGATGGCGCAGATGCCGGAGGTCAGCTGGGACACGGTCGAGCTGGGCGTGCGCACGACCTCCGTGCGGCAGCTGCCCGACGGCAAGGTGTTCCGGCGCATCAGCCAGGCCGCGATCCCGATGCTGCGCGTGATCCCGAGCCCGCGCGTCGGCCGCTACGGCCGCGTCGAATCGCTGGGCTGGATCCTGCCGATCGACGACCACAGCTTCCGCATCTTCGTGGTGGGCCGCGTGCGCGAGCGGGGCGAGCTCTCGCGCATGAACGGCAAGCTGTGGGAGGAGCTCACCGAAGAAGAGCACCAGCGCATGCCGGGCGACTACGAGGCGATGGTGAGCCAGGGTGCCATCGCGCGGCATTCGGAGGAGCACCTGGCGACGTCCGATCGCGGCATCGTGATGCTGCGCCGCTACCTGAAGGCGCAACTGGAGCGTCTGGAGGCCGGCGAGGACCCGGCCGGCGTGAGCTTCGACGAAGACGCGCCGCCTGTGGTGTTCGACGCCGGCAACTATCTCGAGGATCGCTGAGGCGCCGAGGATTCAGGGAATCCACATGCTCACCGACGGCTCCGTCAGCCCGGCCGGCGTACCGTTCGGCAGCGTGAGCAACTCGTAGTTCAGCGTGTAGACATTGCGCCAGTAGTCGACGGTGAGCCGCGCGGCATTCACGTTTGGCGTGTGGGAGATCGGCTGGTTGCCGCTTTGGTTGGGGTGATAGATGTCCAGCCGGTAGCTGAACGAGTTGGCGTTGTACGAGAGCACATACAAATAGCCCGTGTACTCCACCGCGAGATCGAGATACTGCCAGCCCTGCACCGGATCGGTGGCTCCCAGGGTCAGGCTGTAGGGAGAGGTGCCGGCACCGGTTTGCGCCGGAAAGTGGCGCACCGGGTTGCCGCCGAGATCGAAGGCCTGGATGCGGTTGTTGCCCGACTCGAGCACCAGGATCACGCCGTCGGTGGACACGGCAGCCGCCACCGGCTCGTTCATGAGCCCGGGGCGCGAGCCCTTGCCGCTCTGGACCTGGGCCAGCGCCAGCCGCTGCGCATCGGCGTCGGTCAGCGACGCCGGCGGAATGCGAAGAGTCTCGATCTGGTGGCGTGTTCGATTGATGCTCACCAGGAAGCCGGCCGGGTGCAGCAACAAGCCGTCCGAAGCAAAGTTCAGCGCGCCCCAGGCCCGGCCCGAGAGCGGGCTGACGAACACCGGCTGCTTCTGATCGAGCATCACCTGTCGCACCATCGGTGCGTCGGGATTCGTCGTGTCGAGGTAGAAGTTGTGCGTGCCTTGCGCCAGCAGGCTGTAGGCCACCCTCACCCCATGGCCACCGATGCCGCAACTGCCGTTCGCATACCCGGCTTGCGCGCTTGAGCCGTCCGCATTCAGGTTGGCCATCTGATCGAGTTGCCCCACGACATTGCCGATGCAGCTCGGCGCGATCTGCGGATCGAGATTCTGCGACTCCCACGCATAGCCGAGATAGCTCGGCGCGTTCGGGCCGGTCCCCTGGCGCACGGTGATGCTGCGAAAGCCACAGGCGGTGCCGCCGCCACCGCAGGTGGTGTTGCCCTGGTTGGCGGTCGGCGCCGCGGCCGCCGCCCACAGATGGTGGCCGTTGGCATCCAGCGTGGTTTTCTGCTGGTGCTGGTACTGCGTATTCGCATTGATCGGATAGCGGATCTGGTCGATGCGGATGGTCGGCGCCGTATTGGCGTCGTTCGCGACCAGGCCGGTCGAGCCCTTGGCGAGCAGGATGTCGGGTATGCCCGGCAAGCTGCTTTCGCGCACGAAGGCCACGGAGACGTTGACGTTGCCGCCGAGCGGAACGCCCTTGAAGGAGACCACCGGCACCGTCGGCGGCGGGTGCTGCGGCAGGTCGAAGGACTGCAGGTAGGGCGTGCCGCTGTCGAACATGGCGGTCACCGTGTAGCGGGTGGCCCCCTCGGGGAAGGTCGGGTCACCCTCGGCCCTGAGGATCGAGACGTTCAGGTCGTGCGTGAACACGAGGTCGTCCACGTAGGTCCACGGCGCCACCGCGAGCGCGACGTCGGTCTCCAGCACGTTGGCCACTCCGATGGCCACCGAGATCGCCTGCATGATCTGCCCGACCACCGGGATCGAGTCCTCGGCGACCGCCTCGGTGAGCGCGCCCACCACGAATTCCACCAGCGCCTTGATGTTCTCGGTGGCGACCCGGGTGATGAGGACCTTGGCGAGGATCAGCGCCTGCGATCCCCAGAAGCCGGCCGTATCGATCTGCTGAGACAGCGGTGCCCCGTTGTTGATGGCGTTGCTCAGCATCTGCACGAGCTCGAGCGAGAGCGCCCGCGCCACCGGGACCACGACGATCTTGTACATGGCGGGGACCACAGGTCCGGCCCCCACGGCCGCCAGCATCATCGTCAAGCCATAGTTGACGATGCCGGTCATCACGGCACCGGGCACGGTGGTGTCCGCGTAGACATTGCCGCTCTGCAGCGACAGGGTGCTCGAGAGGACGCGCACCGTGTCCGCCTTCTGCGGCACCTCGAACACGACCTGGAAGCTGCCCGGAATGACCGGGATCGCGAGCACGGTGAAGGTCGGGCCGACCAGCGACACGAACATGGCCGTGGCCGTGTCGCCCTGCTTGTCGTGGCCGCTGATGATGGAACCCTGCTCGTACTCGGGGACGTCCTTCAGCGTGAGCACCGCTGCGTTCTGCAGGAACTGCAGCCAGACCCCCCGGAACTCGAGGAACCAGTTGGTGAATGTCAGCGTCACCTTCGTGCCCGACCCCGAGGCCGCGGCGCTCGCCGACACCTTGAAGGCGACCTGGCCGTTCTGCTGCTTGAGCACCATCTTGACCGCCCCGGCGATGGGCGCGAGCCGCCCGGGGCTCTGGTCGACGGAGGTCTGGCCGTCATGGCGCATCCACATCGTGCCGGTCAGGCGCAGGTCCAGCGGCTCGCTGGGCGCGAGGCTCGTCGCGTCCATCCCGAGTTGGACATCGTCCCTGGCGCCAGCGGTCGCGCCGAAGGCGCCAGCCTTGGCGAGGGGCGCCAGGTCAGGGTTCAGGCTGGGCAGGTACTGGATGCGGCCTGCGTGCTGTCCGTTCTTGTTGCGAAGCGGTACGCCATCGTCCCCGAGGACCGGCACCAGCGTGGCCCAGCCGCTCGGCTTGCTGCCCGGCTGCTGCGGCAGCGCAGGCCCGTACTGCGGGCTGGCCAGCATCAGACCGAGGTTGTAGACGTTGATGTCGAGATCCACATGGTTGGAGTGGATCGTGTGGGCCGCACCGGCGTCGAGCGACATCAGGTCCGGCTGAAAGCCCACCATGGTGGAGGCCTGGCTGACCGGATCGAGCAGCACGCGTTCGTCGCGCAGGTCCTGCTCCGTGAGCGACGCCGGCGCACCGTAGCGCCTGCGCTTGGCCGACATGGGCAGCGGCCCGCTCGGCGTGGACTGCCGCGCTGCCGCATAGGCGCGCGCGGCCCCTGACGGCGGGATGTACAGCTGCACCGACGACATGGACCAGGTGCCGCTGTCCGGGCCGCCGAAGTCGCTGCTGACGTAGCACACCGTCGTGACGCCGTTCGCGAAGGTGGCGGAGTCGACGTGGTGGGTGATCTGGTCGTCCGGCACCACGCGCAGGAAGGCGTTGGACTGTCGTGCCCGCCGCAGCACATGAGGCTGGTCCGCGACCGGCGTCAGCGCAATGCGCTGCCCGCCGCCGGTCAGGTAATAGGTCTTTCCGGCGTGCGCTTCGTGCGAGAGGTTGAAGAACAGGGTTGCGCTGTGCTTGCCGGTCGACGAGCCCAGGCTGCTGGCGGGTGTCATCCACGGCGCGCCATCTCCGCCGCCGCCGCATCCGGCGAGCAGCGGCGGCAGGCCGAGGCCCAGCCCAAGGCCTACTCCTTGCGTCAGGAAGCTGCGGCGGTTGACGGTGCCGGGATGGCCGGCGATTTCGATCCGCTCGTCTGTCATGGCGTTCTCCTCATGCGATGAGGCGGATCGGCCCAGTTCGGATCCGGCTTGGTGCAAGTGGGCGGGTTGCCGCCTGCCTTGTCGTAGGTGGCGTCCAAGGCGTACCAGCCGGGCACCGGCGTGTTGGCGCTCATGGCGATGCCGCTCTTCCAGTACGCGATCGACCCGGGCGTGCTGCCGTCGCCGCAGACGGCCGAATTGCCGTTCGGGCACGTCATCACCGCGGTGGACGGCACGGCGGAAAGGCTGTTGTAGCTCGCGAGCACGCACGGACTGGCGGTGGTGCCCTGCCATCCCCGGAAGCGTGTGTAGTCGGCAGGGAGCTGCAGGAGCAGGTCGTTGCCGGTGCGGCTCGAACCGGGGGTACCGAGATCGACGAAGGCATCGAGGAAGACGGCGTTGACGAGGTTGGCCGTGGAATCGAAAGTGGTGCCCTGCAACGCTGCCTTGGTGAAGCTCGGCGCCGCACCGCCGTTGAACTGGAAGCGAACGCCGGTGAAGCTCGCGCCGGTGAGGATCGCCGAGCCGAACTGCGTGCCGTTGACGATGGTCGTGCCGGTGAAATCGACACCGTACAGGTAGGCGTTCGAGAAATTGGCCCCGGTCAAATCGGCGCCTGACGCCGTCGCGCAGGCGCAGGTGAAGCCCTTCGCGCGGCAGCTCGTGTGGCAAGGGATCTGCGGCGTTGCGCCGCCGAACGTACCGTAGAAGGCGGTGAACTGGAACGACGCACCCTGCAGGTCCGCATTGGCGAGATTGACATCGCGCAGGTGGGCGCCGTCGAACACGGCCGCGCCCTCGATCGGTGGTGTCGCGGCCGTGTTGGCCTGCAGCGAAGAGCCCGCAAGACTGGAGTTGCTCAGGTTGGCATTGGTGAACTGCGCGCCGTACAACTGGGCGTGGCTCATGTCGACGTTGCGAATGCTCGCGTTGTTGAACTTGGCCCCGCCGAGGCGCGACATCTGAGTGGGTGAAGCACCCGCCAGACCGGTGGCGTTGTCGAGCGTGGCCCCTTGAAAGCTCGCGCGCTCGAGCACCGCGCCGGTCCATTTGCTGCCGGTCAGGTCGAGCCCGTCGAAGATCACGCCTGAATAGATGCCGCCGGAGAAGTCGTGCGCGGACTGCAGCGCGCCGACGCATGCGGCGATGCTGGCATTCGTAAGGTCGAGCTGGTCCCACTGGGCCACGAATTCGCAGTTCATCGTGGCGTTGTGGAACTTCGTGCGGCAGTTCTGGTTGGTGGCGATGTTCAGCGGCTGGTCGCCGAAGATCGCGTTGCCCGTGTCCAGGTGCGTGTTGGAGAAGTCGGCGCACGCGAGATTGGCGTGGGTCAGGTAGGTCGGGCCGTCGAAGCGCGCGCCGGCGAAGACGGCACCGCTCAGGTTCGCAAAGCTGAAGTCGTTGGGAAAGGTGGCATTGCCGCTGTCCCCGAACACCGCGTTGTCGAAGCGGGCGCCGGTGAGATCGGTCTTGATGAAGACGACGGCCGTGAGTGTTGCGCCCTGGAAGTTGGCGCCGCTCAGGTCGAGGCCGGTGAAGCTGCAGCGGGTCAGCGTCAGGCCGTTGTAGTCATGGGCGCCCGCCACCAGGCTGGCCGGACAGGCACCCGCGGTGGGTGCCTGGGCGGAACCCGGCGTGCCTGCGACGGTGGCCGTCAGCGCCAGCACGATGGCGGCGAGCCGCTTTGCGAGGGTGCCGGGAACAACAATCATGAGTGACCGAGCTTTCGCCTAGCGCGCGCCGACGGCGGCACCCTGGTCGAGGTTGACGATGCGTGCAGCGCCACCCCCCACACCCGAGCCGCCCGGCGCGCCGGTGCAGTTCGGGTTGACGCCGCCGTCACTCGGACCGCCGCCCAAGCCGGGCGTGCCGGCATAGATGCCGCTGCTGCTGTCGGGTACTGGCGATGCGCCGCGCAGGGCGATGCCGATCGACGGGCCGCCATTGCCGCCCGCGCCACCACTTCCGGCACCACCGGCGCCGCCCGCGCCGCCCGGCCCGCCGCTCCCCGGCGCAAAGGTCGTGTGGCAGGTTCCCTTCACGTCGAAATACTTTGAGCCGTCCACCATCCCGGCACCCCCGCTGCCGCCGGGTCCGCCCAAGCCGCCCCGCCCTCCGGGGCCGCCGTCGCCTCCCGGCCCGGGCACCAGGCTGTTGGCGCTTGCGACCTGCGTCACCGCCGAATCGACCAGCAGCAAGGCGATGGACGCGCCGCCCTGCTGTCCGCCCGCACCGCCCGTGCCGCCACAGCCGCCGCCACCGCCGCCGCCGCCCGGCAGCCCGTCCCGGTCGTCGCCGTCCCAGGTGGAGAAGCCGCCGGCGCCGCCTCCGCCGCCGCCCGCGCCGACGCTCCCGGTCGCCCCCGCACCGCCAGTCCCCGGTATCCAAGCCGTGCCCTGAGCTCCGGGCGCGCCCCACACCAGGCTGCTCGCGGTGCCACCCTGCGTGCTGCAGGCGCCAGGCTGCGCAGTGCCGCCGGTGTTTCCGGTGCCGGGATTCTCCAGGCCCGTATCGCCCACGGCCGCCACTTCGGCGCTATAGCAACTGCATCCGATCCCCCCCGGATTCCCACCCCCGCCGCCGATGGCAGCGCCGCTGTTCTGCCCGACTAGGCCCAGGCTGTCAGACACGTTCTGGGCGTTCTGGTCGCATCTGCAACGGCCAATGCATTGGAAGCTGTCATAGACGTTGCTCGCGGCGCCGGCACCGCCGTCACCCACGCCAGCCGGTGGAGGGTTGGAAGGACACGCGGCGCCCGGCATGCCGCGGCAGGTCGCGCATGTCGGCGCGAAGCCCGGGCCGCCCGCCAGCCCGTTCGAGCTCGCGCCGGTCGCGCCCTGGCCGCCCCGGCCGGCCACGAGCACGGAGTTGGCGAGGACCAGGCCCCGGCTCCCGCTGACGGCCATGGCGATGCTCGGGCTGCCGCTCGCGGCTTCGTCCCTGCCGATGACCACCAGCCCCTGCACCGTGGTGGCCGACTGGATCCCCGAGGCCACGATCACCGGGCTGCCGGCGGTGCCGGTGGGGCTGGCCTGGATGACGGTGCGGTACTTGCGGTCCGGCTCGCCGCCGAAACGGCAGCTGCCGTAGACGCTGACGCCTTCCTTGAGTTCGATGGGGGTGGTGGGGGCAGGGGTGGTGGGGGCATAGAGCCCATGACGCATCAGCACGGCACAGCCTTCCGAAGTGCAGCGCTGGATGCCCTGCTGCACGCTCTTGCAGGTGGCCGTGATGGTCGTGCCGCAGTCCGGGTCCTCGGTGCCCTGGGGCGACACGTAGATGGCAGTGCGCACGCCGGACAGGTCGGCGCCGCTGCACACGGCAGCGCCGGGCGCGGCATGGAAGAACGCGTGCGGATGCCCCGTACCGAGCGCGCCCGGAGATGAGGGCATCGCACCGTTGCCGGACCCGCTGCCGCCGCCGCAACCACCGGCAGCGAGGACGCTCAGGCCGATCAGCACGCCTGCAAGACGCCCTGGCCACTGGCGGCGAACCGGCATGGCAGGTGCTCGGAGCAGGCAGCGCATGGACGTCTGCTACCGAGCCGACTCGCCGGACGGCGCATAGAGGGCGCCGATCAGCGCCGCGGCAATCGTGGTGGCTGGCGCACGCCCGTCCGCGGCCGGCGCCGAGTTGGCCCAGACCACGACCGTGATGCCGCGCTTGGGGTCGTGTCCCGCAAAGGTGTTGTACCCGGGCAGTTCACCGGTGTGGCCATACAGCTCGCCGAATTTCGCCAGGTGCCAGCCGTAGCCCGGCGAAGCCGGGTCGGACGGATCGATGAGCCGCACGCTTGCCAGCCGCCCGGCCTGCATGACCGGACCGAGGAGGCGGCCCTCGACCATCGCCGTGATGATCGTGACCAGGTCGTTGGCCGTCGAAATGCCCGCGCCGGCCGCCCATGCCCACGAGGGATTCGCATCGGTCTGGTCGCCCGGCGCCAGCGTGCCGGCCCGCGCGGCCGCCACCATCTCGGGCGGCAAGGGCTCCCGGGTCTGGACATTGGTGCCGTACATGTAGCCGCGGGAATACGGCGGGGGAATCGCATTGGACGTGATCGGCGGAAACGACGTGTCCCGCAGGCCCAGCGGCGTCCACAGCCGGTCGCGCAGGATGTCCGCGAGCGGCTTCCCACCGTCCAGCTTCTGCGCAATGAGGCCTAACAGGACGGAGTTGGTGTTGGAGTAATGAAATCCCTCGGGATACGGCGGCTGCGCAAACGCGAGCGCCAGCAACTCCTGCTGCGTCCACACCTTCTGCGGCTCGCTGTCGAGCGTCTGGTCGAGCACGAGCAGCTCGGTGTAGTTGAAAAGGCGGCTTCGCATCGTGAGCAGCGCCTCGATCGTGATGTTGTCGCCGTTCGGCACGCCGGGCCAGTGTTTCGAGACCGGGTCGGTCAGCGCGAGCTTGCCTTCTTGCGCCTGCTGGAGGATGACCGTTCCGACCCACGACTTCGTGACCGAGCCCACGCGGATCTTCTGGTCGTAGGCCGTGGGCGTCGTGCCCTTGTAGCTGGTGACGCCGTACGTGGTGCCGAAGCTGCCGCGCGGCGTCTTGACGATGGCCACCACGCCGGGGAGCTGCATGTCCTTCGCAAGCGCTTCGACCGTGCTCTTGAGGGCTGCCTCGTCGAGTGCCTGCAGCCCAGCGCTGCCGCCGCTCCCATTGCCTGCGTAGCCTCCGCCGCCGCCGCCGCAACTCACCAGCATCGGTGCCGCCAGGAGCAGGCTTGCCGCCAGGAGGGCGCCACGAAGGTCGACGTGTTGTGCCGAACGCCGCAAGAACGGCCGGCCGCGAACGAGGCTCGCTGTCAAGCTCATCGAACTCTCCTTGTCGAAGGCAAGACAGAGGAGGCGTCGGCACGAAATTCATGCCGATGCGCGGAACCGTCCAGCACGCCGCTTTGGCGCGAGCTTAGCCAGCTTCTGGCGCTTTGACCATATGCCTGTCGGGAGTCATTCGTGCGAAGCGACCCAGTCCCAGACGCGCCCGGGCGCCTCGACCATCACGTTGTGGCCATGCGGGCCGAGGTCGGAGGCACCCGGATCGAGCGAGCGGGTCTGCGCCATCGTCACCAATGCGTCGTCGCGCCCGCGGCCGAGATGGACCGGGCAGCGAGCCAGCGCCACCAGGTCGGACATCGGCGGCTTGCCGACGCCATGGGCTCGAGGATCCATCGCGAGGCACCAGCCATCCGTCTCGCCCCGGACGCCGCGGGCAATGACGGGTGCCGCTGCGTCGGCGATCCCGGCAAGGCCCGAGACCTTCAGGTATCTGTCCCACGCCTCTTCTTCCGTGGCAAAGCGCCTGGCGGGCTGGGATGCCAGCGTCTCCATGCGCCGGAGTTCGTCGTCGCTCCACCCGAGCTTGATGCCCGCGCCGAAGACCCGATGCGGCGCGACGCCGAACCAGCCTGTGGCCAGGGCCAGCGCGATCACGCCGCCCAGCGAATGCCCAAGGACCACCAGCCGGCCCGAGGGATCGACATGCGGCAGCACGGCACGCGCCACGGATGCGGCGTACTGCCCGATGGCATAGGAATCCTGACGATCGGATCGGCCGTGGCCAGGCAGGTCCATCACGACCCAGCGGCCGGGCCAGCGCGCGTTGGCCATCGCGCACATGGGCGACCAAACGGCCCCGGTCGCGCCCATCCCGTGCAGCAAGAGGAGCAGGTCGGGGCCTTCGCCGCCTTGTTCCATGTACATGTCCAGCGCCTTCGTCTCATCTTCGATGGGGCGAGATTACCCGAGCTGCCACGTCGCGCGCAGCGCCCCCGGAGACTCATCCGGCCTTGCCGCGCGCGCCCTTCTTGCGGCCGTCCGTGCGCGAAGCCTCTGCGGCCGGCGAGGCACTGCCCGCATTCGCCCGGTCGAGCCACAGCAGCGCGTCGACGTGCGACATGAAGCGATGGAGGTACTCCGGCGACAGCTCGCGCATCAAGGTGAGCGCGCGATGCACCAGCTGGTGCGAATTGAGCGGGCCGGCGTTCTCCGGCACGGCGGCCAGCGCCTGCGTGAGCCGCCGGTCGGCGCTGAGCCGCGACCAGGTGCTCCTGAAGTAGCCGAGGGTTTTCAGCTCGCCAGGCGCGGCAGGAAGACCTGGCACCGCCTCACCCGCCGACGGGGCTTCTCCCTCCGGCGCCGCATGCCGGGCGATGTGGTCGAGGAGGCCCGCGAGCGGACTCGCGTCAGGTGGATCGTCCCGCTTCAAGGCGGCCGGAGCGACCGGTGCGTCCCGCCTCTTCTCGAGATCCTCGCCATAGGCCGCCAGCAATTGCAGCAGCTTGTCGTCCAGGATGCGCCGCGCTTCGCCATGGTGGGTGGCCGCGCGCCGGGCCAGGGCCTCGATGAAGCCGAAGCGCACGGGATCGAGGCGGTCATCGCCACGCTCGCGCCAGGCCCCGAGGGTTGCGCCGGGCTCGATGGCCGGAGCCTCGGGCGCCATGCCGCCTACGGACGTTTCGCTGCCAGTCACGGCTTCACGCCGGCACCGGGCTGCCGGGGCGTCGGCGCCATTTCCACGCGCCGGTTCCTGGACCGTCCGTCGGCATCGGCATTCGACGCGACCGCCTGCTCCGAACCGAATGCCGCGGCAAACACCGAGCCCGAAGGAATGCCCTCCTCGATCAGCGCGCGTGTCACGGTCAAGGCCCGCTGGGCGGAGAGCTCCCAGTTGTCGGCGAAGCGGCGATTGCCATCGCGCAGTTGGCGGTCGTCCGTGAAGCCGCTCACCATCAGCACTTCGTCACGGGCCTGGAGATAAGTAGCCAGCGGTGTGCTCAGGCTCTTCAGCAGTTGCCGTCCCTCGGGCTGCAGTTCCGCGGAGCTCGACGCGAACAGCACGCTGCCGCTGATGCCGATGCGCCCGTTGCTGAGCGTCACCCGACCCGCCGCCAGCGGGACCGCGAGGGCTTTCTCGAGGGCCTGCAGCCGCTGTGCCTGCGCCTCGCGCTTCTTGATCTCGGCCTGCAGCTGGGTCGAGAGTTCCAGCTGCATGCCGATTGCAAACACGAGGATCAGCACGAAGGCGCCCAGCAGCGCCGACATCAGATCGCCGAACACCGCCCAGACCGGCACGCTCGGCTCCAGGCCGGCGTCGAGCTCCTCGCGCATCACGCTTCGCTGCCCACGGCTGCCCGGCTGGCGGCGAGCTGCTGCAGGTCTTCGACGATCTGCTTCTGCGACATGATGCTCAGGTCGATGACCTCCCTCGCCTGCGCCACGTAGTAGGCCAGCTGCTCGTCGCTGCGCGCAATGGACTTGCCGAGGGTGGCTTCGATGCGCTGCAGGTGACCGACGAGCTTGTCGTTCGACTGGCTGAAGAGCTGCACGGCGAGGCCGAAGGCTTCGCCCAGGCTCGCCACCTCGACGGCACTGCCGGTGAGCTGGGCCGCGACCTCGGCCATCTTGCCGGCTTCCGCATCGACCTTCTCGGTGAAGCGGGTGCCGACGCGGTCGAGCAGATCGGCCGAGGCAGCGACCAGCGCATCGATGGCTGAACGCTGCTCCGCGGAGGCATGGTTCACAGTGTCGAGCAGGGTCGCGAGCGTTTCAAGGATGCGGCTGCGTTCTTCCAGCATTTCGTTGTCGCGCGCCATGCCTTCGGAAAGCTTCTGGCGCAGCTCGCCGATGACCTCGGCGGCGGCGCGCGGGGCTTCCGAGGCGGCTTGCACGAGCTGCGTGATCTCTGCGATGGTGCGGCTGGCCTGTGCTTCGGCCCGCTCGGAGATGTCGCGGGCGGTCTCTGCCAACGTCGTGCAGATTGCTTGCTGCTGGCCTTCGGCGCGGGCGCCTGCCTGCTGCCATTCGTGCTGGAGCGACACGGCCATGGCCTGGAGCGCATCCGTCCAGGCTGCCAGGCGTTGTTCGTCGCGCGAGGCCACCTCCGCCCGCAGCGCCACATGGGCCTGATCCACCGTGCGCAGTAGCGAAGCCGAGTGTTGCTCGAAGGTGGCCGCGGCGGCGGTCAAAGCCTGCTGCGTGTCGCCCGACAGCCGCTCGCTGGCGCGCTCCTGCTGGGCGAGCGCATCGCGCCAGTTTTGCGACACGCTGCTTACCGTGGTCTCCAGGCGGGCAGACACGCTCTCCACCAGGGAGGCCGAACGCTGCTCGAAGGTCTGGGCGAACTGGTCGAAGGTGCCGCGCAGATCCTGCGACAACGCCTCGCTGTCGCGGCGATGCCCGGCGAGTGCGTCCTGCCACAGCCCGGCCATCGTGTCGGTGGTGGTTTCGAGGCGCGTCGACAGGCCGTCCAGTTGCCGCTGCACGCTGTGCTCGATGGTGCCGTGCAGCGCGGCAGCCTCGCGTACGATCCCGGCCATGGCGGCTTCGACGACGGGCTGGAAGGTGGCGCCGGCCACGCGGGCGCTTTCGGTGAGGCTTTCGTTCAGCGAACGGCCGACCGACGAAGCGAGTTCCGCATACGCGGCCTCGGCCTTGCCGTGGAAGCTGTCCTGGCTGGAGATGAGCCGCTCGCTCAAGGCCTGGCTCTGCCGTTCCATCATCGCCATCATGGCCTGCAGCCGGTCGACCAGTTCGGGCATCCCGTGGACCTGTTGCTGCAGCAGCTTGAAGGACTCCTCGCGCTGATGGGCCCGCGACCAGGGGCGCAGGGCGGTCGCGATCCGGGTGTCGAGCATCTGGCCGGCCTGCAGGCGCTCGCGCCGGCACAGGGCCGAGGCGAGGCCCAGCATCGCGGACGCTGCGACGCCTGCGACCGAGGTGCCGAAGGCCAGGCCCAGACCCTTGACAGGCGCCGACAGCGAGGCGCGGATGGCCTGCAGGTCCGTCGCGCCCTCCAGCGCCGCGCCGGTGCCGTTCAGCGTGACGACCATGCCCAGGAAGGTGCCCAGCATGCCGAGCAGCACCAGCAGGCCGGCGAGGTACGGCGTCAGGGCCGGTCCGGGCAGGCCGACGCGCTCGCCCTCGATGCGCAGGCGTACGGCGTTGCGCAGGGACGGATGCAACTGCTCGAGCCATGGGCCCAGGCTCGGAGGCGCATCGGGCAGGTCCGCCACGGCACGTTCCAGGGTCGACGTGGCCTGCTGGAAGCGGTGCAGCTCCAGCGCGCCAATCAGGTAGAACGCGCCGACGAGCAGCGTGATCGCCAGGGCGAGCGGACTCGATCCGATGTACCCGGCGCCGACCCAGCACACGGCGGCCAGCCCGACGAAGAAAACGAAGTAGTGAAGTGATCTGTTCATGAGCTCTTGCGAAGGGCCTCGAGCAGCCCTTCGACCGGTTCCAATCGAATATCCAGTTCGGCGAGCAGCACGGCTTGCATGTCCTTGCGGAACACGTCCTGCCACGCCACCTGCGGCACCCCGCCCTCGGGCTCGTCCGGCACCGCCTGGTGCGCCTGCCGCAACCGCCTGAAATGCTTTTCCAGCAGTCCGGGCACCGTTGCGAGCAGCCTGTATTCCTGCGCGCTCAAGGCCTGCTCCATCACGGCGTCCAGGGCGGCGAGCTGCGCCATCGCTGGCGACCGGGCCGCCAGGCTCGCCCGCAGGCGCTCGCGCAAAGGGCCGATGGCCATTTCCATCGTCTGCTGCCTGGCGACATAGCGCCTGCGGTAAGGCGAGAAGTCGGCGGCCTTGCCCGGGTTGTCCGGGTTGTCCGGGCTGTCCGGGTTGCCCGGCTGCTCCTTCTCGGCGGCGAGCAGCGCGCTGTCGTCGGCAATGGCCTTCGCCAGCACGCCGCGCAGGCGAACGCACTCGTCTTCTTCGCTTGAGCCTCGAGCAGTGCGAAGGCCGGCCGGCACCACCGCCGGACTGCCGTTCAGCACCCCGGACAGCGAGATCGCATCCGTCCAGCCGAGCCACTGGCTCAGCCGATCGGCGAAGGCATGCCTGGACTCTGGAACGTCGATGTCGGCCAATCGGGCGAGCAAGCGAGTGAGCGCCGAGCCGGTGAAAGCTGTGCGCGTTGAGACTTGCGCCATACCGCCGGATGAAAAACCCGGCAGTCTACACGGCTCGCACGTCGGGGCCGGCCCGCGCCGCCTGCGTCACGGCGTCCCAGAAGCGCTCCGCGGCCCTGGGGAGCTTGCCCGGCGTGCGGAACAGGCGGATTTCGAGCGCCACGTTCCACCGGCCCTCCCCGACCGGCAGGAGCGCGCCGTCAGCGAGTTCGGCCTGGATCAGGCTGGCAGGCAGCCAGGCGATGCCGCGGGCTTCGAGCGCCATGGTCTTGAGCACCGTCGCCAGGTGCGCCGTCAGGACCACCTGTGTCGCCAGCTCCTCGAGCCTGGCGCCCAGCACGGCACGCACGATACGGCCCAGCCCGGACTCGGTGCTGTAGGCGAGCAAGGGGACGCGCGCCGAAGCCGTGCCGCGCAGCGAATGGGACGGCCGACGCCGTTCGCCGGCCGCGCAGACCGGGATCAGTACGTCGGCGCCGACCACGCACGAGGGAAATCCGCCGCCCTCCAGCCGTCCGGGCGCCTGGGCATGCCCGTGGCACAGCAGGAATTGCGTGCGTCCCTGCAGCATGAGGGCCTCGCATTGCTGCATCACGTCGGACACCAGTTGCATCGGCCCGGCCGGCGCACCCGATTCGAGCCCGCGCAGCCACGCGGGCATGAAGGTCAGCGACAAGGCGTGCGTCGCGGCGATCCGCAAGGTGGCCGAGCTCGCATCGGCGACGGCGCGCGCCTCGTCGGGCAGGCGCGCCACGCGCGAAAGCAGCTCCTGCGCGAGGGAGCGGAACCATTCGCCGGGTTCGGTGAGCGTCGCTGGATGGGTGGTGCGATCGATCAGCACGACGCCGAGCCACTCCTCGAGCGCGCGAATGCGCCGGCTGAAGGCAGGCTGGGTCATGTGCCGCTCTTCGGCGGCGCGCGAAAAGTTGCCCGTGGCAGCCAGGGCGAGGAAGTCTTCGAGCCACAGGAAGTTCATCGGCGGTGCTTTGGCGGCATACAAGAAGAGAAAACGGGCATTGGCCTTCGGCGCGTCGGGCAACGACCATTGGGACACTCGCAAGCGCCTGCCGGCGCGCCAGGATTTTCAACCCAGGAGACATCATGCCGACCATCCAGAACTACCGCGGGATCATTCCCGCCATCGCCTGCCCGTTCACGCGCGACTTCCGCATCGACGAGGCAGAGCTGCGGCGGCATGCATCCTGGCTTGCGCAGCAGCGCGGCGTGGTGGCGGTGATGACCAACGGCCACACGGGCGAGGTGTTCTCGCTGACGGCGAAGGAGCGTGCCGAGGTCACCCGCATCGTCGCCAGCGAGCTCGAGGGCCGTCTGCCGGTGATCTCCTCGATCGTCTGCGAAGGCCTCCTCGAAGCCAAGGAGCACGCCAGCATGGCGCGCGACGCCGGCGCTCGCGCGCTGGATGTCATGCCGCCGCACCATTGGCTGCGCTTCGGCTTCCGCGCCGGACATGTCATCGACTACTTCGAGGCGATCTCCGAAGCGGGCCTGGACTTGGTGGCCCACGTGTACCCGGCCTGGACGCGCGCCGCGTATTCGTCCGCCACGCTGGCGGAACTCGCAAAGCTGCCGTACGTGCAGGCCTTCAAGGTCGGCCAGCGCGACATGAACAAGTACGCCAGCGACATCAAGGCGATTCGCGAGGCCGATGCCTCCAAGTCGATCCTGACCTGCCACGACGAGTACCTGCTGGCCACCATGGTGCAAGGCGTGGATGGCGCGCTGGTCGGTTTCGCGACCTTCATTCCCAGCCTCATCAACGACCTGTGGGAAGCGGTGAAGGCCGGCGACCTGAGGAAGGCGATGAAGGTGCAGGCCCTGATCACGCCGCTGAAGGACGCGGTGTACGGCGGCGGCGAGCCCACGGGCGAGGCCCATGCGCGCATGAAGGCGGGGATGTACCTGGCCGGCGTGATCAAGGACCCGACGGCGCGGCCGCCGACCGAAGCACCGAGCGAGGCCGAAATGCAGGCCCTGCGCGCGGCGCTCGACAACGCCGGCCTGCTGCCGCGCTGAGGAGGACCGCCATGCAACGCAGGACTCTCGCGCATTGCGCGCTCTCCGCCGTGCTGCTCGGCCTGGCCGGCAGCGCCGGGGCCCAAGCCTGGCCCGCCAAGCCCATCACGATGGTCATTCCCTTCCCGCCCGGCGGCACGCTCGACACCGTGGGTCGCATGCTGGCGCAGAAGCTCGGCGAGCAGCTGGGCCAGAGCGTGGTCGTCGACAACCGCGCGGGCGCCGGCGGTGCCATCGGCTCCGCAGCGGTGGCCCGCGCCGCTCCCGACGGCTACACGCTGCTGTTCAGCCCCTCGACCTTCACGACCACGCCGATGGTGGTCAAGTCCACCCCCTACGACGTCAACAAGGACTTCCAGCCGGTCGCGCTGGTCGCGAAGGCGCCGCTCTCGATCGCGGTCAACAAGAACCTGCCGGTGAACGACCTCAAGGGGCTGATCGCGCACGCGAAGTCCAACCCGGGCAAGCTCAGTTTCGCCATCGGTTCATCGGCCTCCGCCGGCCACCTGTCGACCGAGCTGCTCAAGCGCGCCAGCGGCATCGACTACCTGGTCGTGCCGTACAAGGGCTCGGGCCCCGCCTACCAGGACCTGATCGGCGGCCAGATCGACGGCTTCGTCGATCCGGTGCTGGGCTCGGCCCAGTACGCGAAGAGCGGCATGCTGAAGGTGCTGGCCGTGACCTCGAAGTCGCGCATCCCGAGCATGCCCGACACGCCGACGGTCGGCGAGACGCTGCCGGGCTACGAGTTCTACAGCTGGTACGGCCTGTGGGCGCCGGCGAAGATGCCGCAGGAGATCGCGCAGCGCCTGAACGCCGAGGTCAACAAGGCGGTGAACGCGCCCGACTTCAAGGACAAGCTCACCGTCCAGGGCCTGCTGCTCACGCCGGGCAGCATCGCGGATTTCGCCGCCTTCCAGAAGGAGGACATGGCCCGCTCGGCCAAGATCATTTCCGAGGCGAGCATCCGTGCCGAATAGCCCGCACGCACTGGTGACCGGCAGCAGCTCCGGCATCGGCCTCGCCATCGCGCAGCATCTGCTGACGGGCGGGTGGCGGGTCACGGGCTTCGACCGCGCGGCGCCGACGATCACGGACCCTGCGTTCGCGGGCGTCGAGGTCGACCTCTCGAGCGCGGCGGCGACCGACGAGGCGGCGCGGCGGGTGCAAGGCATCACGGCCGTCGTCCACGCGGCCGGCGTGCTGCGCGTCGGCGCCGTTGGCAGCCTCGACCTCGCCGACGGCGAACTGATGTGGCGGCTGCATGTCGATGCGGCCACGCGCATCGCCAACGTGCTGCTTCCGGCGATGGCGCAAGCCGGGCAAGGCCGCGTCGTGCTCGTGGGAAGCCGTGTCGCGCAGGGCAAGGCCGGCCGCAGCCAGTACGCCGCCTCGAAGGCTGCACTGGTGGCGCTGGCGCGCAGCTGGGCCGCGGAAGTGGCCGCACGCGGCGTCACTGTCAACGTGGTGTCGCCGGCGGCGACGCAGACCGCGATGACCTGCGACCCCTCGCGCGCCGCGCAAGCGCCCGTGCTGCCACCCATCGGCCGCCTCATCCGGCCGGACGAGGTCGCAGCGCTCGTCGCCTTTCTCCTTTCACCACAGGCCGGCGCCATCACCGGCCAGGACATCCAGATCTGCGGCGGCTCCTCGCTGCCGCGCTAACCCTCGAGTGCCACCATGAAGATCATCGACATCAAGGAAGAGACCAAGCCCATCAGGTCGAACATCCGCAACGCCTACATCGATTTCTCGAAGATGACCCTGAGCCTCGTCGCCGTGGTCACCGACGTGATCCGCGACGGCAAGCCGGTGGTGGGCTACGGATTCAACTCGAACGGCCGCTACGGCCAGGGCTCGCTGATCCGCGAGCGCTTCCGCCCGCGCATCCTGGAGGCCGAGCCGGCCTCGCTGGTCGACGACGACCGCGACAACCTCGATCCCCACAGAATCTGGGCCACCATGATGACCAACGAGAAGCCCGGCGGACACGGGGAGCGCTCGGTCGCGGTCGGCACGATCGACATGGCGGTGTGGGATGCGGTGGCGAAGATCGAGCAGAAGCCGCTCTACCAGCTGCTCGCCGAGCGCTACGGCACCGGCAAGCCGAACCGCAAGGTCTTCGTCTACGCCGCCGGCGGCTACTACTGGCCGGGCCAGGGCCTGGAGGGCCTCGAGCGCGAGATGCGCAGCTACCTGGACCGCGGCTACTCGGTCGTCAAGAAGAAGATCGGCGGCGCCTCGCTGGCCGAGGACTGCAAGCGCATCGAAGCGGTGCTCAGGCTGCTCGGGCCGGGCCAGAAGCTGGCGGTGGACGCCAATGGCCGCTTCGATCTGAAGACCGCCGTCGAGTACGCGAAGGCGCTGTCGGCGTACGACCTGTTCTGGTACGAGGAGGCTGGCGATCCGCTGGACTACGCGCTGCAGGCCGAGCTCGCCGAGCACTACAGCGGCCCGATGGCCACCGGCGAGAACCTGTTCTCGATGCAGGATGCGCGCAACCTGATCCGCTACGGCGGCATGCGCCCGGATCGCGACTACCTGCAGTTCGATTGCGCGCTCAGCTATGGCCTGGTCGAGTACCTGCGCACGCTGGACATGCTGAAGGACAACGGCTGGTCGCCCTCGCGCTGCGTGCCGCATGGCGGCCACCAGATGTCGCTGGCGATCGCGGCCGGGCTGGGGCTGGGCGGCAACGAGTCCTACCCCGACCTGTTCCAGCCCTACGGCGGCTTTCCGGACGGGGTCAAGGTCGACAACAGCCATGTCGTGCTGCCCGAACTGCCGGGCATCGGCTTCGAGGGCAAGGCGGACCTCTATGCGGAGATGAAGCAGCTGGCGTCCTGAAGAAGCCGAGGCGCCGGAGCGCCATCAGTCGGCTGCCACGGACCGTTCAGCCGGCATCGGATTTGGATGACAACAGGTGCACGCCAACGGGCGCATCGTCGAGTCCCCTTCACTCGCGAGGTGATGTCATGCTCGACCACCCTGGATCCGGAAAAGCGCTGCGCCGCATCGGTGCGCAGGTCGCGATGGCGCTTGGCGCCCTGGCCGCCCTGCCCGCCGCGGCGGAGCCCATCTTCAAGTGCGGCAAGGCCTACACCAACGTGCCAGCCGACGCCCGGGCCGCGAAGGCGCGCTCGGGCGACTGCGTGCTGGTCGAGACCAGCAGCCAGCCCAAGGGAAAGAGCGAGAACATCTCGCTCGATGGGTCGAGGTCGATCACCGTTCCGATCGGCCAGGACGGCCGCTTCTGGATTCGCGGCACGGTCAACGGCTTTCCGGTCCAGTTCGCGATCGATCGCGCAGCAACGGTCAACACCGGAGTCGCGGTGAGCGAGGACTTCGCGGCGCGGGCGAACCTGATCGGCGGTGCCCCCGCCTATATCCAGACCGCCGGGGCTGGCACGGACGCGCGCCGCATCGAACGCGTGCCCATGACCTTCGGGCCCTTCCGGGTGCCGCAGGCGACCGTCGTGGTCGGCCAGCACCTCGGCAGCAAGTCGACGGACGCCGTGCTCGGCCCGGAACTGCTCTCGCTCTTCGACGTGACGGCGAATGACCGCGAGCTGACGATCGTCGGCAAGTAGGCTCAGCCGCCGGCGATCCGGCTCACCAGCGCCTTGGTGAAGGCCGCGGTCCCGGCGCTGCCGCCCAGGTCACCGGTGCGCACCTTGTCGATGTTCAGGGTCTCGTCGATGGCCTTGCGCAGGCGCGTTGCCAGCTCCGGCAGCCGGCAGTGGTCGAGCATCAAGGCGGCAGCCAGCAGCAGTGCGGTCGGGTTCGCGATGCCCTTGCCCGCGATGTCCGGCGCGGAACCGTGCACGGCCTCGAAGATGGCTGCTTCGGCGCCGATGTTGGCGCCGGGTGCCATGCCCAGGCCACCCACGAGACCCGCGACCAGGTCGGACAGGATGTCGCCGAAGAGGTTGGTCGTGACCAGCATGTCGAACTGCCAAGGGTTGAGCACCAGCTTCATCGCGCAGGCGTCGATGATGACCGTGTCGAGCTCGAACTTGCCCTTGTACTTGCGCTCGTAGAGGTCGAGGCCGGTCTCCAGGAAAAGGCCGGTCAGCGCCTTCATGATGTTGGCCTTGTGCACGAGCGTGACCTTCTTGCGGCCGGTCGCGACGGCGGTGTCGAAGGCGAACTCCAGCAGGCGGCGGCTGCCCTGGCGCGTGTTGATGCCGGTGGCCATTGCCACCGCGTGGGGATCGCCGTCGATCGGTACGTAGTGCTCGTGGCCGATGTACAGGCCCTCGAGGTTCTCGCGGACGACCACGAGGTCGATGTTGTCGAAGCGGCCGCCTGGGATGATGGTGCGTGCCGGGCGCAGGTTGGCGTAGAGCTTGAACTCCTCGCGCAGCCGCACGTTGGAGGAACGGTAGCCGCCGCCGGATGGCGTCTCCAGCGGCCCCTTCAGGGCTAGGCGGGTGCGGCGGATGCTGTCGAGCGTGGCCGCTGGCAGCGGGTCGTCCGCCTGCTGCACGCCGGCGAGCCCGGCAATCTGGCGATCCCAAGCGAAGGGCGCCTTCAGGGCGTCGAGGGCGGCGAGCGTCGCATCGACGATCTCGGGGCCGATGCCGTCCCCGGCGATCAGGGTTGCGGGAATGACATCGGACATAAGGTGACTCCAGGAAGTGGGAACGCGCTCGACGAGAGCGCCGCGAAGGGCAGGATTATGAGCGGACAATCCGGGGCTCTTCACCTTCGAGCGAGCCGCCGCCAGCCCCATGGGCCGCACGGCCGTTCCGAAGGCGAATAGCAACGCAGCCGAAGGCGAAGGTACTCCAATGACCCGACTTGACGACCCCCTCCACGATGCCGAGATCGGCTCCCGCGACAGCACGCTCGATACCACCCGCATCGACGACGTGCGCATCGGCGCCGTCCGCCCCTTGATCACGCCCGCGCTGCTGCAGGAGCGCGTGCCGGTGCGCGACAACACGCTCGCGCTGGTGGAGGCCAGCCGCGCCGCGATCGCAGACGTGCTGCACGGCCGCGACGACCGGCTTGTAGTGGTCGTCGGGCCCTGCTCGATCCACGACCACGAGCAAGCGCTCGAATACGGCCACCGGCTGAAGGCCGTCGCCGACGAGCTGCACGGCGCCCTGCTGATCGTGATGCGCACCTACTTCGAGAAGCCGCGTACCACGGTGGGCTGGAAGGGCTACATCAACGACCCGCACCTGGACGGCAGCTTCGCGATCAACGAAGGGCTGGAGCGCGCGCGGCGCCTGCTGCTGGCGTTGACGACGATGGGCCTGCCGACCGGCACGGAGTTCCTCGACCTGCTGAGCCCGCAGTTCATCGCCGACCTGATCTCCTGGGGCGCGATCGGCGCACGGACGACGGAGAGCCAGAGCCACCGTCAGCTGGCCTCGGGGCTGAGCTGCCCGGTGGGCTTCAAGAACGGCACCGACGGCAGCATCCGGGTGGCTGCCGACGCGATCCTCGCCGCGCGGGCGCCGCATGCCTTCATGGGCATGACGAAGATGGGCATGGCCGCCATCTTCGAGACCCGCGGCAACGACGACTGCCACGTCATCCTGCGCGGCGGCAAGACACCCAACTACGCGGCCGCCGACGTGGCAGCGACCTGCGAGGTGCTGCGCGGGCTGGGCCTGCGCGAGCAGGTGATGATCGATCTGTCCCACGGCAACAGCAGCAAGCAGCACCGGCGCCAGGTCGAAGTGGCGGACGATGTGGCAGCGCAGATCGCGGGCGGCGAACGCCGCATCTCCGGCGTGATGATCGAAAGCCACCTGGAGGAAGGCCGGCAGGACCTGGTGCCAGGCGTGCCGCTGAAGCACGGCGTGTCGATCACCGACGCGTGCATCGGCTTTGCGCGGACGGTGCCAATGTTGCAGAAACTCGCGGAGGCGGTGCGCAAGCGGCGGGCTTGTCGATAATTCGCCTCGATGAAGCCCTTCGTCTTCCGTCGGGCACCAATGCCCCGCCGAGCTCCTCATGAAACGAACTTCCAAAGGCGATTCCCCGTTCTCACTTGAAAGGCAGGGCTGGTCCAAGACCTTCCAGGGCATGGCGCTGTCGCAGCAAACGGTCGGGGTCTGGTTTGCCCACTACCTCAACGAGAACAAGCTCGCGGCCGTGCTGGAACTCCTGATTGCCATGAAGCGCCAATCCGTCGTTGTGTTGGACCTGAGCACTCAGACCGTCAACCCGCAAGGAATGGCGTGCCTGGCCAGGCTGCTCAAAGAACACAAGGCGATCCTGGAGGAGCACCACATCCAAGGCATCGATCTGAGCGCAGGGCGGGCCGATGAGATCGGATGCGTGCTGGACGCACTGTGTGAGCCCGGCGCTCAGGCTTCCGCTTCGCTCGCCGAGCTCAAGCTCTCGCGCTGTGGCCTGCAAGCCGATCGCCTGCCCACATTGGTGACACTGCTGGCCCAACGTCCCTGTCTGCGAACCCTCGATCTGTCGGACAACCCCGGACTGTTCAGCGGTCCGCAAGATCTGGCGGATTTTTTACAAGCCATCAAGGGGCATGGCGGGCTGGAGCAGCTCATCTTGCCGGAGCAAGTGCTGCCGTTCTTCGAACAGGAGGTGATCAGCGGCGCAACGATGCCGCTGTGGCGTGCCTTCTCCGCTGTCATGACGTCGATGCCCAAGCTCGAGAGCCTGTCTCCGACGGACGCGCGCATCCAGGACATGCTCGCCCGCAAACCGATTGCGGATTGCATCAATTTACAGAATGAGCACAAGTTCAAGGCGCTGGTGGCCACGCAACCGCATGCCCTGGACCTCAGGTACCAGACGTACATGGACGCCCCCTTTGCCAAGCTCTCAATGATGACGACTCGAAGGTAAAGATTGCACCCGTACATTCGGACTCTGGTTGCAGCTTTGAGCCGCGGTCCCTGATGGGATGAGCTGGTTGACGCCTCGATCGCTTACACGCACTTTGTGTGCCTCGTCCGGCGCGGGCTGTGCCAACCACGGTCTGACCTGTCTTGCCATCACTTCATGATCGCCTGAGCAATCGGTGGTCGTTCTCCCTGAGTGTTGATGCCGGTGCGACGTTCTAGACCGGTGCTATCTGGCGCACATAGCCGGCATCGAAGTGGCGATCGTGCGCCAGAAGCGCCCATACGATCCGGGCGTTCTTGTTCGCCAGCGCCACTGCTGCCACGTTCTTGTTGCGCCGGTTAACCACGGCGGCAATCCATCCACATGACTCAACCTTTTGGCTGACTCGATAGATCACCGAGCGTGCGCCATGTATCAGCAGCGTTCGAAGGTAGGTGTCGCCTCGCTTGCTCATGCCCAGCAGGCTGGCTTTGCCGCCCGAGGAATGCTGTTTCGGTACAAGTCCCAGCCACGCTGCAACCTGGCGACCGCTATCGAAGTTTTTGGCGTCGCCGATCGACGCGACCAGCGCGCTGGCGGTGATCGGCCCGATCCCCGGAACCTGAGCAAGCTTGCGACCGAGCTCACTGCCGCGGTGCCAAGCCTGGATCTTCCCCTCGAGTTCCTCGACCTGACGATCCAGTTCCTTGAGGTGATCGAGCAAGCGTTGCACCAGCAGCCGAAACGCGCCGGGCAGTTCGTTGGCAGCGTCTTCGATCAGCCCCGGAACACGCGTGGCGATGTAGCCGATGCCCTGCGGGATGATGATGCCGAACTCGCCAAGCAGGCCGCGAATCTGGTTGGCTTGCGCCGTGCGCGCCTTGACGAAGCCTTGGCGTACGCGGTGGAGGGCCAGCACCGCTTGCTGCTCGACATTCTTTACCGGCACAAAGCGCATGTTGGGCCGCCCAACAGCCTCGCAGATGGCTTCCGCATCGGCGGCATCGTTCTTGTTAGTCTTGACGTACGGCTTGACGAACTGCGGCGCCATCAGCCGCACGGTATGACCCATCGCCACGAGCTTGCGCGCCCAGTGGTGGGCACTGCTGCACGCTTCGATGCCGATGACGCACGGAGGGAGGTTGACGAAGAACATGGCCATCTGATCGCGCCGGAGCTGCTTTCTCAGCACGGCCTTGCCATGCTCATCGACCCCGTGCACCTGGAACACGTTCTTTGCCAAGTCAATGCCGATAGTCGTAATCTTCATGGTGGACGCCCCTCTCGGTTCAAGTGGTTGGTGACACTTCCACTCTGGCACGTTGATGCCGCCACGGGTGGGGGCGTCCATCCCATTGCTTACCGAGGCCGGGCTGAACTTCCTGGCCGCCCTGATCGAGAAGCAGCCCACCCTGTTGGGCACCCTCATCACGCGCATCGACCTGGGACATGCCACCCTGAGCGGCATCAGCGTTCTGCTGGATGCGCTGATCAAGGCCGGTGAGCAAGGCGCCAGGCTCGAGGAACTGAATCTGTCGTACCTCAAATTTCCAAGGGTCCACAAGGATGGCTCCGCCAAGTTGGTGCGCTTGGGAGCCACGCACATCCAGACGCTTTGTCGTCTGGTCAAGGGGCTGCCCCACTTGAAACGCTTGGGCCTGGGCGACCACCCCCTGGACCAAGCCTTGCCCGAATTGGCGCCGGCGGTTGCAAGTTCGAACATTGTTGAGTGGGACCTGCAGTCCTGCGGCTTGACGCCGGCCCCTCTGCTGGCCAACAAGGCTTGGCTGAACCCACCCGGGCGCGAATTGGCAATCAACCTGTCCGACAACTTGGCGTTGGCAAGAGCCAACAGGACAGACCAACTCGAACTGCTCGAAACCTTCGCTCACCAAGCCTCGCGTCAACAGATGCTGCCTCATGCCACGCTGGATTGGGCAGCAGTCGTGATAAATGCAGACGATGTCAGAGGACTGGTCGATCTGTTGAACAAGCACCCCGCCGTGCTGCGCGAACTGCGGTGCATCGACCTGAGTGGCGCGCGGCTTGAGGTGGACACCTTGAAGACATTGCTGCAGGTGCTGATGGAGCAGCAGGGCGGCGGCGTGAGGGTGCTGGATCTGTCGAGCACCCGGCTCAGAATCAACGATGAGTGGGAGCCCATTCCTTCTGCCGACTTCCCTCTTCTGGGACAGACGGTGCAGGCCTGCCCTGCGCTGCGTGTCCTTCGCTTGGCCCGGCAGACGGGGCCGTACGATCTGCGTAAGCAGCGAGGCGAGGCCAAGCGCCTGGGAAAATCAATGTGGGATCGGCATTCAAGGACGCCGCAGACGGATTTCAGCCGATTCATGGCGGGCGTGGGCAGCAGCGGTATCACCCACATCGACCTGTCTGAATGCCAGCTATGCGATGACGACTTGAGGAACGTGCGGGAGTTGCGGTTGCCTAAAAAACAGTACCAATATTCCCAACATGCAACATTCGAACCCCGTCCTGCTGAAGAAGAAAAATTCGCTCACATCTTCGATGCGGTGAATGCCCATGCCTGCATCGAGGTGCTAAGCCCTATTTCGGACAACGGGGGCTTGTGGCAGCCAATTCGCGAGAAGCTGAGTGCCAATGCCGCGCGGCGACAGGCCGAAGAGAACCGCCTGATGGAACTTCCACTCGTCCTTAGCGCCTATGACGTTCCAAAAGAAGTGGTCGGCAAAATCATGAATTACGCAATGAGGCTCTGAGTCGAACAGGGCTGGACTTCCGCGAACCGAGCGGCTTTTCGGGACACCACGCCGGATCGCCCTCTAGCGAATCAACTCCAACACATCCTTGAAGCGCGGGTGCTCGGCCGTGCGCACCCACTCGAAGCCGACCATCTCGGTGGTCACCAGCTCGGCGCCGGCACCGGCCAGGCGATCGAAGGCCGCATCGCGGTTGCGCTCGGTGCGGGAGCCGCAGGCGTCGGTGACGACCCACACCTCGAACTCGTCCTCGAGCAGGTCCAGCGCGGTCTGGAGCAGGCACACGTGGGCCTCGCAGCCGGCGATCACGATCGTGTTTCGCTCCTCGGCGGGCTGCTGCGCCTTCTGAAGATGTTTGGGCAGGCTGCGTGCATTGCCCTGCGGCGCCTTGGCCGGCGCGCGCAACCAGTCGGCCAGGCCCTCTTCCACGCCGCTGAAATGCATCTTGGGCAAGGTGCGCTGGCACAGGGCGCGCAGCTCGGCCACGTTCTCGCCCAGCTTCGACGGGTTCTCCTCGGTACCGAAGACCGGAACCTCCAGCAGGCGTGCCATGCGGCCCAGCCGCACCGCATTCGCGAGCACGGCCTGCGCCTCGAAGATGGCGGGCATGAGGCGCTGCTGGTAGTCGACCAGGACCAATTGGGATTGCGAGGCGTCGAGCAGCATGGGAGCAAATCTTTCGGGAAGCAGCAGAGGGTGGGAAAGCTTCGGACCGTACCACCGAACGGCCGGCCTGATCGGGCTCGCGTGCTTCGCCGGCCGTCGCGGTGGGCCGCGACGGGCATCGGGTTGCCGAACCGACTCAGTCAGGCAGCAGGCGGATGAGCTTGCCGTCGGATTGGTCGGTCAGCACGTAGAGGAGGCCATCCGGCCCCTGCTTGACGTCCCGGATGCGGGCTCGGCTATCCAGCAGGCGGTGCTCCGCCACGACCTTGCCGTCGCGCAGCTCGATGCGATCGAGGTAGCCGAACTTGAGCGAGCCCACGAACAGGTTGCCCTTCCACGCCGCGCCGTAGCGATCGCTGGTCAGGAAGGCCATGCCCGAAGGCGCGATCGAGGGCACCCAGTAATGCAGCGGCTGCTCCATGCCCTCCTTGCGCGTGATGCCCTCCCCGATCTTGCCGCCGCCGTAGTTCTCGCCGTAGGTGATCACCGGCCAGCCGTAGTTGCGGCCCGGCGCGGGAATGTTGATCTCGTCACCGCCCTGGGCGCCGTGCTCGTGCATCCACAGCTTGCCGTCCGGCGCCAGTGCCGCGCCCTGTCCGTTGCGGTGCCCGTAGCTCCAGATCTCGGGCAACGCGCCGGGCCGGCCCACGAAGGGGTTGTCCGCGGGCGCCGCGCCGTCCTTGGAAATACGCACCAGCTTGCCGATGTGGTTGTCGAGCGCCTGGGCGTCGTCCTTGCGGCCGAAGCGATCGCCCAGGGTCAGGAACAGGGTGCCGTCCTTGGCTTCGACGATGCGGCAGCCGAAGTGGGCGCGGCTGGCGACCTTGGGGCGCTGGCTGAAGATGATGCGCAGGTTGTCGAGGCGGTTGCCGTCCGCCGAGAGCTGCGCGCGCCCCAGCGCCGTGCCGTTCGCCGAACCGCCTGCTTCGGGCTCGGAGAAGCAGAAATAGAAGGTGCGGTTCTTTTCGAAGTCCGAATCCGCCAGCACGTCCAGCAAGCCGCCCTGGCCACCGGAAGCCACCGTTGGGACGCCTGCCAACGGCGCGCCCAGCTTCCCGTCGGCTTCCACCACCCGCATGCGACCGGCCTTCTCGGTCACGAGGAAGCGGCCGCCCGGAAGAAAGGCCACGCCCCAGGGATTTTCCAGGCCGGAAGCGACGACCTGCGGCCGCGGTGCCGCCGCGGCCGTACCCGCGGCGGCAGCCAAAGCGCCCGTGATCAGAAGCGTGATCCGCAAGAACGATGCGTACATGGGAACCCTTTCGAACTCAGTACTAGAAAAAATTCGTACAACGGCGGGTCATCAATTCAAAACTTTTGGATTACAGCCTCGTAAAAACTTATCCCGCATAACTTGAACTTTACAATTCACGCCATTTCGATTTCAAGAAAGCCCATTTGCGACAATAGGTTACAGGCATAATCGCGAATTCGCATGAAATTGACACCGGTTTTTGTCGTCCATATCCTACGCGCCATGCGATTTTTCCTCTTGCCCGCCTGCCTCCTGATTGCTTTCGCGGCCCATGCCGTGCCGCAACAGGACCAGCCCGAAGAACTGGAAGCGATGGTGACCGACAAGGGCGTCATCAGCCAGCTCCACCAAGTCCGGCAGACCGTGGTGGCTCGCACCTCCGACCTCGTCGTGACGGCCATTGGATTCCTCGGCGTCCCCTATCGCCGCGGCGGCAACACGGCTGAGACCGGGTTCGACTGCAGCGGCTTCGTCCGCGCCATGTACAACCAGACGGTGGGCCATCTGCTGCCGCGCCGCGCCGAAGAGCAGGCCGCCGCCACGCAGAAGATCGACCGCAACGACCTCAAGCCGGGCGACCTGGTGTTCTTCAACACCATGCGCCGAGCCTTCAGCCATGTCGGCATCTATGTCGGCGACGGCAAGTTCATCCACGCGCCGCGGACCGGCGCCGAAGTGCGCGTCGAAAGCATGAACGGCAGCTATTGGCAGCGCCGCTTCAACGGCGCGCGGCGCGTGCTGTCCACGCAGGACGAGGCCAAGGCCGGCAGCGGCGACTGAGCGCCTCGGGCACCACATGAAAAACCCGCCGCTGGCGGGTTTTTTGTTGCTGCGCTCCCAGGCCCCGCCTAGCTGCTGCGCTTGACCGGCGGCAGGTCGGTGCAGCTGCCGTGCGCCGCTTCCGCGGCGAGGCCGATGCTTTCGCCCAGCGTCGGGTGCGGATGGATCGTCTTGCCGATGTCGACGGCATCCGCGCCCATCTCGATCGCCAGGGCGATCTCGCCGATCATGTCGCCGGCATGGGTGCCGACGATGCCGCCGCCGACGATCCGGTGCGACTCCTTGTCGAACAGCAGCTTGGTGAAGCCTTCGTCACGGCCGTTGGCGATTGCACGGCCCGAGGCGGTCCAGGGGAACAGGCCCTTCTCGACCTGCACGCCCTCTGCCTTGGCCTGGTCCTCGGTCAGGCCGACCCAGGCCACCTCGGGGTCGGTGTAGGCCACGCTCGGGATCACGCGGGCGTTGAAGGCAGCGCTCGCGAGTTCCTTGTCGCCCTTCTGCTCGCCGGCGATCACCTCGGCCGCCACATGCGCCTCGTGCACCGCCTTGTGCTCCAGCATGGGCTGGCCCACGATGTCGCCGACGGCAAAGATGTGCGGCACGTTGGTGCGCATCTGGATGTCGACCGGAATGAAGCCGCGGTCGCTGACGGCCACGCCGGCCTTCTCGGCGCCGATCTTCTTGCCGTTGGGGCTGCGGCCCACGGCCTGGAGCACCACGTCGTAGAGCTGCGGTTTCTTCGGCGCCTGCTCTCCTTCGAACATCACGCGGATGCCTTCCTTGGTCGCCTCGGCGCCGACCGTCTTGGTCTTGAGCATGATGTTGTCGAAGCGCGGCGCATTGAGCTTCTGCCAGACCTTGACCAGGTCGCGATCGGCGCCGGTCATCAGGCCGTCGAGCATCTCGACCACGTCGAGCCGCGCGCCCAGCGTCGAATACACCGAGCCCATCTCGAGGCCGATGATCCCGCCGCCGAGGATCAGCATGCGCTTGGGCTCGAAGCCCAGTTCCAGCGCGCCCGTGGAGTCGACGATCCGCGGGTCCTTGGGCATGAAGGGCAGGTGCACGGCCTGCGAGCCGGCCGCGATGATGCAGTGGCGGAACTTGACGGTCTTTGCGCTGCCGGTGGCGTCCTTGCCGTCGCCCGAGGTTTCCTGCACCTTGGCGTGGTACGGATCGACGAACTCGCCGATGCCGCGCACGGTGGTCACCTTGCGCATCTTGGCCATCGCGGCGAGGCCGCCGGTGAGCTTGCCGACAACCTTGTTCTTGCGTGCCAGCAGCTTGGCGCGGTCGATGACAGGGTCGTTGTAGGCGACGCCGAAGTCGGCGAAATGCTTGACCTCGTCGATCACCGCAGCGACATGCAGCAGCGCCTTAGAAGGAATGCAGCCGACGTTGAGGCAGACGCCGCCGAGGGTCGCGTAGCGCTCGACCAGCACCACCTTGAGCCCGAGGTCCGCCGCGCGGAAGGCGGCCGAATAGCCGCCGGGGCCGGCGCCCAGCACCAGCAGATCGCATTCGAGATCGACCGCACCGGTGTAGCTGCCTGCAGGCGCCGGGGCCGGTGGCGGCGCAGCGGCCTTGGGTGCCGATGCGGCCGGCGCTGCCGCCGGTGCAGGCGAAGCGGGCGCGGCTGCCGGCGCGGCAGCGCCCGCCTCCGCTGCATCCACCGTCAGCACGACCGAGCCTTCGCTCACCTTGTCGCCCACCTTCACCGCCACCGACTTGACGACGCCGGCATGCGAGGACGGGATCTCCATCGATGCCTTGTCGGACTCGACGGTGATCAGCGACTGCTCGACCTTGATGCTGTCGCCCGGCTTGACGAGCACCTCGATGACCGCGACCTCCGCGAAATCGCCGATGTCCGGAACCTTGACTTGCACTTCGCTCATGGTCGGCACCTCAGAGAAGGACACGGCGGAAGTCCGCGAGGACCTGACCGAGGTAGGCGTTGAAGCGCGCCGCGGATGCGCCGTCGATCACGCGGTGGTCGTAGGAGAGCGACAGCGGCAGGGTCAGCCGCGGCACGAACTGCTTGCCGTCCCACACGGGCTTCATCGCGCTCTTGGAGAGGCCCAGGATCGCGACCTCCGGCGCGTTGATGATCGGCGTGAAATGCGTGCCGCCGATGCCGCCCAGCGAGCTGATGGAGAAGCAGCCGCCCGTCATGTCGGCCGCGCCGAGCTTGCCGTCGCGCGCCTTCTTGGCGAGTTCGCCCATCTCCTGGCTGATCTGCAGCACGCCTTTCTTGTCGGCGTCCTTGAGCACCGGAACGACCAGCCCGTTGGGCGTGTCGGCGGCAAAGCCGATGTGGAAATACTGCTTGTAGACGAGCTGGTCGCCGTCGAGGCTGGTGTTGAATTCGGGAAACTTCTTCAGGGCCGAGACCACGGCCTTGATCACGAAGGCCAGCATGGTCACCTTGACGCCGGACTTCTCGTTCTCCTTGTTGGTCGAGACGCGGAAGGCCTCGAGCTCGGTGATGTCCGCCTCGTCGTTGTTGGTGACGTGCGGGATCATGACCCAGTTGCGGTGCAGGTTGGCGCCGCTGATCTTCTTGATGCGCGACAGGTCCTTGCGCTCGACCTGGCCGAACTTGGTGAAGTCGACCTTGGGCCAGGGCAGCAGGCCCAGCGCTTCGCCACCGCCGGCCGGCGCCTTGGCCGCGGCGGCCTTGGTGCTGGCCGCGCCGCTCATCACCGCACGGGTGAAGTTCTGCACGTCCTCCTGGGTGATGCGGCCCTTGAGGCCGCTGCCCTTGACCTCCTCGAGCGGCACGCCGAGCTCGCGCGCGAACTTGCGCACCGAAGGGGAAGCATGGGGGAGCTTGCCGCTGGGCGCCGCGGTCGGGTCGTGCGCGGGCGCAGTTGCCGGCGCGGGCGAAGCGGCCTGCGCTGCGGAAGGTGCCGCGGCGGGAGCACTCGCAGGTGCGCTCGCCGGTGCGCTCGCCGCTGCCGGCGCAGGCGCTGCGGGCGCGGTGCCGCCCGCGGAACCTTCGAGGATCGCGACCAGATCACCCACGTTGACCTTGTCGCCGACCTTGACCTTGAGCTCCTTCAGTACGCCGGCCGCGGATGACGGGATCTCCATCGAGGCCTTGTCCGACTCGACCGTGATGAGCGACTGCTCTTCCTTGATCGTGTCGCCGGGTTTCACCAGCACCTCGATGACGGCGACGTCCTTGAAGTCGCCGATGTCGGGCACCTTGACTTCCACCGGCCCGGCCGCCGCGGCGGGAGCGGCCGCAGCGGGCGCCGGTGCGGCGGCCGCAGGCGCGGGTGCCGCTGCCGGCGCGGGGGCAGCCGCGGCGCCCTCGCCTTCCAGCACCAGCACGACCGAGCCTTCGCTGACCTTGCTGCCGACGCCGACCTTGAGTTCCTTCACCACGCCGCCCGCGCTCGAGGGGATCTCCATCGATGCCTTGTCCGACTCCACCGTGATCAGCGACTGCTCGGGCTTCACCGCGTCGCCGACCTTCACCAGCACTTCGATCACTGCGACTTCATCGAAATCGCCGATATCCGGCACCTTCACTTCCACTATTGCCATGTCGTGTCTCCCGCCCTAGAGGCGCAGATGGTTGTTGCTTGTTGTTTACGCGTAGAGCGGGTTGATCTTGTCGGCGTCGATGCCGTACTTCTTGATTGCCTCCGCCACCTTGGCGGCCGGGACCGCGCCGTCGTCGGCCAGCGCCTTGAGCGCGGCCAGCACGATGTAGTGGCGGTTGACCTCGAAGTGCTCGCGCAGCTTGTTGCGGAAGTCGCTGCGGCCGAAGCCGTCGGTGCCCAGCACGCAGTAGGTGCGGCCCTTCGGGATGAAGGGTCGGATCTGCTCGGCGTAGGCCTTCATGTAGTCGGTCGACGCGACCACCGGGCCGGCCGTCTTGGACAGCTGTTCGGTCACGAAGGGCACGCGCGGCGTCTCGGCCGGGTGCAGCAGGTTCCAGCGGTCGGCGTCCTGGCCGTCGCGCGTGAGCTCGTTGAAGCTCGGGCAGCTCCACACCGAGGCGGCCACGCCCCACTCCTGCGCCAGCAGCTCCTGCGCCGCGATGCTCTCGCGCAGGATGGTGCCGCTGCCGAGCAGCTGCACGGCCGGCGCTTCCTTGCCCTTGGCAGCCTTGACCTCGGGCGCCTGCTTGCACAGGTACATGCCCTTGATGATCTGCTCCTCGGTGCCGGGCTGCAGGCCGGGCATCGCGTAGTTCTCGTTGAGCAGGGTCAGGTAGTAGTAGACGTTGTCCTGCTTCTCCACCATGCGCTTCAGGCCGTGATGCAGGATCACGCCGACCTCGTGCGCGAAGGTCGGGTCGTAGCTCACGCAGTTCGGGATCGTGTTGGCGAGGATGTGGCTGTGGCCGTCCTCGTGCTGCAGGCCCTCGCCGTTGAGCGTGGTGCGCCCCGAGGTGCCGCCCAGCAGGAAGCCGCGCGCCTGCATGTCGCCCGCGGCCCAGGCCAGGTCGCCGATGCGCTGGAATCCGAACATCGAGTAGTACACATAGAAGGGCACCATGATGCGGTTGTTGGTGCTGTACGAGGTGGCCGCCGCGATCCAGCTCGACATGCCGCCCGCCTCGTTGATGCCTTCCTGCAGGATCTGGCCCGCCTTGTCCTCCTTGTAGTACATGACCTGGTCCTTGTCGACCGGGGTGTACTGCTGGCCATCGGGGTTGTAGATGCCGACCTGGCGGAACAGGCCTTCCATGCCGAAGGTGCGCGCCTCGTCGACCAGGATCGGCACCACGCGCGGTCCCAGCGCCTTGTCGCGCAGCAGCTGCGTCAGGAAGCGCACGTAGGCTTGGGTGGTGGAGATCTCGCGGCCCTCGGCCGTGGGCTCGAGCACAGCCTTGAAGGTGTCCAGCGAAGGCACGGCGAAGCTCTCGTCGGCCTTGGTGCGGCGATGCGGCAGGTAGCCGCCCAGCGCCTTGCGGCGCTCGTGCAAGTACTTCATTTCCGGCGTGTCGTCGGCCGGCTTGTAGAAGGGAAGGTCGCTGACCTGGCTGTCGGGGATCGGAATATTGAAGCGGTCCCGGAAGGCCTTGATGTCCTCGTCGCCGAGCTTCTTGGTCTGGTGGACCGTGTTCTTGCCCTCGCCGATCTTGCCCATGCCGAAGCCCTTGACGGTCTTGATCAGCAGCACGGTCGGCTGGCCGGTGTGCTTGACGGCTGCTGCGAAAGCCGCATAGACCTTCTGCGAATCATGGCCGCCGCGGCGCAACTGCCAGATGTCGTCATCGCTCATCTTGGCGACCATCTCCAGGGTGCGCGGATCGCGGCCGAAGAAGTGCTTGCGCACGTAGGCGCCGTCGTTGGCCTTGAACGACTGGTAGTCGCCGTCGTTCGTCTCCATCATGATCTTGCGCAGCGCGCCGTCCTTGTCGCGCGCCAGCAGCGGGTCCCAGTTGCTGCCCCACAGCAGCTTGATCACGTTCCAGCCGGAGCCGCGGAACTCGCCCTCCAGTTCCTGGACGATCTTGCCGTTGCCGCGCACCGGGCCGTCGAGGCGCTGCAGGTTGCAGTTGATGACGAAGATCAGGTTGTCGAGGCGCTCGCGCGCCGCCAGGCTGATGGCGCCCAGCGACTCGACCTCGTCCATTTCGCCGTCGCCGCAGAACACCCAGACCTTGCGGTTCTCGGTGTTGGCGATGCCGCGGGCATGCAGGTACTTGAGGAAACGCGCCTGGTAGATCGCCATCAGCGGGCCGAGGCCCATCGAGACGGTGGGGAACTGCCAGAACTCGGGCATCAGCTTCGGATGGGGGTAGCTCGACAGCCCCTTGCCGTCGACCTCCTGGCGGAAGTTGAGCAGTTGCTCTTCGGTCAGGCGGCCTTCGAGGTAGGCGCGGGCATAGATGCCGGGCGAGACGTGGCCCTGGATGTACAGGCAGTCGCCGCCGTGGTTCTCGCTCTCGGCATGCCAGAAGTGGTTGAAGCCGGCGCCGAACATGTTGGCCAGCGACGCGAAGGAGCCGATGTGCCCGCCCAGGTCACCCCCCTCGGGCGGATGGTGCCGGTTGGCCTTCACCACCATGGCCATCGCGTTCCAGCGCATGTAGGCGCGCAGGCGCTCCTCGATCTCGAGGTTGCCGGGGCAGCGCTCCTCCTGGTCCGGCTCGATGGTGTTGACGTAGGCCGTGTTGGCGGAAAAGGGCTTGTCGATGCTGTGCTGGCGTGCGTGCTCCAGCAGCTGCTCGAGCAGGAAGTGCGCGCGATCGGGCCCCTCGCTTTCGATCACGGCGGACAGGGCGTCCATCCACTCGCGGGTTTCCTGGGCGTCAGTGTCGTTCGCAGCGGAACCGAAGCGGTTCTCGGGAATTGCCGACATGCTTGTCTCCTTTTTTGAGGGGTGTGGCTGGGTAATTTAGTGCCGGATCCGGCAGCGCGCGGGAGTTTCTCACAGAAATATCGCAATTTCAAATAGTGCTTGTCGTTTTCTTAATGCGAAATTCATGGGATTTCATAAGTGGAGAACTGAACACTCCCGGCCCCATTCCAAGCCATGTCACTGCAACCCCTGCCACGCCCGTCGAGGGCCTTCCCCTACACTCGCGCGATGCCCTTCTCCTCCCCGATCGCGGTGGCGCGCAGCGCCGTCAAGGCGTCGCCGCTGTCCTGGTGGCGGCGCTGGTGGCGCCGGCAGACGCCGGTGCTGCAGGACGCGGTGGCGATGCTGGCGCCGCTGGCGGCGGTGCTGCTGTTCCTGGCCGCCATCGTCTCGGCCTTCTGGTATCTCCGGGCGGAGGAGTTGGAGCGCGAGCAGGAGTCGGTGAAGCGCGACGTCGAGTACGCCCAGCAGCGCGTGCGCCTGCGCCTGCTGGAGCGGCAGGAGCAGCTGATGCGGCTTGCGCGCGACGCATCCAATCGCGAGATCGACGCGACCGAGTTCGCGAGCCGGGCGGAATCGCTGGTCAGTCAGTTCCCCGAGCTGCAGGCAATCAGCTGGATCGACGACCGGCGCCGCTTCAAGGCCGGCTACGCCGCGCCCAGCGTCCACCCGGCACAGCAGCACGCCGTGGGCGACGTGCTGCGGCCGGGCGACATCGAAAGCAACTATGCATTGGCGCGCGAGCTGCGCCAGCCGGTGTTCTCGCAACCGGTGGCGGGCAGCGATCCGACGGCGATGCTGCAATTGCACATCCCCTTCTTCGACCAGGGCCTGTTCGCCGGCGAGGTGCTGGGCGAATTTTCGATCGACGGCATCCTGCGCTACGGCATGCCCTCGGAAGTGTCGGCGCGCTATGCGGTGTCGCTGCTCGACGCCAAGGGCGGGCTGATCGCCGGCAACACGGTCGCCAGCCCGCGGGAGGCCGAAACCCGCCTGCTGCCCTGGAGCGAGCAGACCAACGAGTACGAGGTGCCGGTGTCGCCGGTGGGCAATGCGCTGGTGCTGCGGGCGCAGGCCTACCGCACTTCGCAGGGCGTGGTCGGCAACGGGCTGTTCTGGCTGGTGGGCGCACTCAGCGTGCTCACGAGCTGGATGCTGATCGGCACCTGGCGCCACACACGGCGGCGCCTGCAGGCCCAGCAAGCGCTGGTGGCCGAGACCAACTTCCGGCGCGCCATGGAAAACTCCATGCTCACCGGCATGCGCGTGCTCGATCTCGAGGGCCGCATCACCTACGTCAACGCGGCCTTCTGTGCGATGACCGGCTGGGACGAAAGCGAGCTGGTCGGCCAGACGCCGCCCTTCCCCTACTGGCTGGAATCCGACCGCGAAATCATGAACGAGCGGCTCGAGGAAGAGCTGCACGGCCGCGCCCTGCCCGGCGGCTTCCAGGTGCGCGTCAAGCGCAAGAACGGCACCGTGTTCAACGCGCGGCTCTACGTCTCGCCGCTGATCGACGCGCGCGGCCACCAGACCGGCTGGATGACCTCCATGACCGACATCACCGAGCCGACCCGCATCCGCGAGCAGCTCTCGGCCTCGTACGAGCGCTTCACGACCGTGCTCGAAGCGCTGGACGCCTCGGTGTCGGTGGCGCCGCTCGGCAGCGAGGAGCTGCTGTTCGCCAACAAGCTGTACCGGCTCTGGTTCGGCTCCGACACCGTGGGCCACCTGGGCATGGTGGCGCAGGCGGGCGTGCCGGCCTCCCATGCGCACGACGATGCGCTCGACGACGTCGACCCCTTTGCCGGCCTGCCGATCGACCAGCTGACCACGGCGCAGCCGGCCAACAACGAGATCTTCGTGCCCGAGCTGGGCAAGTGGCTGGAGGTGCGCTCGCGCTACCTGACCTGGGTCGACGGCCGCCTGGCACAGTTGGTGATCGCGACCGACATCACGCCACGCCGAATGGCCGAGGACCTGTCGGCCGCGCAGGCCGACCGCGCGCAGGCCGCCAGCCGCCTCATCACGATGGGCGAGATGGCCTCCAGCGTGGCCCACGAGCTCAACCAGCCACTCACCGCGATCACCAATTACTGCAACGGGATGATGTCGCGCATCCGCGGCCAGCAGATCGATTCCGATGCTCTGCTGGCGGCGCTGGACAAGACCGCCAAGCAGGCGCAGCGGGCCGGCCAGATCATCCAGCGCATACGCTCCTTCGTGAAGCGCAGCGAGCCCAACCGCACGCCGGCCGAGGTCTCGACCATGGTGAGCGAGGCGGTCGAGCTCGCCGGCATCGAGCTCAGGCGCCGAAACGTGCGCCTCAATCACTATGTGGCGGCCCGGCTGCCGGTGGTGCGGGTCGATCCGATCCTGATCGAGCAGGTGATGGTGAATTTGCTGAAGAACGCGGCAGAGTCCATCGACCTGGCCGACCGGCCCCTGGCGCGACGCAGTGTCGAGCTTCGCGTGCTGCCCAAGACCATCGACGGCCAGAACGCCATCGAGTTCTCGGTGCAGGACACCGGCATGGGACTGGCACCGGAAGTGATGGACCGGCTTTACGAGGCCTTCTTCTCCACCAAGCCCGAGGGCATGGGCATCGGGCTCAACCTTTGCCGCACCATCGTCGAGTCGCACCGCGGCCGGATGCGGGCGGAGAACATCTACAATGGCCAGGACGTGGTCGGATGCCGTTTTTCCTTCTGGATTCCGGTGTTCGACGCTATTGATTCCGTAGCAAGCAACGAGGCGAAAGTACCCGCATGAGTTTGATTCCGAAGAAGGGCACGGTCTATGTCGTCGACGACGACGAAGCAGTCCGCGACTCGTTGCAGTGGCTGCTCGAAGGCAAGGACTACCGCGTTCGCTGCTTCGATTCGGCCGAGTCCTTCCTCTCGCGCTACGACCCACGCGAGGTCGCTTGCCTGATCGTCGACATCCGCATGGCGGGCATGTCGGGCATCGAGCTGCAGGACCGCCTGATCGAACGCCGCTCTCCGCTTCCCATCGTCGTCATCACCGGCCACGGCGACGTGCCGATGGCAGTCGACAGCATGAAGAAGGGCGCGATGGATTTCATCCAGAAGCCCTTCAACGACGAGGCCCTGGTGGCACTGGTCGAACGCATGCTCGAACACGCGCGCGGCGCCTTCGCGCAACACCAGCAGTCGGCCAGCCGCGACGCGCTGCTGTCCAAGCTGACCGGCCGCGAAGCCCAGGTGCTCGAGCGCATCGTGGCCGGCCGGCTCAACAAGCAGATCGCCGACGACCTGGGCATCAGCATCAAGACCGTCGAGGCGCACCGCGCCAACATCATGGAAAAGCTCAACGCCAACACGGTGGCCGATCTGCTCAAGATTGCCCTGGGTCAGGCAGCCCCGGCGAAAGCCTGACGGCCATTGCATCCATAGCCACAATCAAATCGACGCCTGCGCAAGCGGGCGTTTTTACTTGGAGAATCGAAAAACGATGACAGCTCAACTGATCGACGGCAACGCCCTCGCCGCGCGCACCCGGGCCGATGTCTCGCGCCGGGTGCAGGCGCTCAAGGCGCGCGGCGTCACGCCGGGCCTTGCCGTGATCCTGGTGGGCGAGGACCCGGCCAGCCAGGTCTACGTGCGCCACAAGGTCAAGGACAGCGAGGAAGCCGGCCTGCAGTCCGTGCTGGAGCGACATCCGGCCACGCTGTCCGAGGCCGAGCTGCTGGCGCGCATCGATGCGCTCAACAAGGACCCGGCCATCCACGGCATCCTGGTGCAGCTGCCCCTGCCCAAGCACATCGATGCGGCCCGCGTCATCGAATCGATCTCGCCCGCCAAGGACGTGGACGGCTTCCACGTCGCGAGCGCCGGGGCGCTGGTGACGGGCCAACCTGGCTTCTGGCCATGCACGCCCTACGGCTGCATGAAGATGCTGGAGTCCATCGGCTACGAGCTGCGGGGCAAGCACGCCGTGGTGATCGGCCGCAGCAACATCGTGGGCAAGCCGATGGCCCTGATGCTGCTGGCCAAGAGCGCAACCGTGACCATCTGCCACAGCGCAACGCAGGACCTGGGCCTTTTCACGCGCCAGGCCGACGTGGTGGTCGCCGCGGTGGGCAAGCGCAATGTGCTCACGGCGGACATGGTCAAGCCGGGCGCCGTGATCATCGACGTGGGCATGAACCGCAATGACGAGGGCAAGCTCTGCGGCGACGTCGACTTCGCGGCGGTGCGTGAAGTGGCCGGCTGGATCACGCCGGTGCCGGGTGGCGTCGGTCCCATGACCCGCGCGATGCTGCTCGTCAACACCCTGGAAGCGGCCGAGCGCACTTGAACTCCCCCGAACCGACCGCCAACTGCTTCAGACCATGACCAATCCGCTCCTCGACTTTCGCGATCTCCCCCTGTTCGACCAGATCAAGCCCGAGCATGTAGCCCCCGCGGTCGACGTGCTGCTGGCCGAGGCAGAGGCGGCCCTGCAAACGGTCACGGCGCCCGAATTCCCGTCCGACTGGAACGCGATCGCCAAAGTGCTGGACGTCGCTTCGGAGCGCTTCAGCCGCGCGTGGGGCGCGGTGGGCCACCTCAATGCGGTGGCCGACACGCCCGAGCTGCGCGCAGCCTACAACGAAGCCATGCCGCGCGTCACCGCCTTCTGGACGCGCCTGGGCTCGGATGAGCGGCTCTACGCCAAGTACAAGGCCATCGACCCTGCCACATTGAACACGGAACAGCGCCAGGCGCATCGCAACGCGGTGCGCAACTTCGTACTCGGCGGCGCCGAGCTGCAGGGCGAGGCCAAGAAGCGCTTCGCCGAAATCCAGGAACGCCAGGCCGAGCTGAGCCAGAAGTTCAGCGAGAACGCGCTGGACGCCACCGACGCCTTCGCCTACTACGCGCAGCTCGGAGAGCTCGACGGACTGCCGGAGGACGTGATCAGCGCCGCGCGCGCCGCGGCCGATGCCGAAGGCAAGGAGGGCTACAAGCTGACGCTGAAGATGCCCTCCTATCTCCCGGTCATGCAGTTCGCCAAGAGCAGCGCACTGCGCGAGAAGCTCTACCGCGCCTACGTCACCCGGGCCAGCGAGTTCGGCGACCCGGCGCTCGACAACACCGAGCTGATCCGCGAAATCCTCGCGTTGCGCCAGGAAGAAGCAAAGCTCCTGGGCTACCCCAATTTCGGCGAACTCTCGATCGTGCCCAAGATGGCCGAGTCGGCCGACCAGGTCATCAAGTTCCTGCGCGACCTCGCCACCAAGGCCCGGCCTTTCGGCGAGCGCGACCTGGCCGACCTGCGGGTCTTCGCCTCGCAGCAGCTTTCGATCGACGATCCCCAGCCCTGGGATTGGAGCTACATCGGCGAGAAGCTCAAGGAAGCGCGCTATGCCTTCAGCGAGCAAGAGGTGAAGCAGTACTTCCCGGCACCGAAGGTGATGGCCGGCTTGTTCAAGATCGTCGAGACCTTGTTCGAGGTCTCGATCCGCCGTGACAGCGCGCCGGTCTGGCATCCCAGCGTCGAGTTCTACCGCATCGAGCGAGGCGGCCAGAAAGTCGGCCAGTTCTACCTCGATCCTTCGGCCCGCGCTGCCAAGCGCGGCGGCGCCTGGATGGACGACGTGCGGGCCCGCTGGCTGCGCCCGGACACGGGCACGCTGCAAACGCCGGTGGCGCAGCTGGTCTGCAATTTCGCCGAGGGCGTCGACGGCAAGCCGCCACTGCTCACGCACGACGACGTGACCACGCTGTTTCACGAGTTCGGCCACGGACTGCACCACATGCTCACGCAGGTGAACGAGCGCGATGTCTCCGGCATCAGCGGCGTCGAATGGGATGCAGTCGAACTCCCCAGCCAGTTCATGGAGAACTTCTGCTGGGAGTGGGAGGTGCTCGCACACATGACGGCGCACGTCGACACCGGCGAGCCGCTGCCGCGCGCGCTGTTCGACAAGATGATCGCGGCCAAGAACTTCCAGAGCGGGCTGCAGACGCTGCGCCAGATCGAGTTCTCGCTCTTCGACATGCTGCTGCATACCGAGTACGACGCCGCCACCGCCCAGCCGGGCGACGTGATGGCCCTGCTCGGCAAGGTGCGCGCCGAGGTCGCGGTGATGCCGTCGCCGCCCTTCAGCCGCACGCCCAACACCTTCAGCCACATCTTCTCGGGCGGCTATGCGGCCGGCTACTACAGCTACAAGTGGGCCGAGGTGCTGAGCGCCGACGCCTACGCGGCCTTCGAGGAAACCGCTGGCGCCGATGGCCAGCCGAGCATCGAGACCGGCAGGCGCTACCGCGAGGCCATCCTCGAGGCCGGCGGCAGCCGCACCGCGATGGAGTCCTTCAAGGCCTTCCGCGGCCGCGAGCCGCAGCTCGACGCACTGCTGCGCCACCAGGGGATGACGGCGGCCCAGCCGGCCTGAGCCGGCCCTCCGCCTCGCCTGCCCGCCCGGCCTGAGATACTCCGCGACGTCGGATCACGAAAGCCAAAGCCACCCATGAAGCTTCACCCACGTCTCGCGGGCTCCGCTCTCCTGCTGCTGCTTGCCGCCGGTGCGGCGCTGGCGCAGCCCGTCTATCGCCATGTCGACAAGAACGGCAAGGTCACCTTCTCCGATCAGCCACCTGCGGCCGACAGCCAGGCGGCGGTGCCGCGCGGCGGCGCCGGCAGTGCCGGGCCGGCCCTCCCGTACGAACTGCGGCAGGTGGCGCAGCGCTACCCCGTCACGATCTACACCGGCGAGGAATGCAGCCCCTGTGCGGCAGGCCGTTCACTGCTGGTGACGCGCGGCATTCCCTTCGAGGAACGCACCGTCAAGACCAACGAGGACGTCGAAGCGTTGCAGCGGCTTAGCGGACAGGCCTCGCTGCCGCTGCTTACCATCGGCTCGCAGCAGCTCAAGGGCTTCTCGGATGCCCAGTGGTCGCAATACCTCGACGCGGCCGGCTACCCCAAGAGCGCCCAGCTGCCGGCCGGCTACCGCAATCCACCGGCTCAGCCCTTGGTCGCCGTGCAGGCGGCGCCCACTGCGCCCGCGACGCCTGTTGCCGCACCCGCCCCGGCACCAGCGCCAGCGCCCGCCGTGCCGAGCGGGCCGACGCCGAGCAACCCGGCGGGCATCAAGTTCTGATTTCCGGCTGCTGCGCTCAGTCGAAGCGCAGCGTCTGAACGCCGGACGCCGTGCCCAGGAGGCAGACATTGGCGCGTTGGTGCGCGAAGACGCCGACGGTCACCACGCCAGGCCATTGATTCACTTCCGACTCGAAGCCTAACGGATCGGTGATCCGCAGGCCCGTCACGTCGATGATGTGCTGGCCGTTGTCGGTGACGAGCGGCGCACCGTTCTTCTCACGCACCTGGGCCACGCCGCCGAGGCGGGCGAACTGGCGGATCACGCGCCGCGCGGCCATCGGGATCACCTCCACGGGCAGCGGGAAGGCGCCGAGGGTGTTCACGCGCTTGGAGGCGTCGGCGATGCAGATGAAGCGCCTGGATTGCGCCGCGACGATCTTCTCGCGCGTCAGCGCGGCGCCGCCGCCCTTGATCATGTAGCCGCGCCCGTCGATCTCGTCGGCGCCGTCGATGTAGACGGCCAGCTCCTCGACCTCGTTGCTGTCGAATACCGGGATGCCCAATGCGAGCAGGCGCTCGGTCGATGCGAGCGAACTGGACACCGCGCCGCGGATGTCGTCCTTGATGGTGGCCAATGCCTCGATGAACTTGTTGACCGTCGAGCCGGTGCCGATGCCGACGATGTCTCCTCTGCCCACGTGGGCGAGTGCGGCGCGGCCGACCTGCGCCTTCTGCTCATCCTGGGACGGCGCCGGAGCGGAAGCGGGAGAATTCATCGGGGACAATCCTTGGGCTGACGAAGCCTTCAATTATCCGATGTCCCTGCTGCTGCCCTCCTCGCTTTACACGCTCGCCCGACCTTTCCTCTTTGGTTTCGACCCCGAGCATGCTCACGAGCTGACGCTCGATGCGCTGGCGCGCACGCAGAACACGCCTCTTGCCTATGCCTACGCCGCGCCCCGGGTGGACGATCGGTTGACGCTGGCCGGCCTGCGTTTTCCGAACCGCATCGGATTGGCGGCGGGACTCGACAAGAACGCCCGCTGCATCGACGCATTCGCTGCCATGGGCTTCGGCTTCGTCGAGGTCGGCACGGTCACACCGAAGGCGCAGCAGGGCAACCCCAAGCCGCGCATGTTCAGGCTGCCGCAGCGCGACGCTCTCATCAACAGGCTTGGGTTCAACAACGAAGGCCTGGACGCCTTCATCGCCAATGTGCAGCGCGCACGCTTCCGGCGCAATGCCGGCAAGGCGCCGATGCTGCTGGGCCTCAACATCGGCAAGAACGCCGCAACGCCCATCGACCGCGCAGTGGACGACTACCTGGTGTGCCTTGACGGCGTGTACCCGCATGCCGACTACGTGACGATCAACATCTCGAGCCCCAACACCGCCAACCTTCGCTCGCTGCAGAGCGACGAGGCGCTCGATGCGCTGCTCGGCGCCGTAGCCGACAAGCGCGAGGCGCTGGCTCAACGGCACGGCAAGCGGGTACCGCTGTTCGTGAAGATCGCGCCGGATCTTGAAGAAGCGCAGGTCCAGGTGATTGCCGCCACGCTGCGCCGCCACGGCATGGATGGCGTGATCGCTACCAACACCACGCTGGCACGCGAGGCTGTCGCCGGCTTGCCGCACGCGGACGAAGCGGGCGGCCTTTCAGGCGCGCCGGTGCGGGAGGCGAGCAATCGGGTGATCGCCCAGCTGCGATCGGCCCTGGGCGCCGATTTCCCGATCATCGGTGTCGGCGGGGTGCTCAGCGGCGCCGATGCCGAGGCCAAGATCGCGGCCGGCGCCGACCTCGTGCAGATCTACACCGGCCTGATCTACAAGGGGCCTGCGCTCGTACGCGAGGCAGCCCAGGCGCTGCTGCGCCGCCGCAGCCGCTGAGCGGCAGCGCTCAGCGCATTCGCCACAGCACGGGAACGATCACCGCCGCCCATCGCAGCAGGCGGCTCGGGCCGATCACCACGGCAGCGGCGACAGCCACCGCGCCGGTCGCTACCGGGTGCTCGCGTGCAATCCGCAGCGCAGCAGCGCTGGCAGGCTCGTCGGCGGGCGCTGCCTCGGCGGCCTTCGGCGCTGCACCCTCGAGCGTCGCGATCCGCTCACGCTGGCGCGCGATGCGTGCCAGCAGTTCCTCGCGGGTGAGAGGCCCCGGCTCGCGCGCAGGCTCCTCGTCCTCATCGCCCAGATGGAAATGCGCCTGCACCCACTCCCAGTCGCGTTCGAACTCGCGGCGGGCCGGTTCGAAGGCGGTCGATGCTCGCCGCAGCGTGCTCATCAGCGCCACGACCGCCACCAGCCACAACGCGATCCACACGCCAGCCACCGCCCATGCAGCCGGGACGCGGTTCGGCGTCTCCCAGAAATGCACCACGACCGCGACCGACAGCAGTGCCACTGTCACGGTCGTGAGCCCGATCACCGCGATCACGAGGGCCAGCACCAGCCGCAGTCGCTGTCGCTCCTCGTCCCAGGCCAGCTTCAGCAGCTTCGCACGGTCTTCGGCCGCCAGGGCGCCCTCGCCGGCGGCGATGCGCAGCCGGCGCAAACGCCTATCCAGCCCGAGCAGGGACAGCAGTCTCATGAATGCAGCCCCCACACGCCGGACTGTTCGCGCTCAGCGGCGGCCAAGCAGCAGGCCCACCAGCACGCCCACCGCCAGGGCGGCGCCGGCGATCTGCCAGGGCTCGTCGTGCGCGTAGGCGTTGGCCGTGCTGGCCGCCTCGCGCGCTTTCTTGGCCGCAAGCTTGCTCTTCTCGGCGGCAAGTTCACGCGCGATCGCCAACTTGCTGTCGATGCGCTGACGCAGGGCCTTGATGTGCGGCAAAGCGTCGAGTTCCTTGCTGGAGAGCACGCCGCGGACGTCGCTGGCAATGTCTTCCGCCACGGCATTCGCTGCCGCGTCGAGGTTGGAGGATGCAGTCATTGAAATCTTCCCTCTGTGATTCCCACCGGCACCGCGCCGGCGACTTCACGCCGGACGGCGGCGTGGCATCCCATGGTACATGCCCTCATGGGCCTAGGGCAGCAAAGCCGCCACATGGCTCCCGATCGCAAGACTGCTGGTGAGCCCCGGCGACTCGATGCCGAAGAGGTTGACCAGCCCCGCGACGCCGTGCGCCGCGGGCCCTTCGATCAGGAAATCTCGGGCCGGCTCCCCAGGGCCGGAGATCTTGGGCCGGATGCCGGCATAGCCCGGAACGAGTGCACCATCGGCCAGGGCCGGCCAGTACTTGCGCACCTCGGCATAGAAGCCGTCGCCGCGCCGCGGATCGACCACCAGATTGCCGGGGGAGTCGACCCACTCGACATCCGGGCCGAACTTGGCCTGGCCGCCGAGATCGAGGGTCAGATGCACACCCAACCCGGCTGCCTCGGGCACGGGGTAGATCAGGCGACTGAAGGGCGCACGACCGGCCAGCGTGAAGTAGTTGCCTTTGGCGAAGTAGGCCGGCGGGACGGCGCTCGCGGGCAGCCCCTCGAAGCGCCGCGCCAGCGCCGGTGCGCCCAGGCCGGCAGCATTGACGACGCTGCGGCAGCGCAGCGCGGTGCCGTCCTCCGCGACGAGGACGATGGCGCCCTCGCCGCATTGCGCGCGAGCCACGGTCGATTTGAGCGCCAACATGCCGCCAGCGCTCTCAAGATCGCCTTGCAAGCTCAGCATCAACGCATGGCTGTCGACGATGCCCGTGCTCGGCGAATGCAGCGCGGCGACGCACTCCAGTTGCGGCTCCATCGCACGCGCCTGCTCGCGCGTCAGCATGACCAGGTCGTGAACGCCGTTGGCGGCCGCCTTGGCGGCGATCAGTCTCAGCTCGGGGACCTGCGCAGGCGTCGTGGCCACGATCAGCTTTCCGCAGCGGCGATGCGGCAGTTCCCGCTGCGCCAGGTACTCGTAGAGCATTTGCTTGCCCTCGACGCACAGGCGCGCCTTGAGCGAGCCCTCGGGGTAGTAGATGCCGGCGTGGATCACCTCGCTGTTGCGTGAACTCGTGCCGGTGCCGATGGCGCCTTCGGCTTCCAGCACGATGACCTCGCGGCCTGCGAGGGCGAGTGCCCGGGCGACCGCCAAGCCCACTACACCGGCGCCGATGACGGCGCAATCGAATTCGTCCATGCCGCGAGCTTAGCCGGCCCCGGCACTCACTTCGGCTGGGTTGAGAAGGGCTTCTCCGGATCGGCTGGCTCGGGCGGCGTGGCGGGGCCCTCGTCGGGCTCGACCGGCAGCTCCGGCACATCGGGCGGGTCCGAGGTGATGGGCGGCGGAAGATCGGGGCTGGTAGCCATGGCCTTTCTCCTTTCAGCGCCGTTGTACGAAGAGTCGAGGCGCCAGGCAAGCGGTGCGAAGCCGCAGTGTGCGTCGGTACCGGCCGACAGCCAGCAGGAACGAGAAGGAGAATGGAATTTGGTGGGCGGTGGAGGCTTCGAACCTCCGACCCCAGCAGTGTGAATGCTGTGCTCTACCCCTGAGCTAACCGCCCCTCCCGATACGACGACGGCAACTTGCGTGTCGCACCGAGTGGATTCTTGCAGCGCCGCTTGGCGCGAAGCCTGCGATTATGCCACAGCATTTTCGGCCGCTTGCCGAAAAATCGTCCGACCATTGCTGGCCTTGTCGAGCTGCAGCAGGAGCTCTTCGTGCGCCGCGAGTTCGTGATCCGCAGCCGTCAGCACCGGCAGGATGAAGCTGCGCAAGTCGACCATCACCACCGCGCCCTGCACCGGCTCGTTGGCCACGACGTCGATGAGCAGCGCGTCCTGGCCGCGCGTCAGGTTGATATAGACGTCGGCCAGCAGCTGCGCGTCGAGCTTGGCGCCGTGGAAGGTTCGGTTCGAGCGGTCGACGCCGAAGCGGTCGCACAGCGCGTCGAGCGAATTGCGCTTGCCCGGGTAAACAGCCTTGGCCAACGCCAGCGTATCGGTCACATCGCCGACGAAGCTGCGCAGCGGGGGCAGCCCGGCGAGCTCGAACTCCTTGTTGAGGAAGCCGACGTCGAAGGCCGCGTTGTGGATGATCAGCTCGGCATCGCGCAAGTACTCGACGATGTCGTTCGCCAGCGTCGCGAACTTGGGCTTGTCCCGCAGGAAATCGGTCGTCAGCCCGTGTACCTTGAGCGCGTCCTCGTGGCTCTCGCGCTCCGGATTGAAGTAGATGTGCAGGTCGTTGCCGGTGAGCTTGCGATTGAACAGCTCCACGCACCCCAGTTCGATGACGCGGTCGCCGTTCTCGGCCGAAAGGCCCGTGGTTTCGGTGTCGAGAACGATTTGGCGCGTCATCAGTGGTTTTCTTTGGCGTGATTGATCGAGTACTTGGGAATCTCGACCGTGAGGTCGGTCTGGGCGAGTATCGCCTGGCAACTGAGCCGCGATTGCGGCTCCAGACCCCAGGCACGATCGAGCAGGTCTTCCTCGCCCTCCTCCGATTCGTTGAGCGATTCGAAGCCCTTGCGCACGATCACGTGGCAGGTGGTGCAAGCGCAGCTCATCTCGCAGGCATGCTCGATGTTGATGTGATTCTCGAGCAGTGCCTCGCAGATCGAGGTGCCGGCAGGCGCGGTGATCTCGGCGCCCTCGGGGCAGTACTCGGCGTGGGGAAGGATCTTGATCGTGGGCATTGAGGCTTCTAGAGGGATTCGATCTGCCGGCCTGCGAGAGCGCGCGCAATGCCCGCATTCATGCGCTCCGCTGCGAAGGCTTCGGTGCCGTCGGCCAGGGCCTGGGTCGCGGCTTCGATGGTGGCGGCGTCATCCGCCGAGCGCGCCGAGCGCAACGCGCTCATCAACCTCTCGATGGCCTCGCGGCTCTCGGCATCGAGCAGATCGCCATCGGCATCGAGTGCGCTCTGCGTCGCCAGCAGCATGCGGTCGGCGTCCACGCGCGCCTCGACCAGCGCGCGCGCCTGCATGTCCTGCTGCGCTGTAGAGAAGCTGTCCTGAAGCATGGTTGCGATCTGGTCGTCGGAGAGGCCGTAGGAGGGCTTGACCGTCACGCTCGCCTCCACGCCGCTGCCCTGCTCCCGGGCACTGACGCTGAGCAGACCATCGGCATCGACGGTGAAGGTGACGCGGATGCGTGCGGCCCCGGCGGCCATCGGCGGGATGCCGCGCAGCTCGAAGCGCGCGAGACTGCGGCAATCCGAGACCAGGTCGCGCTCGCCCTGCACCACGTGCAGCGCCAGCGCAGTCTGCCCGTCCTGGTAGGTCGTGAAGTCCTGCGCCATCGCGGTCGGGATGGTCTGGTTGCGCGGCACGATGCGCTCGACCAGTCCGCCCATGGTCTCGATGCCGAGCGACAGCGGAATCACGTCGAGCAGGAGCAGATCGTCCGTGCCGCCATTGCCCGCCAGCTGGTTTGCCTGGATCGCGGCGCCCAGCGCGACGACCTCGTCGGGGTTCAGGTTGGTCAGCGCGTCGCGGCCGAAGAACTCGGCCACGGCGCGCCGTATTTGCGGCATGCGGGTCGCGCCACCGACCAGCACGATGCCCTGCAGGTCGGCTGGTTGCAGCCGGGCGTCGCGCAGCGCCTTGCGCACCGCGGCGATAGTGCGTGCGGTCAGGCTCGCAGTCGCGGCTTCGAACTGCGCGCGCGAGACCTCCCACAGCAGGTCGCCGCCAGCCAGCGCGGCCGAGAAGGTGGCTGTATTTGAGTCGGACAGGGCTTCCTTCGTGGCCCGTGCGGCAACGAGCAGTGCGGCCTTGTCAGCATCGCCTCGGACCTCGAACCCGGACTGCGCTATCGCGAAATCCGCAAGCGCGTGGTCATAGTCGTCCCCGCCGAGCGCCGAATCCCCGCCAGTGGCAATGACCTCGAATACGCCTTGCGTCAGCCGCAGGATCGAGATGTCGAAGGTGCCGCCACCGAGGTCGTAGACCGCATAGACGCCCTCGCTCGCGTTGTCCAGGCCATAGGCGATCGCGGCCGCCGTCGGCTCGCTGATCAGGCGCAGCAGGTTGATGCCGGCGAGCTGGGCCGCATCCTTGGTGGCTTGGCGCTGGCCTTCATCGAAGTAGGCTGGCACCGTGATCACGGCGCCGTAGAGCTCGTCGTCGAAGGTGTCCTCGGCGCGGTAACGCAGGGTCGCGAGGATTTCAGCGCTCACTTCGACCGGCGACTTGGGACCCGCCGCCGTCTGCACCTGGACCATGCCTGCATCGCCGGCCAGCCGGTACGCCATGGCCTCGCGGTTCGCGACGTCCTGCACACCGCGCCCCATCAGGCGCTTCACCGAGGTAATGACGTTGGACGGATCGGCCGCGCGCGCGGCCAGCGCCTCGAAGCCGATCTGGCGGCGGTTCTTGTCCAGGTAACGCACGGCCGAGGGGAGGAGGACGCGACCCTCGGCGTCGGGCAGGCACTCGGCCACGCCGTTGCGCACGGCAGCCACCAGCGAATGAGTGGTCCCGAGGTCGATACCGACCGCGATGCGCCGCCGGTGCGGATCGGGCGCCTGACCAGGTTCTGAAATCTGCAGCAATGCCATGGCGCTATTGTCCCAACGCTTCGGACTTGGCCTCGATGTCCTCAGCAAAGCGCTCGATGAACATGAGGGTTCTCACCTGCTTCGCGGCCTCGGCATGGTCGCCCTTTTCGTCGATCAGCCAGTCCAGCGAGGACAGCGCGCGGGCGCGTGCGGCATCGACCTCCGCGCGCAGCTTGTCGAAGGCGGCGGCGTCTCCCGCCTCGTCGAGCTCCTCGCGCCATTCCATCTGCTGCATCAGGAAATCGGGCGGCATGGCCGTGTTCTTCTCGGCATCGATGGGATGGCCGTTCAGCGCGCACAGGTAGCTCGCCCGCTTGATCGGGTCCTTCAGCCGCTGGTAGGCCTCGTTGATGCGCACCGACCACTGCATGGCCACGCGCTGCGCCGCAGCGCCCTGGGCTGCGAAGCGGTCGGGGTGCGCCTCGCGCTGCAGTTCCTTCCACCGTGCGTCGAGCGCGGCGCGGTCCTGCGCAAAGCTCGCCGGCACAGCGAAGAGTTCGAAATCGGTGTCGTTCAGGTTCATGGCGTCAAAAAGCCGCCAGCCCATGACCGGGTGGTGGCGGCTTGGACGGAAAGCGGTGGAAAGTCAGATACGGAAGCTTTCGCCGCAGCCGCAGCGGTCACGCTCGTTCGGGTTGTTGAACTTGAAACCCTCGTTCAGCCCCTCGCGCACGAAGTCGAGCTGCGTGCCGTCGATGTAAGCGAGGCTCTTGGGGTCGACCAGCACTTTCACGCCATGGTCCTCGAAGACCACGTCCTCGGGCGCCATCTCGTCCACGTACTCGAGCTTGTAGGCCAGGCCCGAGCAGCCCGTGGTCTTGACGCCCAGCCGCACGCCCACCCCCTTGCCTCGCTTGCCGAGGTAGCGGGTGACATGGCGCGCGGCGGCTTCGGTCAGGGTCACGGCCATGTCAGTGAGCGGCTTCCGTCGTCGCCGCAACGGTCGCGCCGCGTTTGGCCTTGTAGTCGTTGACGGCCGCCTTGATGGCGTCTTCCGCCAGGATCGAGCAATGGATCTTGACCGGCGGCAACGCCAGCTCTTCGGCAATCTGCGCGTTCTTGAGCGCTGCCGCCTCGTCGAGCGTCTTCCCCTTGACCCACTCGGTCACCAGCGAGGAGGAAGCGATCGCAGAGCCGCAGCCATAGGTCTTGAAGCGCGCGTCTTCGATGACGCCCGTCTCGGGGTTGACCTTGATCTGCAGCTTCATGACGTCACCGCATGCGGGTGCGCCGACCATGCCCGTGCCCACCGAATCGTCGCCCTTTTCGAAGGAGCCGACATTGCGGGGGTTTTCATAATGGTCAATGACCTTGGATGAATATGCCATGGGGTACCTCTCAGTCTTGGTTCAATGCGCCGACCACTGGATCGTGCTGATGTCTATGCCGTCCTGGAACATCTCCCAGAGCGGGCTCAGTTCGCGCAGCTTGGCGACGTTGTGCTTGATGGTCGAGACCGCGTAATCGATCTCTTCCTCGGTGGTGAAGCGGCCGATGGTCATGCGCAGGCTGCTGTGGGCGAGTTCGTCGCTGCGGCCGAGCGCGCGCAGCACATAGCTCGGCTCCAGGCTGGCCGAGGTGCACGCCGAGCCGCTGGACACCGCAAGGCCCTTGATGCCCATGATCAGCGACTCGCCCTCGACATAGTTGAAGCTCATGTTGAGGTTGTGCGGCACGCGGTGCTCGAGGTCGCCGTTGATGAAGACCTGCTCGACGTCCTTCAGGCCTTCGAGCAGGCGCTGCTGCAGCGCGCGCGCCTTGGCGATGTCCTGCTTCATCTCGAGCTTGGCGATGCGGAAGGCCTCACCCATCCCGACGATCTGGTGAGTGGGCAGGGTGCCGGAGCGCATGCCGCGCTCGTGGCCGCCGCCGTGCATCTGGGCTTCCAGCCGGACGCGCGGCTTGCGGCGCACGTACAGGGCGCCGATGCCCTTCGGGCCGTAGGTCTTGTGCGAAGCCAGGCTCATGAGGTCGATCGGCAGCGTCTTGACGTCGATCTCGACCTTGCCTGTGGCCTGCGCCGCGTCGACGTGGAAGATCACGCCCTTTTCGCGGCAGATCGTGCCCAGCGCCACGACGTCCTGGATCACGCCGATCTCGTTGTTCACGAACATCACGCTCGCGAGAATGGTGTCCGGTCGGATCGCGGCCTTGAAGGCGTCCAAGTCGAGCAAGCCGTTTTCCTGCACGTCCATGTAGGTCACCTCGAAGCCCTGGCGCTCGAGCTCGCGCATGGTGTCGAGCACTGCCTTGTGCTCCGTCTTGACCGTGATCAGGTGCTTGCCCTTGCCCTTGTAGAAATGGGCTGCGCCCTTGAGCGCCAGGTTGTTCGACTCGGTGGCCCCGGACGTCCAGACGATTTCGCGCGGGTCAGCGCCGATCAGGTCGGCCACCTCGGTGCGCGCTTTCTCCACCGCCTCTTCCGCTTCCCATCCCCAGGCGTGGCTGCGTGATGCCGGGTTGCCGAAGTGCTCGCGCAACCAGGGAATCATCGCGTCGACCACGCGCGGGTCGACCGGCGTCGTGGCACCGTAGTCGAGATAGATCGGGAAATGGGGAGTGACATCCATGGCTGGCTCGGGCTGGCGTGGGGTTGACGTTCTCTGGGAATCTTCGACGCGGCGCCATGTGGCGCCGCCGCATCAGGACTTGGCGAAGGCGTTGCCCAGGGCGAACACCGAATTGGGCGCATTGACCCGGATCGGCTTCACCACAGGCTGGCTCGAGATCGCCCGCTTGACGGCCGGCTTGTTCTCGATCTGCACGCCCTTGGCGATCTGGTCGTCCACCAGCTTCTGCAGCGTGACGGAATCCAGGAATTCGACCATGCGCTGGTTCAGCGAAGCCCAGAGCTCGTGGGTCATGCAACGGCCGGCCTCGCCCAGGCAGTTTTCCTTGCCGCCGCACTGCGTCGCATCGATGGGCTCATCGACGGAAACAATGATGTCGGCGACAGTGATCTCCGAAGCCTTGCGACCCAGCGAGTAACCGCCGCCGGGGCCGCGGGTCGACTCGACCAGTTCATGCCGGCGAAGCTTGCCGAAGAGCTGCTCGAGGTACGACAGAGAGATCTGTTGCCGCTGGCTGATTGCGGCCAGCGTGACCGGACCGGTGTTCTGGCGCAGGGCCAGATCGATCATGGCTGTGACCGCAAAACGGCCTTTGGTTGTGAGACGCATCGCAAGCTCCTTTGAGTGCTTACCGTTGAAAAGACACCTTGGCGTTGTGGGCTTTGGTGACGCCGTCTCCGCCCTTCCCGGCCCGCTTCCGCTGGTGATCCAATCGGTAAGAGCCGGTCCTTCATCGCGAAGTTCTTTTTTCCTGACTATTTCGCTCAAGTATAACAGAAGGCCCTCCGCTCTGCTCGGGTAAACCCGATTGCAGGTTGGGAGGGCCGCTGGCGGTGCACTGTTCTCGGTACTCAGGGGACAACGTTGTCCTTGCCAGGGGCGCCGAACGCCTGCTCCCGCAGCTGCGCCAACTGGTCGCGCACCCGCGCCGCCTTCTCGAACTCGAGGTTGCGCGCATGCTCGAGCATCAGCTTTTCCAGCCGCTTGATCTCCCGAGCCATGTCCTTTTCCGACATGTCCTCGACCTTGGCGCGCTCCAATTCGCGCTTGGCGGCTTCCTTGCCGGCCTTCTCGCTGTACACGCCGTCGATCAGGTCCCGCACCTGCTTGACGATGCTGCGCGGCGTGATCCCATGGGCCTGGTTGTAGGCGATCTGGCGCGCCCGGCGCCGTTCGGTCTCCCCGATGGCCTTCTTCATCGACTCGGTCATGCGGTCGGCGTAGAGGATGGCCTTGCCGTTCATGTTGCGCGCCGCGCGGCCGATGGTCTGGATCAGCGAGCGCTCGGCACGCAGGAAGCCCTCCTTGTCGGCATCCAGGATTGCAACCAGCGAAACCTCGGGAATGTCCAGTCCCTCCCGCAGCAGATTGATGCCGACCAGCACATCGAAGGTGCCGAGCCGCAAGTCGCGCAGGATCTCCACCCGCTCGACCGTGTCGATATCGCTGTGCAGGTAACGCACCTTGACGCCGTTGTCGCCCAGGTAGTCGGTCAGCTGCTCGGCCATGCGTTTGGTCAGCGTGGTGATCAGCACGCGCTCGTTCTTGTCGACGCGCAGCCGGATCTCCTGTAACACGTCGTCCACCTGGTGGGTGGCAGGGCGGACCTCGACCTCCGGGTCGATCAGGCCGGTCGGCCGCACCAGTTGCTCGACCACGTTGCCGGCATGGTCCATCTCGTACTGCGCCGGCGTGGCGGACACGAAGATGCACTGCCGCATGCGGGTCTCGAACTCGTCGAACTTGAGCGGGCGGTTGTCCAGCGCCGAGGGCAGTCGAAAGCCATACTCGACCAGCGTGGTCTTGCGAGCCCGGTCGCCGTTGTACATGCCGCCCAGCTGGCCGATCATCTGGTGGCTCTCATCGAGGAACATGAGCGCGTCCTTCGGCAGGTAGTCGGTCAGCGTGGCTGGCGGCTCGCCCGGCGCCGCTCCGGAGAGATGGCGTGTGTAATTCTCGATGCCCTTGCAGTGGCCGATCTCGGCCAGCATCTCGAGGTCGAAGCGGGTGCGCTGCTCGAGCCGTTGGGCCTCGACCAGCTTGCCCTCGCCCACCAGCTCCTTGAGTCGCTGGTCGAGCTCGATCTTGATGGTTTCGACCGCCGTCAGCACCTTGTCGCGCGGCGTCACGTAGTGGCTGGACGGGTAGACGGTAAAGCGCGGGATCTTCTGCCGGATGCGCCCGGTCAGCGGGTCGAAGAGCTGCAACGTCTCGATTTCGTCGTCGAAGAGCTCGATGCGGATTGCCAGCTCGCTGTGCTCCGCCGGGAACACGTCGATGGTGTCGCCGCGCACCCGGAAGGTACCGCGCGTGAAGTCCTGCTCGTTGCGCGTGTACTGCATGCGGATGAGTCGCGAGATCACGTCGCGCTGGCCGATCTTGTCGCCGACGCGCATGATGAAGCGCATCTGGGTGTAGTCCTCGGGTGTGCCGATGCCATAGATCGCGCTCACGGTCGCGACGATCACCGTGTCGCGGCGCTCCAGCACGCTCTTGGTGGCCGACAAGCGCATCTGCTCGATGTGCTCGTTGATCGAACTGTCCTTCTCGATGAACAGATCGCGTTGCGGCACGTAGGCCTCGGGCTGGTAGTAGTCGTAGTAGCTCACGAAGTACTCGACCGCGTTCTTCGGGAAGAACTCGCGAAACTCGCTATAGAGCTGCGCCGCCAGCGTCTTGTTGGGCGCGAACACGATCGCCGGGCGGCCGAGCCGGGCGATGACATTGGCCATGGTGAAGGTCTTGCCTGAGCCGGTCACGCCCAGCAGGGTCTGGTAGACCTCGCCGTCGCGCACGCCCTCGACGAGGCCCTGGATTGCCGCCGGCTGGTCGCCCGCCGGGGGATAGGGCTGGTAGAGCTCGAAGGGCGAGTCCGGGAAGTGGATGAATTCGCCCGGCTTGACGGGGCCGACGGGCTCGGCCTCGGGCCGATCCGGAATGACTTCGGTGATTTCAGGCATGGCGTCCAGGGGAGGTGCGGGTCGGCCGGTAAAATTCAAGCGAACTCGTGAGGCTAACCGACCCGCGAGCCATGGCGCAAACCCGGATGCAGCCGGGCGCGAATCGCATCACCAAAGGACTTTCTTCCATGTCAATGTTCACCGCCGTCGAACTGGCGCCGCGCGACCCGATCCTGGGCCTCAACGAACAGTTTGCCGCCGACAGCAATCCCAACAAGGTCAACCTCGGCGTCGGCGTCTACTACGACGACGACGGCAAGCTCCCCCTGCTGCGCTGCGTGCAAGCGGTCGAGGAGGACATGATCAAGGCGCCCAAGGCGCGCGGCTACCTGCCCATCGACGGCATTGCCGCCTATGACGAAGCGGTGAAGGGCTTGGTCTTCGGCGCCGGCAGCGAACCCGTAACAGCCGGCCGCGTCGCCACCATCCAGGGCATTGGCGGCACCGGCGGCCTGAAGGTCGGCGCCGATTTCCTCAAAAAGCTCAACCCCAAGGCCAAGGTGCTCATCAGCAACCCAAGCTGGGAGAACCATCGCGCCCTCTTCACCAACGCCGGCTTCGTGGTCGAGGAGTACCCGTACTACGACGCCGCCAAGCGCGGCATCGACTTCGACGGCATGCTGAGCGCACTGAACGCCGCCCCGGCGGGCACCATCGTCGTGCTGCACGCCTGCTGCCACAACCCGACGGGCTACGACATCCGCGCCGACCAGTGGGACCAGGTGGTTGCCGCCGTCCAGGAGAAGCAGCTGGTCGCCTTCCTGGACATGGCCTACCAGGGCTTCGGCTACGGCATCCAGGAAGACGGGGCAGCGATCGGCAAGTTCGTCGCAGCAGGCCTGAACTTCTTCGTCTCGACTTCGTTTTCCAAGAGCTTCAGCCTCTACGGCGAGCGCGTGGGTGCCCTTTCCGTACTCTGCGAGAGCAAGGAAGAAGCCAGCCGCGTGCTGAGCCAGCTCAAGATCGCGATCCGCACCAACTACAGCAACCCGCCCACGCATGGCGGCGCGGTGGTCGCAACCGTGCTGGGCACGCCAGAGCTGCGTACCCTCTGGGAGAAGGAGCTCGGGGAGATGCGCGACCGCATCAAGCTGATGCGCCACAAGCTGGTGGATGGCCTGGCCGCGGCCGGCGTGAAGCAGGACATGCACTTCATCACGGACCAGATCGGCATGTTCAGCTATTCCGGCCTGAGCAAGGACCAGATGGTGCGCCTGCGCCAGGAGTTCGGCGTGTACGGCACCGACTCCGGCCGCATGTGCGTGGCCGCCCTCAACAGCAAGAACATCGACTACGTCTGCCAGAGCATCGCGAAAGTGTTGTGACGTTCCGACCGGGCGCCCTGTGTGCCTGGGTTTGGGAAATTTCTGGCCGGAACAATTAGCACACTCAGGGACTCAACTGATATATTGCACTGCAACATTTGTTGTCATTCCCATGCTCTACCAACTTTACGAAGCACAGCGCTCTCTCATGGAGCCCTTTGCCGATTTCGCGCAAGCTGCTTCCAAACTCTATGGCCAAGGCGGCGTCTTCGGCCAGACCCCGTTGGCGCAGCGCATGGCGGCCGGCTACGACCTGCTCTACCGACTGGGCAAGGACTATGAAAAGCCGGAATTCGGCATCAAGACGGTGCGAGTCGACAACGACGACGTGGTCATCCAGGAGGTCGTCGAGATCGACAAGCCCTTCTGCCAGCTCCGCCGTTTCAAGCGCTTCACCGACGATCCCAAGACCCTGCAGACGCTCAAGGCCCAGCCCGTGGTCCTGATCGTGGCGCCACTGTCCGGCCACTACGCCACGCTGCTGCGCGATACGGTACGCACCATGCTGCAGGACCACAAGGTCTACATCACCGACTGGGTCAACGCCCGCCTGGTTCCGCTGTCCGAGGGCCAATTCCACCTCGACGACTACGTCAACTACATCGAGGAATTCATTCGCCACCTGCAGGCGGAGTACGGCAACTGCCATGTGATCAGCGTCTGCCAGCCCACCGTGCCGGTGCTCGCGGCGGTATCGCTGATGGCCAGCCGCGGCGAGAAAGTCCCGTTGTCGCTGACCATGATGGGGGGCCCCATCGATGCCCGCAAGTCGCCCACCGCGGTCAACAACCTGGCGATGAACAAGAGCTACGAGTGGTTCGAGAACAACGTGATCTACCGTGTGCCGGAGGGCTTCCCGGGCGTGGGCCGGCGGGTGTACCCCGGCTTCCTGCAGCACACGGGCTTCGTCGCGATGAACCCGGACCGTCACGCAAGCAGCCACTACGACTACTTCAAGGACCTGATCAAGGGCGATGACGCCAGCGCCGAGGCGCACCGAAAGTTCTACGACGAGTACAACGCCGTGCTCGACATGGATGCCGACTACTACCTGGACACCATCCGCACCGTGTTCCAGGAGTTCGATCTCGTCAACGGCACCTGGGAGGTGAAGAGTCCCGATGGGACGCGAGAGCTCGTTCGTCCGCAGGACATTCATTCGACCGGCGTGCTCACGGTCGAGGGCGAGCTGGATGACATCTCCGGAGCCGGCCAGACGTGTGCCGCCCACGACCTGTGCACCGGCGTGCCGCCGGAGCACCAGCGCCACTACGAGGTCAAGGGCGCGGGCCACTACGGCATCTTCAGCGGGCGCCGCTGGCGCGACAGCGTGTACCCGGAGGTGAAGGCCTTCATCTCGGCCCACGACAAACCGCAGAAGCGCGCCGGGCGACCCACTGTGTCGGCGGAAGACACGATCAAGGCCCCCGCCGCGCCCAAGAAGATCAAGGTCGCCGCAGCGGCAAAAAAGCCCGCCGTCGCGCGCAAGTCCGCGCCGGTGCGCCGCGCACGCGGCGCTGCGCGCTAGCGCAAGGATCCGCCAGTGAACGCGCTGGCCCGGCGCATCCTGGACGCGCTGCCGCAGACGCAGTGCACGCGCTGCGGCTATCCCGATTGCGCGGGCTATGCCGAGGCGATCGCAGCCGGCGAGGCCGGCATCCACCAATGCCCGCCGGGCGGCGCCGAAGGGGTGGCGCGCCTGTCACGCCTGACCGGCCGGCCGGTGCGGCCCATCGACCCGCAGTTCGGCACCGAAGGCGCCCGCATGATGGCGGTCATCGACGAGGCCTGGTGCATCGGCTGCACGCTGTGCCTCGATGCCTGCCCGACCGACGCGATCCTGGGCATCCACAAGCGCATGCATACCGTGATCGAGGCCCACTGCACCGGCTGTGAGCTCTGCATCCCCGTCTGCCCGGTGGACTGCATCTCGCTCGACGTGGCCACGCCGGGAAAGAGCGGCTGGCAGGCCTGGTCGCAGGCGCAGGCAGACGAGGCGCGCCGCCGCTACGAGGCGCATCGCCGCCGCCACGGCAAGGAAGACGAGTTGTCCACGGCCGCGCCGCTGCCAGAGGCCGCTGCGCCAGATCGCAAACGCGCGATCGTCGAAGCGGCTCTGGCGCGTGCACGTGCCGCCGCGGCGTCACGAACCGATCCGAAAGCACGACCATGACGCTCGACACCCTGCTCCTCTACATGATTGCCTCCGTTGCGCTGGCGATCACGCCTGGCCCCACCATGCTGCTGGCGATGTCCAACGGCATCGCAGGCGGCATGCGTCCCGCGGTCTGGGGCATCGTGGGCGCGTCGCTGGGGGCTGCCATCCTGATCGCCGTGGTGGCGCTGGGGCTGGGCTCCTTGCTCGCGGCCTCGGAATGGCTGTTCAACGCCATCCGCGTGGCCGGCGTCGCCTACCTGGTCTGGCTCGGCGTCAAGATGTGGCGCAGCCAGCCGATCGACATCCACGCGGCGCTCGCCGCATCGCCCGCCGATGCCCTGAGCAGCCGCACCGCTTTCCTGCGCAGCCTCACAGTGGCACTGTCGAACCCGAAGACACTGCTCTTCTTTGCCGCATTCCTGCCGCAGTTCGTCGACACCGCCGGCCCGCAAGGACCGCAATATGCGGTGCTCGGCGCCATCTTCATCGGCATCGATACCTGCGTCATGCTCGGGTACGCCACGGCCGGCGCGCAGGCCGTGCGCTGGCTCTCTCGACGCAGCCTGCGCCTGCTCAACCGCGGCTGCGCGGCGGGCATGTGGCTGCTGGCCGCGACGCTGGCCGTCTGGCGGCGCCCAGGCGCCTGAAGCGTCAGCCCGCGGCCAGCGCGGCAAAGGCCGCCACCACTTCCGGTGGCGCCTGCACCAGCTCGATCAACACCCCTTCGCCCGCGATCGGGGACTCCTCGTTGCCCTTGGGATGCAGGAAGCAGATGTCGAAACCGGCAGCTCCCTTGCGGATCCCGCCCGGCGCGAAGCGCACGCCCTGAGCCGTGAGCCAGCCGACCGCGGCAGGCAAATCATCGATCCACAGGCCCACGTGGTTGAGCGGCGTGGCGTGCACCGCCGGCTTCTTGTCGGGATCCAGCGGCTGCATCAGGTCGACCTCCACCTTGAAGGGGCCGCTGCCGATCGCGCAGATGTCCTCGTCGACGTTCTCGCGCTCGCTGCTGAAGCTGCCAGTGACTTCCAGTCCCAGCATCTCCACCCACAGTGTCCGCAGCCGCGTCTTGTCCGGCCCGCCGATCGCGATCTGCTGGATGCCCAGCACCTTGAACGGGCGCACTTGCGAGGTTGTCATGCGACGGTCTCCTTCACGCGAATTCCAGGATCACCTGGTCCACCGCGAGCGACTCGCCCTTGGCGGCCGAGATGCTGCCGACCACGCCGTCCTGCGAGGCGAGGAGCACGTTCTCCATCTTCATCGCCTCGATCACGGCGAGCTTTTCGCCGGCCTGCACCTGCTGGCCCGGCTGCACGGCAATTTCGACCAGGAGCCCCGGCATCGGCGACATCAGGAACTTGCTGAGGTCCGGCGGTGCCTTGTAGGGCATGAGCTTGAGCAGCCTCGAGCCCAGTGGCGACAGCACCATCGCCTCGATCTGCTTGCCGTTGTGTGCGATGCGCAAGGCCAGGGGCCTCTTGCCGACGCCGCGCTCGACCTGCGCAGTGAAGCCGCGGCCGTTCACGCTGCCCTCGACCCGGATGCTGCCCAGCGCCGCCTGGCTTTCGATCTTGTAGGTGTTCGCGCCCACCATCACCGCGCTCGAACCCGAGGAACCCTGGTAGTCGGTGACGGTCACGGGCTGATGTACATGCTCCCCCTTGGCATCGAGGACGACGACCACGAACTGCTCGCCCACCTTCACGCCGTGCCCCTCCAACTGGCCGCTGATGCGCGAGGCCCGGGCGCGGTAGCGCCGATGCATGTAGGCGGCCAGCGCGACCAGAAAGTCCGGGTCGTCGTGCGGCACGTCCTCGGCGCGAAAGCCCTTGCCGTAGTGCTCGGCGATGAAGCCGGTGTTGAACGCGCCGCTCACGAACTTGGGATGCGCCAGCAGCGCCGCCTGGAAGGGGATGTTGCTGCTGATGCCGCGAATCACGAAGCCGTTGAGCGCCTCGCGCATCAGCGCGATCGCATGCGTTCGGTCGCGCCCGTGCACGATCAGCTTGGCGATCATCGAGTCGTAGAACATCGGGATCTCGCCGCCGTCGTAGACACCGGTGTCGACGCGCACGCCGTACAGGTGCTCCGTGTCCGCGGAGAACATCGTCTCCTTCGGCGGCTGAAAGCGCACCAGGCGCCCGGTCGACGGCAGGAAATTCCGGAACGGGTCTTCCGCATTGATGCGGCACTCGATCGCCCAGCCCTCGCGCTTCACATCCTGCTGCGCGAGCGGCAGCTTCTCGCCGGCGGCGACGCGGATCATGAGCTCGACCAGGTCCAGCCCCGTGATCGCTTCGGTCACCGGATGCTCCACCTGCAGCCGCGTGTTCATCTCGAGGAAGTAGAAGCTCTGGTCCTTGCCGACCACGAACTCCACCGTGCCTGCGCTCTGGTAGTTCACCGCCTTGGCAAGCGCCACCGCCTGCTCGCCCATGGCCTTGCGGGTTGCTTCGCTGATGAAGGGTGACGGCGCCTCCTCGATCACCTTCTGGTGGCGGCGCTGGATCGAGCATTCGCGCTCGTTCAGGTAGATCACGTTGCCGTGCGCATCGCCCAACACCTGGATCTCGATGTGGCGCGGCTCCTCGACGAACTTTTCGATGAACACGCGATCGTCGCCGAAGCTGTTGCGCGCTTCGTTGCGGCAGGAGGTGAAGCCGTCGAACGCGTCCTTGTCGTTGTGAGCCACACGCAGGCCCTTGCCGCCGCCGCCGGCCGAGGCCTTGATCATTACCGGATAGCCCACATCCCGCGCGATTTCGACTGCGCGCTCCGCCGTCTCGATCGCGTCGTTCCAGCCCGGGATGGTGTTGACCTTGGCCTCGTTCGCGAGCTTCTTGGAAGCGATCTTGTCGCCCATGGCGGCGATCGAGTAGTGCTTCGGGCCGATGAAGACGATGCCCTCCTCCTCGACCTTCTTCGCGAAGCCCTCGTTCTCGGAAAGAAAGCCATAGCCGGGATGGACCGCCTCGGCGCCGGTCTTCTTGCACGCCGCGATGATGCGATCGGCTTGCAGATAGCTCTCGCGGCTGGGCGAGGCGCCGATGTGCACGGCCTCGTCGGCCAGCTCCACATGACGTGCGTCCTTGTCGGCGTCGGAATAGACGGCCACCGTCAGGATGCCCATCTTCTTCGCCGTCTTGATGACTCGGCAGGCGATCTCACCGCGGTTGGCAATTAAAATTTTCTTGAACATGCTGTGTTCTCCCGTCCTCAGAGCGGAATGTTCCCATGCTTGCGCCACGGGTTGTCGAGCTTCTTCTCGCGCAGCATGACCAGGCTGCGGCAGATGCGCTTGCGCGTCTCGCTGGGCAGGATCACGTCGTCGATATAGCCACGCGTGCCGGCCACATAGGGGTTGGCGAAACGGGCCTTGTACTCGGCCTCGCGCGCGGCCAGTTTGTCGGGGTCGTTCTTGTCCTCGCGGAAGATGATCTCCACCGCGCCCTTGGCGCCCATCACCGCGATCTCGGCGCGCGGCCAAGCCAGGTTGACGTCGCCGCGCAGGTGCTTGGAGGCCATCACGTCATAAGCGCCGCCGTAGGCCTTGCGCGTGATGACGGTGATCTTCGGCACGGTGCACTCCGCATACGCGTAGAGCAGCTTGGCGCCATGCTTGATGATGCCGCCGTACTCCTGGCTGGTGCCGGGCATGAAGCCGGGCACATCGACGAAGGTGACGACCGGGATGTTGAAGGCATCGCAGAAGCGCACGAAACGAGCCGCCTTGATCGAGGACTTGATGTCCAGGCAGCCGGCCAGCACCAGCGGCTGGTTGGCGACGATGCCCACGCTCTGCCCATCCATGCGCGCGAACCCGATCACGATGTTCTTCGCGTAGTCGGGCTGCAGTTCGAAGAACTCGGCGTCGTCGACCACCTTCGTGATCGCCTCCTTGATGTCATAGGGCTTGTTCGGGTTGTCGGGCACCAGGGTGTCGAGCGACAGGTCGGCGCGATCGGCCGGGTCGCCGCTGGGCCGCACGGGGGGCTTCTCGCGATTGTTGAGCGGCAGGTAGTTGTAGAGGCGGCGCAGCATCATCAGCGCCTCCACGTCGTTCTCGAAGGCCATGTCGGCCACGCCGCTCTTGGTGGTGTGCGTGGTGGCACCGCCCAGCTCCTCGGCGGTGACGTCCTCGTGCGTCACTGTCTTCACCACCTCCGGGCCGGTGACGAACATGTAGGAGCTGTCGCGCACCATGAAGATGAAATCGGTCATGGCCGGCGAGTAGACGGCGCCGCCGGCGCAGGGGCCCATGATCATGCTGATCTGCGGCACCACGCCCGAGGCCATCACGTTGCGCTGGAACACCTCGGCGTAGCCGCCGAGCGATGCCACGCCTTCCTGGATGCGCGCGCCGCCGGAGTCGTTGAGGCCGATGACGGGCGCGCCGACCTTCATTGCCTGGTCCATCACCTTGCAGATCTTCTCGGCGTGGGCTTCGCTGAGCGCGCCGCCGAAGACAGTGAAGTCCTGGCTGAAGACGAACACGAGCCGGCCATTGATCATGCCGTAGCCGGTGACCACGCCATCGCCCGGAATCTTCGTTTCGGCCATGCCGAAGTCGCTGGACCGGTGCTCGACGAACATGTCCCACTCCTCGAAGGTGTTGTCGTCGAGCAGCAGCTCGATGCGCTCGCGCGCCGTCAGCTTGCCCTTGGCGTGCTGCGCGTCGATGCGCTTCTGCCCGCCGCCCAGCCGCGCCTGGGCGCGCCGTTTTTCGAGTTGTTCGAGGATCTCTTTCATGGTCCTGTTCCGGAAGTGATGTTGATGTGTTCTTCGAAGGGCCTGGCCTGTCCGACCTGCGCCGCGAGCAGGTTGCGCGCCGCGGTCGACGCGGGCAGCGTCCCGGCCGCCACCTGGGCCAGGATCTGCGGCAGCAGCTCGCGCACCTTCGGGTGCTGGCGGAAGGCCTGCTTGAGGCCCGCGTCGATGCGTTCCCACATCCACGCGAGCGCCTGTTTCTCGCGCCGCGCGGCGAGCTTGCCGGTCGCGGTCTGCAGGGCCTTGAACTGCAGCACGGTGTCCCAGAAGGCGTCGACGCCCGTGCCCAGCAAGGCGCTGGATTGAATCACCTTGGGTTGCCACTGGCGCAGCGTTGCGTCGGCGCCGTGCACGACGTGCGCATGCACCGGATTGCCGTGATGGCCGAAGAGCCGCAGCGCGGAGGTGATCTGGGCCTGCGCGCGCGTCGCCGCGTCCGGGTCGATGTCGGCCTTGTTGATGACCACCAGGTCCGCCAGCTCCATCACGCCCTTCTTGATCGCCTGCAGGTCGTCACCGGCATTGGGCAGCTGCAGCAGCACGAACATGTCGGTCATGCCCGAGACCGCGGTCTCGCTCTGGCCGACGCCCACGGTCTCGACGATCACGATGTCGTAGCCGGCGGCCTCGCAGACCAGCATGGCCTCGCGCGTCTTCTCGGCCACGCCGCCCAGCGTGCCGCTCGACGGACTGGGGCGGATGTAGGCACGCTCGTGCACCGAGAGCCTTTCCATGCGCGTCTTGTCGCCGAGTATGGAGCCGCCGGAAACCGTGGACGACGGGTCGATGGTGAGCACCGCCACCCGATGCCCGCGATCGATCAGGTACAGGCCCAGCGTCTCGATGAAGGTGGACTTGCCCACGCCGGGCACGCCCGAGATGCCCAGGCGGAAGGATTTGCCGGTGTGCGGCAACAGCGCGGTCAGCAGTTCATCGGCCTGTGCGCGATGGTCGGCCCGGGTGGATTCGAGCAGCGTGATGGCCTTCGCGATGGCGCGGCGCTGCCGTGGGCCTTCGGCCCCGGCAAGCGCTTCGGCCGTTACCAGGCTTCGAGCCGCGGCAGGCATGCTCAAGCCGCGACCGCCGCGCGAATCTGCTCCAGCACGTCCTTCGCACTGGCCGGAATGGGCGTCCCAGGCCCGTAGATGCCCTTGACCCCGGCCTCGTACAGGAACTCGTAGTCCTGCCGCGGAATCACGCCACCGACGAAGACGATGATGTCGTCCGCGCCCTGCTTCTTCAGCTCTTCGATGATGGCCGGCACCAGCGTCTTGTGCCCCGCGGCCAGCGTGCTGACGCCCACCGCATGCACGTCGTTCTCGATCGCCTGGCGCGCGCATTCCTCGGGGGTCTGGAACAGCGGGCCCATGTCGACGTCGAAGCCCAGGTCGGCGAATGCGGTGGCGACCACCTTGGCGCCGCGATCGTGGCCGTCCTGGCCGAGCTTGGAGATCATCACGCGCGGACGCCGGCCCTGCTCCTCGGCAAAAGCGGCGATTTCCTTCTGCAGTGCTCCCCAGCCTTCGGCCGAATCGTAGGCGGCGGCGTAGACGCCCGTCACCTTCTGCGTGTCGGCGCGATGGCGGCCGTAGACCTTCTCCAGCGCGTCGCTGATCTCGCCCACCGTGGCGCGCAGGCGCACGGCATCGATGCTGAGCGCCAGCAGATTGCCCTTGCCGCTCTCGGCTGCCGCGGTCATCGCGTCGAGCGCGGCCCGTACCTTGGCGGCGTCGCGCTTCTCACGCACGGCCTTGAGCCGCGCGATCTGGCTGTCGCGCACCTTGACGTTGTCGATCTGCAGGATGTCGTGCGTGTCCTCGTTCTGCAGCCTGTACTTGTTGACGCCGACGATCACGTCCTGCCCCGAGTCGATGCGCGCCTGCTTGTCGGCCGCTGCCGCCTCGATCTTGAGCTTGGCCCAACCGCTGTCCACCGCCTTGGTCATGCCGCCCATGGCCTCGACTTCCTCGATGATGGCCCAGGCTGCATCCGCCATGTCCTGGGTGAGCTTCTCCATCATGTAGCTGCCGGCCCACGGATCGATCACGTTCGTGATGTGAGTCTCTTCCTGGATGATGAGCTGCGTGTTGCGCGCGATGCGCGCGCTGAACTCGGTAGGCAACGCGATCGCCTCGTCCAGCGCATTGGTGTGCAGGCTCTGGGTGCCGCCGAAGACCGCGGCCATGGCCTCGATGGTGGTGCGCACGACGTTGTTGTACGGGTCCTGCTCGGTGAGGCTCCAGCCCGAAGTCTGGCAGTGGGTACGCAGCATCAGGCTCTTCGGGTTCTTGGGGTTGAACTCCTTCATGATCCGGCACCAGAGGAGGCGCGCCGCGCGCATCTTGGCGATCTCCAGGTAGAAGTTCATGCCGATGGCCCAGAAGAAGCTCAGCCGCCCCGCGAAGCCGTCGACATCCAGCCCCTTGGCCAGCGCCGTCTTCACGTACTCCTTGCCGTCCGCCAGCGTGAAGGCCAGCTCCAGCGCCTGGTTGGCGCCGGCCTCCTGCATGTGGTAGCCGCTGATGGAGATCGAGTTGAACTTCGGCATCTTCTCCGCGGTGTACGCAATGATGTCGCCGATGATCCGCATCGAGGGCTCGGGCGGATAGATGTAGGTGTTGCGGACCATGAATTCCTTGAGGATGTCGTTCTGGATGGTCCCCGAGAGCTGGTCTTGCGCCACGCCTTGCTCCTCGGCCGCGACGATGTAGCCGGCCAGCACCGGCAGCACTGCGCCGTTCATCGTCATCGAGACGCTGACCTTGTCCAGCGGGATCTGGTCGAACAGGATCTTCATGTCCTCCACGCTGTCGATGGCCACTCCGGCCTTGCCGACATCGCCGGTCACGCGCGGATGGTCGCTGTCGTAGCCGCGGTGCGTCGCCAGGTCGAAGGCCACGCTCACGCCCTGCCCGCCGGCGGCCAGCGCCTTGCGATAGAAGGCGTTCGACTCCTCCGCGGTGGAAAAGCCCGCGTACTGCCGGATGGTCCAGGGGCGTACGGCGTACATCGTGGCCTGCGGGCCACGCAGATAGGGCTCGAAGCCGGGCAGCGTGTCGGTGTACTTCAGGGCCTTGAGATCGGCCGCGGTGTAGAGCGGCTTGACCGTGATCCCGTCGGGCGTGATCCAGTTCAGCGCTTGCAGGTCGCCGCCGGGAGCCGACTTGGCTGCAGCCTTGGCCCAGGCTTCGAGTGTCGCGGTTTGGAAGGTCGGTTCGGGTTTGCTGCTCATGGCGCCGCTTTGCGAGTGGAAGGGGATGTCTGCGCAAGCGCGCGCGACGATTTCGATGCGAGTCTAACCCCTGTAATTATTAATTCAAAGACCCGGCGTTGCGGTACATTTCGCGCATGTCCGCCCTCACCCTGACCCCGCGCGCCCTCTACGAAGAGGTGGCGGAGCTGCTGCGTCAACGCATCTTCAACCGCGAGCTGGAACCCGGCAGCTGGATCGACGAGCTCAAGCTGGCGGAGGAATACGGCATCAGCCGCACGCCGTTGCGGGAAGCGCTCAAGGTGCTGGCGGCCGAAGGCCTCGTGACGATGAAGGTGCGGCGCGGCGCCTACGTGACCGAGGTGTCGGAGAAGGACCTCGCGGACGTCTATCACCTGCTCAGCCTGCTCGAGAGCGATGCCGTCGGCGTGGTGGCCGAGCGGGCCTCCCCGGCAGAGCTGGCCGAGCTCGAAGCCCTGCATGCCGAGCTCGAGGCCGCCGCGGCGCCGGGCAAGGTCGATCGTGCTCACTTCTTCGCCATCAACGAACGCTTCCATATGCGCATCCTGGCAATGGCCGACAACCGCTGGCGCGACCAGATGGTGGCCGACCTGCGCAAGGTGATGAAGCTCAATCGCCACAACTCGCTGCTGAAGTCGGGGCGCATTGCGGAGTCGCTGGCCGAGCACCGCGCGATCATGGAAGCGCTCGCCCGCCGTGATGCGAGTTCAGCGGTCAAGCGCATGCAGGATCACTTCAGGAACGGGCTCGAAGCCGCAGCCTGAGAGGCAGTTCGCGAAAACAGGTCGCGAGCCGGGCATCGGGCCGAGATCCTGAACAGACGCTGAAACATGCTGAGCGGTTCGAAGACTAACGGTGTCTTCCCGATGCACCCGGGCACCGGTCAGCCCACCTACACCGTGCAACTCACGGGTCTCGATCAGTTCACGTCCACATCGCTCGCTGAGATCTTGCGCATTCTTGTGGCGCAAGGTGTTGGTGGCATTGGCGCTCTTCGCAGTTTGGCTTGAAGAGGCCACCGCATCAGAATAGTCGTTGCCGATAGACCAGGAACCCGGGCCGTGAAACGCGGCACCAGGCAGTGCGCAACGCCGGGTGCCGCAAACACGACGTGCGTCCAGCGTGCGCCGTCCAGCTGTTAGCCGCCAACAAACTCCGACTGCGGCATCGCATCGTGCGCCCGCGCCATCACCTCGTGCGGCGGCAGCGCCTTGAGGCGATGGTCGCTCCAGACCTGGCGCCAGCGGCGCGCACCCGGCAGGCCGTTGCGAAGCCCCAGCATGTGGCGCGCGATGTTCGGCCACGGCGTGCCGTGCTCGGCCGCCTCGCGGGCCATGTAGTCGCACATCCTGCGCTCCACGTCTTCGCGCGTCAGGGCGGCGGGCGGCTGCCGGTAGAAGACCTCGTCCCACTGTGCGAGCCACCACGGGTTGTGGTACGCCTCGCGCCCGATCATCACGCCGTCGAGCAGCCGCAGATGCGCCTGCATCTGCGCGTTGTCGTTGAAGCCGCCATTGATCGAGATGGCGAGCTCGGGAAAGTCGTGCTTGAGCCGGTGCACCAGCTCGTAGCGCAGCGGCGGCACCTCCCGGTTCTGCTTGGGCGACAGGCCCTTCAGCCAGGCATTGCGCGCGTGGACGATGAAGGTGCGGCAGCCGGCCTCGCTCACCATGCCGACGAAATCGCGCACGAATTCATAAGACTCGGTCTTGTCGATGCCGATGCGGTGCTTGACCGTGACCGGCACGCTCACCACATCGACCATGGCCTTCACGCAATCGGCCACGAGCTGCGGCTCGTTCATCAGGCAGGCGCCGAAAGCGCCGCGCTGCACGCGCTCGCTGGGGCATCCGCAGTTGAGGTTGATCTCGTCGTAGCCCCAGTCCTCGCCCAGCTTCGCGCAATGCGCCAGCTCGGTCGCCTCGCTGCCGCCCAACTGGAGGGCGACCGGATGCTCCTCGGCGTCGAAGCGCAGATGGCGGGGGACGTCGCCATGGATCAGCGCGCCGGTGGTCACCATCTCGGTGTAGAGCAAGGCGCGGCGGGTCAGCAGCCGGTGGAAGTAGCGGCAGTGGCGGTCCGTCCAATCCATCATGGGCGCGACCGAGATGATCTTTTCGTTGTCGTTCAGCAAACTGGATTCATCGTTTGGACCGTGGCGGGCCCGTAGTTTCTCACGGGGTCCGTGCCCTGGCCGCACAGCAGACGCGTCTGCGGCCCGACCCGCCGGACCCAAAAAAAGGCTCGCACGAAGCGAGCCAAATGATTGCCTTTGCAGCAATCCCCCAGAGAAACCATGGACGTAGTTTGCGCCGATTCCGCCAGGAAGCGCGTGAAGAAATAGACGGATCGCTGACCAGAAGCTGATGCTTTGTGACGGCGCTGCCAGATCGCGTGCCTTTTTGCGCGGCCGCTCCCGCGGGCACGGCCGCGACCCTGTCCGTCGTGCTGCTCGACGCCCGCGCCGCAGGCCCAATCTCCCATGAATCGCGGACTTCGCCGCAGCCGCGTAACATGCCTCGGCAGCGGCCGCCGTCCGGGCCGCCCTACCCGCTCTCCGCCCGTGCCATTCGCCGAATTCCACCCTGCCGTCAGCGGCTGGTTCAGCCGCAGCTTTCCCGCACCGACCGAAGCGCAGAAGGCCGCCTGGCCCGCCATTCGCGCCGGGCGCCATACGCTGGTCGCGGCCCCGACCGGCTCGGGCAAGACGCTGACCGCCTTCCTCGCCGCCCTGGACGGGCTGGTGCGCCAAGGCCTTGCGCCCGGCGGCCTGCCGGACGAGACGGCGGTGGTGTATGTCTCGCCCCTCAAGGCGCTGTCCAACGACATCCGCCTGAACCTCGAAGCGCCGCTTGCGGGCATCCGCGCGGAACTGGCGGCACTGGGCCTGCCGGACGTGCAGATCCGCAGCGCCGTGCGCACCGGCGACACGCCGTCCAGGGACCGCCAGCAGAGCCTGCGTCAACCGCCGCACATCCTCGTGACCACGCCCGAGTCGCTCTACGTGCTGCTCGGCTCGGCCTCGGGCCGGCGCATGCTGTCCACGGTGCGAACGGTGATCGTCGACGAGATCCACGCCATCGCCGCAGGCAAGCGGGGCAGCCATCTGTCGCTCTCGCTGGAGCGGCTGCAGTCGCTGTGCGGCCGACCCCTCACGCGCATCGGCCTGTCGGCCACGCAGAAGCCGATCGACGAGGTCGCGCGCTTTCTGGTGGGCGCGGGCGAGGTGCATGAAGGCGTGGCCGACTGCGAGATCGTCGACATCGGCTACGCCAAGGAGCGCGACCTCGCCCTCGAGCTGCCCGAGCAGCCGCTGGGCGCGGTCATGACCCACGAGCAATGGGACCAGGTCTATGCGCGCGTGGCCGAGCTGGTATTGCTGCATCGGACCACGCTGGTCTTCGTCAACACCCGTCGCATGGCCGAGCGCGCCGCCCGCCATCTCGGCGAGCGCCTGGGCAAGGAAGCGGTGGCTGCGCACCACGGGAGCCTTGCCAAGGAAGCGCGGCTCGATGCCGAGCAGCGCCTCAAGCGCGGCGAGCTCCAGGTGCTGGTGGCGACTGCCTCGCTGGAGCTCGGCCTGGACATCGGCGACGTCGACCTCGTGTGCCAACTGGGCTCGCCGCGTTCCATTGCCACCTTCCTGCAGCGCGCCGGGCGCTCGGGCCACGCCGTGGGCGGCACGCCCAAGGCGCGCCTCTTCCCGCAGTCGCGCGACGAACTGGTCGAGTGCGCGGCCTTGCTGGACTGCATCCGCCGCGGCGAGCTCGACGCCTTGCGCGTGCCACGGGCCCCGCTCGACGTGCTCGCGCAGCAGATCGTGGCCGAGACCGCCAGCCGCGAATGGGATGAGGACGCGCTGTTCGCCCTGGTGCGCCGCGCCTGGCCCTATGCGCAGCTTGCACGGGAGCAGTACGACGCCGTGGTTCGCATGCTGGCCGAGGGCTTCGCCACCCGCAACGGCCCGCGCGCCGGCTATGTGCACAAGGACGCAGTGCATCACCGGCTGCGCGAGCGCCGGGGTGCCCGACTCACCGCCCTGACCTCGGGCGGCACCATCCCCGAGACCGGCGACTACAGCGTGCTGCTGGAGCCGCAGGCGCACCAGATCGGGACGGTGAACGAGGACTTCGCGGTCGAGAGCCTGGCCGGGGACGTGTTCCAGCTCGGCAATACCAGCTACCGCATCCTGCGCATCGAACCCGGCCGCGTGCGCGTCGAGGACGCGCAGGGCGCAGCGCCCAACATTCCCTTCTGGCTGGGCGAGGCGCCGGGGCGCAGCGACGAGCTGTCCTTCGGCGTCTCGCGGCTGCGCGAGGAGCTCGGCGACCACATTGCCGCACACGACGCGGACAGTGCCGTGCGATGGCTGCGGGAGGTCATCACGCTGTCCGAGGATGCCGCTCGCCAGCTCGTCGACCACCTGGCGCGCACGCTCGCCGTCCTGGGCGTGCTGCCGAGTCAGCGGCAGATCGTCTTCGAGCGCTTCTTCGACGAATCGGGCGGCATGCAGCTGGTCATCCATTCGCCCTTCGGCAGCCGGCTCAACCGCGCCTGGGGCCTGGCGCTGCGCAAGCGCTTCTGCCGCAAATTCAACTTCGAGCTCCAGGCCGCGGCGACCGAGGACGCGATCGTGCTGTCGCTGTCGACCAGCCACAGCTTCGCGCTCGACGAGGTGGCGCGCTACCTGCATTCGGCCACCGCGCGCGACGTGCTGGTGCAGGCCCTGCTGGACGCGCCGCTCTTCGGCGTGCGCTGGCGCTGGAACGCAACCACCGCCCTGGCCCTGCCCCGCTTCGTCGGCGGCCGAAAGGTGCCGCCGCAGCTGCAGCGCATGAAGTCCGAGGATCTGCTGGCCAGCGTGTTCCCGGATCAGGTGGCCTGCGCCGAGAACCTGGCCGGCGAGCGCGAGATCCCCGACCATCCGCTGATTGCGCAGACGCTGGACGACTGCCTGCACGAGGCGATGGATGCCCAAGGCTGGCTGCGCCTGCTGCGCCGCATGGAGGCGGGCGAGGTACAGGTGAGCGCACGCGACCTGCCCGCCCCTTCCCCGCTCGCGGCCGAAGTGCTGAACGCGCGACCCTACGCCTATCTCGACGACGCGCCGCTGGAGGAGCGGCGCACGCAGGCCGTGCAGAGCCGGCGCTACGCCGATCCCGAGAGCGCGGACGATCTGGGCCGCCTCGACGCGAACGCGATCGAGAGCGTGCGCGAAGAGGCCTGGCCGAGTCCGCGCCATGCGGACGAGATGCACGAAGCGCTCAACGGCCTGGCCGCGCTCACCGATGAAGAGGCCGCTCGCGATCCCGCGTGGAAGCCCTGGCTCGCAGCGCTCGCCGACGCGGGTCGCGCGACCCGCCTCCTGCCGGCCGGCACGGACGCGGGCCTGTGGGTGGCGGCCGAACGCCTGTCGCTTGCACGGATGCTCTATCCCTCTGCCACCCAGCAGCCGGCGATCGAGCCGCCGGCCGAGTACGCGCGGGGCCCGTCGACGCGCGACGAAGCACTGCGCGAGCTGCTGCAGTCGCGCCTGGGCGGACTCGGGCCGATGTCCACGCGCTTGCTGGCGCGACAGCTTCAGCTGCCCGAGGCCGAGCTCGAGACGGCGTTGCTCGGCCTGCAGAGCGAAGGCCTGCTGTTGCAGGGGCGCTTCACGCCCGGCGCCGCGGAGCCCGAATGGTGCGAGCGCCATCTGCTGGCCCGCATCCACCGCTACACCCTCAAGCGACTTCGGCGCGAGATCGAGCCGGTCGAGCCGCGCGACTTCGCGCGATTCCTCTTCGAGTGGCAGCATGTGAGCGCCGCCTCCAGGGTCAGCGGCCCCGAGGCGCTGGCCGGCGTGCTGACCCAGTTCGAAGGCTACGAGGCGCCCGCCGCGCTGTGGGAGGCCGAGCTGTTACCAGCCCGCGTCAACGACTACGCGAGCGCCTGGCTGGACGATCTCTGCACCGCCGGCCGCGTCATGTGGACGCGCCTGCGCCCCAGCGCACCCGAGAGCCGGACCGGCCGCGCCGGCACCTCGCTGCGCGCCACCCCGGTCCTGCTGCTGCCGCGGCGCAGCGCCGCACTGTGGACCCAACTCGCCCCGGTACCCGCCGACGATGCAGTGCTGGGCTCGCGCGCGCAGCGCGTGGCTGCCTGGTTGGGCGAACGCGGCGCCTCCTTTTTCGACGAGATCGCAGACGGCGCCCGCCTGCTGGGCACCGAACTCGAGGATGCGCTGTCCGAGCTCGTGGCGCGCGGCCGCGTGCGCTGCGACAGCTATGCGGGCTTGCGCGCCCTGCTGGTTCCCGCCTCGAAGCGCTCGGCTTCCCATTCGTCCGCTCGGCGCCGGCGCGGCGCCCTGTTCGGCATCGAGGACGCCGGGCGCTGGTCGCTGGTGCGGCCGTCCTCGCCGGGAGGCGAGAACTCGGCTTCCGATGCCGTCGAGCAGGTCGCACGCGTGCTGCTGCGGCGCTACGGCGTGATGTGCTGGCACTTGATCGAGCGCGAGGCTGCGTGGCTTCCGCCCTGGCGCGAGCTGGTGCGCACCTACCGGCGGCTGGAGGCCCGCGGCGAGATCCGCGGCGGCCGCTTCATCGCCGGGCTGTCGGGCGAGCAGTTCGCGCTGCCGGAGGCCATCGGGCTGATGCGCAACGTGCGCCGGCAACCACCGGATGCGAGCCTGGTGTGCCTCTCGGCGGCCGATCCCGCCAATCTGCTGGGGAGCGTGTTGCCGGGTAACCGGGTGCCGCGCGTGCCGGGCTCGCGCGTGCTCTACCGGGGCGGCGTGCCGATCGCGACCAGCACCGCGGGCGAGATCCAGATCCTTGCGACGCTGGATGCGGCGCTGGAGAAGGAGGCGCGCAAGGCGCTGACGCTGGATCCTGCCTGGCGCCCGACGGCCACGGTGGCGCAGACGGTACCGGGCTGAGGACTGGTCTCGTCCTCTCCGCGGTGGCGACCTGCCGGCACCAGGGCGGCGACAGCGATTCGCGGCCTGCTCCTACAACCGCTGTCTCGATACGCGCCAATGCTCCTGCTCCCCGGAAGATATGGAGGATTCCCCGATGACCAGCGACGCAGCATGTTCAACCGATGCATGCTGCAGCTTGCGCGTGCTGGTGGTGGAAGACGATCCCGAGGTTCTGGAGGCGTCTCTCGAAGCCCTCGAGCTGCTCGGCCACTGGGCCACGGGCGTGCGCAGCGCCGAAGGCGCGATCATTCGCTTCCTCGAAGGCGCCTTCGATGTAGTGCTCGTCGACGTCGGACTGCCCGGGCTCTCCGGCCTGGAGCTGGCCGACAAGCTCCGGACTCGCTGCGGATTGCCGATCATCTTCGCGACCGCCAGCCAAGCGCCCGAGAGGCCGACCGCCGGCACCTTGTGGCTGTGCAAGCCTTTCAGCATAGAGCAACTCGGCGATGCGTTGCGCCAGGCCGCTCGACTTCGTCCCGCGCCTGCATCCCCTTCGATGCTCCCGCCAACGTCGGCCCCGCTGTCGTCCGGTGCCAGCTGCCGCGCTGAAGCGAGCAGCGCCAGTCGTTGACGCCGGAGGGCGCTCAGCCCCGCTGGCACCTTGCGTAGACCAGTGCCAGATAGTCGGCGTGCTTGCGAAGACTCTCGAGCTGCTGCACCGTGTTGCCCTGGATCGGATCCTTCGGGTCGAGGCGCAGCTCGCCATCGGGCAAGAGGATGAAGTGGGTCTTGCCGGCCGGAGCTCCGCTCGGATCCTGTGCGCTGACATAGCCGCACGCCGTGCCCGTCTTCTTGTTGTAGAAGACACCTGAGAGGCTTGCCGTGCCGGGCTCTGAGAGCCTGCTCTTCACGCGGGCCTCGGCCTGCCACACCGGCCAGTAGAACCACCAACCGCCAAGGCAGGCAATAAAGATGGCGAGGCTGGCAAGCAGACAGACGACGACTCTCATGGCGTGTCCTTGTCATCGGGTTGCACGAACTGCATCGCGAACCGGCCCAGGGGGGTCAGTTCCGTCACCGTCGCAGTCCCTTGGCGGCCGGCCGCCGCCGAGAACGAGGCCTTGACCCAGCCGCCATCCTTCAGAATGCGCAGCGCCTCGACGTCCTCCATCGAAGTGAAGACCATCGGTAGTGGTCCGTTTGCCACGCGCTGAAGCACCCTATAGGAGGACAAGGATGCCTCCGCAGGTCCGCGGGGAAAAAGGGTGGGGCTCCGTCTCGGGACGTGAATGCATGTAGCCAATTGTAATTACATGTAGTACTTACAGGCTACTCATCTCGTGCATCATTTCACGAAAAGATGCAGGCGAAGATTCAGGTCGCGGGGACTCCTCATGTAGCTGGCCGCCCGCCGCCTCTTCTGCAAGCGACTGCTCCTCTTCCGGAGCGGGCGAAACGGCGGGTTCAAGGCCGGGCGACCCGCCCCATTGTTTCCACCAGGAAAACGCCGTGATTCCCAATGGCTAGGGTTTTTACCTAGCTTTTGGCGCAAACTTCATCCCACAGAGCAGCCATTCACTGTTCTGAAAGTGAACAGGGCACCGAGCGAGGTGGCCGTCCCCTCCGGACGACGACCCCACCCAAGACCGGTTCGAAATCAATCCCCAGTCATTTGCAAGGAACTGAAATGAAAACCTCGAAGATCATCGCCGCAGCCGCTCTTTCCCTTCTCGCCGCAGCCGGCGCTCAAGCCGAAACCTATGAAGGCGTGCACGCGCCCGTGTCGGCCAACAGCCGCGCCGACGTGAGGACCCAGGCCGTTGCCGCCGCGCACAGCGAGAACCCGTACGCCGAAGGCGTCTCGTCGCGCGTCGCGCCCTCCCTGACCGCAGCTGCCGACCGCGGCGTCGTGCGCAATGAGGCCGTGGCCGCCGCACACAGTGCCAACCCCTACGCCGAGGGTTATGGGCAAGGCGTGACGTCGGTGCTGGCCAGTACCGTCGACCGCGCCACGGTTCGCGCGGAAGCCCGCGCTGCCGCTCGCGGCCAGCAACTCGCGCTGTAAGCGCCACGCGCATCGCGCGCGACAAGCCGGGACCATGCGAAATGCATGGCCCCGGCTTTTTTTCTTCTGCCGAAACGGGGGCCGTGTATCAAGAATGGGAATGCTCTGCGCGCCGGAGCGCGGCACAATCTCGTTCAGCATGACGCAGCAATTGCCCCACCCTGACGACCTGAGCGATACGGAGCTCGCGCAACAGGCCCAAGCCTGGCGGCGTTTGGCGCTTCGCGGCGACCGCAACGCGCGCGCCCCCGCACACGCCTACGAGACCGCACTGCGCGAGCGTGTGCGCGCCTCGATGGCCGCAGAACTGATCGCCTCCGCCTCCGCCGCCGCGCCCGAACCCAAGCGCCCATGGTGGCGCCGCTTGTGGCCCCTGTCGCCGGACGAGCGCGTCACATCCTGAGCCAGCCGGCGCTGCCGCCCTGATCCTTCAATTGCGGGGACCGTTGTTGCCGAACAACTTTCGCATGGCTGCGACGCCGGCCACCAGGGCGTTGGCGTAGGTCGCCTGCGGATCGCTCGCCGCCTCGAGCGGCAGGTACGGGAGCGCATCCTCCATGGCGTAGTCGGTGCCTTCCATCAATACCCAGTAGAACTCCCCTTCTTCGAGTTCGTGCACGGTCAGCGCGATATTTCGCAATTGCGACATGGGGTTAGGAGGGGTTTTCCAAGTGAGCCGTTCGATCCTAGTCAGCGGCCCCCGCAGAGACTAGCCACAATTTCACGCTTTTGTCGCAATGTGACTAAAAGTTGTCAGGTCTGGGAGCCGCTGCCTAACCGACGCAGTCGAACGTGCCGGCTCGCACTAAGGGCTTTTCCTACCGCACGCGAATGCGGCGAAGCCTAAGCTGACTTTCCCTTAAGAAACGTAACGTGATTGAGGAGGCATCGTGAAGCACTTCGTCCTCGACCCTCATATGTGCTCAACCTTCGGGGGCGCGTTCTACCCGACCGGCTATTCGATGGTGATGTTCCCGAACGCCGAAGACGCCAACCGGGTCGGGCACCAGTTGATCGACCGGGGCTTCAGCGGCGACGAGATCTACCTGATCCCGCCCAAGACGATGCTCTCCCAGATCTCACCGACCGTCCGGGATGATGCCGACAGTCCTCTGCCGTCGGCAGGCACCGACGGGGCAACCGTGAGGGTCTACACCAAGCTGGCGCGCGAAGGCCAGACGGGCCTGCTGGTCAAGACCGAGAACCGGGCCGCAGCCGAACGCCTGATGGAGGTGGTCCGCACCGTGACCTACTCGGTGGCCGAGCGCTACTGCCGGCTGGTGATCGAAGACCTCTGAACGGGCCGCTGGGGCCCGTCGACAAGCCTAGGCCGGAGCCGCCCGGCTGAGTACGGCGCGCGCCATCGACTGCGCGAGTTCCTCCTCGCCCAGGAAGACGGTGGTCTCGACCTCCTGGGTCAGCAGCCGCGCCTCATCCTCGTTGTGGCTACGGATCACGGTCTGGATCGCCGGATTGAGCGTGCGCGAGGCCTCGATCATCTGCCGGACATTGATGGCATCCGCGGTCGCGACCACCAGCACGCGCGCCCGCGCAATATGTGCCTGGATCAGCACCGCAGGATCGGCCGCATCGCCCCACACCGCTGCCCTGCCCTCGGCGCGCAGCTTCTCGACCAGCTCGCGGTTCTGCTCGACGACCACGAAGGGAAGATCGTGGGCCGCCAGTTCCGCCGCGATGCGCCGGCCCACCCGGCCGTAGCCGACCAGCACCACCTGGCGCGAGAGGTACTTCGCCTCGGTGCTCATCGGCAACTCGGCCAATGGGTCGTCGCGCTCGGCGAGCCCGCGCGCAAGGCGCGAATGCGCGTGCAGCCACTTCTGCAAGGGCCCGATGAGACCGAACCACAGCGGATTGGTCGCGATGGAGATCAGGGCGCCCGCCAGCAGCAGGCTCTGGCCTTCTTTGGGGAGCAAGCCCAGCGACACGCCCAGCGCCGCCAGGATGAAGGAGAACTCGCCGATCTGCGCCAGGCTCGCGCTGACCGTCAGCGCCGTGCCGAGCGGGTAGCGAAGGAGCAGCACCAGCACGCAGGCGGCGACCGACTTGCCCACCACGATCACCAGCACCACGGCCAGCACATGCAGCGGGCGCTCGATCAGCACCGAGGGGTCGAACAGCATGCCGACGGAGACGAAGAACAGCACCGCGAACGCATCGCGCAGCGGCAGCGATTCCTGCGCCGCCCGATGGCTGAACTCGGACTCGCGCATCACCATGCCGGCGAAAAAGGCCCCGAGCGCGAAAGACACGCCGAACAGGGCCGCCGAGGCGAAGGCGATGCTCACCGCGGCGGCCACAACGCACAGGGTGAACAGCTCGCGCGAGCCGGTGCGCGTGACCTGCCACAAGAGCCAGGGAAAGACCCGCCGCCCCACCACCAGCATCAGGAACACGAAGCCGCCGACCTGCAGCACCGTGAGCCCCAGTGTCTGCCAGAGCGGCGCCGCGTCCGGGCGCGCCGCGTCGCTGCCCAGCGCCGCGCCCAGCGGCGGCAGCAGCACCAGCACCAGCACCATCGCGAGGTCTTCCACGACGAGCCAGCCCACTGCGATGCGACCGGTGAAGGAATCGAGCAGCCCCAGGCTTTCGAGCGCCCGCAGCAGCACCACCGTGCTCGCCACCGACAGCGCCAGCCCGAAGACCAGCGCGCCGCCCAGGCTCCAGCCCCACCAGCTCGCGAGCGCCCCGCCCAGCAGCGTGGCCACCGCCATCTGCACCAGCGCGCCGGGCAGCGCGATCTTGCGCACAGCGAGCAGGTCATCGAGCGAGAAATGCAGGCCGACGCCGAACATCAGCAGCATTACCCCGATTTCAGCCAGCTGCGCGGCAATGCTCGCGTCGGCCACGAAGCCGGGCGTGAAGGGGCCGATGATCACGCCCGCCAGCAGATAGCCCACCAACGCCGGCAAACGCAGCCGTGCCGCCAGGAAGCCGAGGATCAGGGCCAGGCCCAGGCCGGCCGCGACGGTATTGATCAGGGAAACGCTGTGGGGCATTGCCTTGCATTGTGCAAGAGCGAGGCCAAAGGCCCGGTCAATGCCCCGCCATGGCGCAGCCAACAGCGAAGCACGTGCGACCCGCGCCAGAAAAAAGACCCGCCGAGGCGGGTCTTCTCAGCGGGCGCGGGGCGCGGCCTCAGTGCATGTGCAGGCCACCGTTGACCGAGAAGTCGGCCCCGGTCGAATAACCACCCTCGTCGGTTGCGAGCCACGCGATGATCGACGCGATCTCGCTGGGTTCGCCGAGCCGCTTGACCGGAATGGTGGCGATGATCTTGTCGAGCACTTCCTGCCGGATGGCGCGGACCATGTCGGTGCCGATGTAGCCCGGGCTCACCGTGTTCACCGTCACGCCCTTGGCCGCCAGCTCCTGCGCCAGTGCCATCGTGAAGCCGTGCATGCCGGCCTTGGCAGCCGAGTAGTTGGTCTGGCCGGCCTGGCCCTTGGCACCGTTGACCGAGCTGATGTTGATGATGCGGCCCCAGCCCTTCTCGACCATGTCGCCCACTACCTGCTTGGTGACATTGAACATGCTGTTGAGGTTGGTTTCGATCACCGCGCTCCAGTCCTCGGGCGTCATCTTCAGGAACATGCGGTCGCGCGTGATGCCGGCGTTGTTGACCAGCACGTCGATGCTGCCATGCTCGGCCTTGGCCTTGGTGAAGGCCTCGACCGTCGACTGCCAGTCGCCGACATTGCCGACTGATGCATGAAAGTCGAAGCCCAGCGCCTTCTGCTCCGACAGCCATTTGGCGTGGTCGCGCGTGGGGCCGCAGCCGGCAATGACATTGAACCCGTCCTTGTACAGGCGCTGGCAAATGGCCGTGCCAATGCCCCCCATGCCGCCGGTGACGTATGCAACTTTCTTGCTCATAATTTTTCCCTCGATGTTGATGCGCCTGAACAGGCGCGGTTCACTGTAGCCAAGTTTTCCACGGGGTCCGGCTCAGGAAAACACTGACCCCTCAATGCAACGGGGTGTCACAACCCTTTGCTACGGTTCCTATCTGAAAAGGCAGGCTGCCATGAAACTCGTGACCTGGAACACCCAATGGTGCCGCGGACTCGATGGCGTGGTGAGTACCAAACGTATCGTCGAAGGCGCGCGCGCGATGGCCGACTTCGATGTGCTGTGCCTGCAGGAAATCGCTTCCGGCTACGAACGCATGCCGGGCGCCCCGGGCGACCAGTCGGCGGAGCTGGGCGCGCTGCTGCCGGGCTTCAGGCTCTTCTTCGGCGCCGCGGTCGAGGAGTTCGACGGCCAAGGCCGCCGGCAGCGCTTCGGCAACCTGATTGCCACGCGTCTGCCGGTGTCGTTGGTCCGGCACCATCCCCTGCCCTGGCCGCCCGACCCGACCGTGAGCAGCATGCCGCGCATGTGCACGGTCGTGACCCTGGCCAGCCCCGAACTGGGCACCGTGCGCGTGATGACCACGCACCTCGAGTACTACTCATCCGTACAGCGGCGCGCGCAGGCCCAGGCTCTGCGCGCCCTGCACATCGAGGCCTGCCAGCAGGCCGCGGCACCGCCTGCCGCGGCGTTCGACGACTCGCCTTTCCAGCCCAAGCCCCACACCCAGCACGCCATCCTCTGCGGCGACTTCAACATGGAGGTCAGCGACCCGGCTCATGCCGAGATCCAGGCGCCGTTCACCGCCCCCGCCCTGCCGGCCGGCGGCGTGCCCGACAGGCGTCTCCAGGACGCCTGGCCGCTCGCGCATCCCGAGCGGCCGCACGACCCCACCTTCAAGCTTTTCGACGAGACCTACGGCAAGGACCCGGCCGCGTTCGACTTCGTGTTCGTCAGCGACACGCTGGCACCCCGCGTGCGGCGCATGGAGGTCGATCTCCAAACGCGCGCTTCGGACCACCAGCCCATGCTGATCGAGTTCGGCGACTGACAAGCCGCGGACGAACGTGCCGCACGCTATTCCGCCTGCACCCCGGCAGCGCGGATCACCTTCCCCCACTTGGCGACCTCGGCGGCGAGATGGCTGCGCAGGGCTTCCGGCGTCACCTTGTCCATCGGCACGATCTCGGAGCTGAGGTCCGCCAGGCGCTGCTTGACCGTCTCGTCCTGCAGAGCCGCACGCAGGGCCGCGTTGAGTTTCTCGGTCACTGCGGCGGGCGTGCCCTTCGGCGCGTAGACGCCATGCCACACGCGCACGTCGAAACCCTTGAGCCCTTGCTCGTCGAGCGTCGGGATGTTGGGCATGCTCGAGAGCCGCTTGGGCGTGGTCACGCCGAAGACCTTGACGCGGCTGCCCTCCTTGATGACCGGCGCGGTCTGCGTCGTCTGGTCGCACAGCAGGTCCACCTGCCCTCCCATCAGGTCGTTGAGCGCCGGCCCCGCCCCCTTGTAGGGCACGTTCGTGAGCTCGACGCCGACCTGGCTCGTGAACAACAGGCCGCACAGCTGCGACACCGCGCCCACCCCGGCGTTGGCCATCGAGACCTTGTCCTTGTTGGCCTTGATATGGCTCAGCAGCTCCTGGAAGTTGTTGGCCGGGAAGTCCTTGCGCGACAGCAGCGTCATCGGCACGTCCATCACCTGCCCGATGTACTCGAAGTCCTTGAGCGGGTCGTAAGGCAGCTTCTTGTAGAGCGCCGGCGCGGTGGCCATGCCCATGTGGTGGATCAGGATGGTGTAGCCGTTGGGCTGCGCCTTGGCAACGCGCGCCGGTGCGATGGTGCCGCCCGCGCCCACCGTGTTCTCGACCACCACGGTCTGGCCCAGCGACTTGCCCATGGGGATCGCGAGCATGCGCGCCACCACGTCGGTGGGGCCGCCGGCCGAATAGGGCACCACCAGCGTGACGGGCTTCTCGGGCCAGGCGGCCTGCGCCGCCGCGGGTGCCTGCACGGCCAGCGATGCAGCGAACATCGAGGCCGAGACCGAAAGCAGAATCCTGGTCTTCATTTTCATGTGGGTTGTCTCCTGGGTGGATGGGAATGAGTGGAGCCGGAGGAACTCAGCCGGCTCCCTGTGTCTCGAGCGCGAGCAGCCGCTGAGCGAGCCGCAGCACCGGCGCATCGACCATGCGTCCATCGAGATTGATCGCCCCGCCCCCCGCAGCGCGCATCGCCGCGTCGACGCGCCGCGCCCAGGCCAGTTGCTCGGCGCTCGGCGCGAAGGCGGCCTGCACGGGTGCCACCTGCTCGGGGTGGATGCAGAGCTTGGCGCCGAAGCCGCCGCGGCGGGCGCGCGCCGCCTCGGCGGCCAGTCGCTGCGTGTCGCGCCAATCCGGGGTTACGCCGTCGATCGGGGAGGCGATGCCCGCGCGGCGCGAAGCCAGCACCAGCGCCAGCCGCACCGGGACCAGCTCGGTCTCGTCGGCCTCGCAGGCCAGGCCCAGGTCGGCCTGGAAATCGAGATGGCCGAAGGCCAGGCGCAGCACCTGCGGGGCGGGGGCGAGTTCGTCGAGCGCTGCCAGGCCTGCGGCCGATTCGATCAGCGGAATCAGCACGGCCTGCGATCCCGCGGCCGCTGCGAGGCGCGAGAGCTGCTCCGCTCGCTCGGCCTTGGGCAGCACGACGCCCGCCAGCCCCTGTCGCGCCAGGCGTGCAGCCAGCGCCACGTCGTGGTCGTGCCATGGCGTGCCGTGCGGATTCACGCGCACGAGCAAGCGGCTGCGTTCGGCGGCGCCCAGCGCCGCATGCGCCTCGGCCAGGGCATCGCGTGCTGCCGGCTTGCGATCGGGCGCCACGGCATCCTCCAGGTCGACGATCACCGCGCCGGCGCCCGAGCCCAGGGCGCGTGCGTAGCGCTCCGGCCGGTCGGCCGGCACGAAAAGGAAGGTGCGCGCCAAGGCCAGCGCGTTCGGCTCACTCATGACGCACGCCCAGCAACAAGCCGACGGCAGGCGCGCGCGCAACATGCCAGAGCCGCTCCACGGCCGCCTGCATATCGTCCTCGCTCGCACCGCCGCTGAAGGCAGCGAGGCGCAGGGCCTTGGCGCCGATCTCCTCTCGGCTGAGCGTGTTGCCGGGGTCGCCCTTGGGCTCGTCGACGCGCCCTTGCAGCACTCGGCCGTCGCGCGTGTGCACCGTGACCTTGCCGATCCAGCGCTTCGGATAGGCGGCGTCCACCTCGGCGTCGAGTTCCATCCGCACGCGGTCGCGCAGACCTCGCGTTTCGGCATCGCGGAAATGCGCATCGAATTCGGCAAGGCCGGCTTGGCCGAAGCGCGCCGCCAGCGCGAGCACCGTGCCCATCGAGAACTTCGACTGGTGCACCGTGGCCGGATCGACCACCGGCCCCAGCACGTCGATGGCGCCCTGGTGCACATGCGTGATCACCTGGCCCAGGTCCTCCGCACGCAGATGGTGGTCGCGCATCACCGCCAGCAGCGCATCGGCCGCCGGGTGCGTATGACGGCACGAGGCGTGGTACTTGAAGGAGGTTTCCGCCAGCGCCCAGCGCGTGCCGAGGCCGTCGATCAGCCGCTGCGGGTCGGCGTCCTGCGACATGCCCGCGGCCATGCCCTGCGGACCCTCGAGGATCTGCTGCGCGCCGGTGAAGCCATCGCGCGCCAGCGTCGCGGCCATGAGTCCCGCGGCGGCCGCATGTGCCGTGTGCAGTTGCTTGGAATCGGCCGCGGTGCGCAGGAACTCCCAGAGCCCTGCAGACTGGGTGCCGGCCGAGCCGAAGGCATGCTGCATGCGTGCGGCATCGAGCCCCAGCAGATGCCCGGCGGTCGCCGCCGCCGCAAGCGTGCCGGCCGTGCCGGTGGTGTGGAACACCTTGTAGTGCGAGCGGCCGAGGAATTCGCCCACGCGGATGCCGACCTCGTAACCCGCGACCGCGGCCGCCAGCAAACGCTCGCCGCTCGCGCCCAGTGCCTGCGCCAAGGCCAGCGCGACCGGGAACACCACCGTCGCAGGATGGAAGACCGAACCGTTGTGCACATCATCCTGCTCGGCCACATGCGAGGCCGCTGCGTTGACCAAGGCCGCGAAGTAAGGGCTGCTGCTCGTGCGGCCCACCAGCACTTCGCTGGGGCCGGTGGCGGGCCCCATCTCGCGCGCGAAGGCGGCGATGGTCTCGACCGGCCGCGCGCCATGCCCGGCGATGGCCGAGCCGAACCAGTCGACCAGCAGGTCCTCCGCACGGCGCACGACCGGCGCCGGGATATCGACGAAGCGAAGGCCTGCGGCAAAACGCGCGAGGGTTTCGGTGGGTGAGGTCATGACCGCCATTTCAGATCGCCTCCGCCGCACGCAGCGCGTCGATGTCGGCCTCGCTGCGTCCGAGCGAGCGCAGGATGGCTTCGGTATGCGCGCCGACTGCCGGAATCGCATCCATGCGGTAGTCGAAAGCGCTCTGCCGGCCCGGCGGCAGCAAGGCCGGGATGGCGCCGGCCGGCGACTCGACTTCGCGCCAGCACCCGCGCGCCTTCAGCTGCGGATGCGCCCAGAGGCCCGCCATGTCGTTCATCCGCGCATTGGCGATCTGCGCCGCGTCGAGCCGCTCGAGCAGCTGCGGCGTGTCCAGTGCGGCGAAGGTCTCGAGGATGATGGCCCGCAACGCCTCGCGGTTGGCATTGCGCCTGGCATTCGCGTCGAAGCGCGGATCGGCCGCGAGCTGCGGCTGCAGCAGCACGCGCTCGCAGAACTGCTTCCATTCGCGCTCGTTCTGCAGGCCCAGCATCACGGTGCCGCCGTCGCCCGTGGCGAAGGGACCGTACGGATAGATGGTCGCGTGCGAGGCCGCACTGCGCGGCGGCGGCGGCGCGCCTTCGTAGGCGTAGTACATCGGATAGCCCATCCACTCGGCCAGCGACTCCAGCATCGACACGTCGATGTGCGAGCCCTTGCCCGTCTTGCCCCGCTGCAGCAGGGCCGCGAGGATGCCGGTGTAGGCGTACATGCCGGCCGCAATGTCGGCGATCGAGTTGCCCGCCTTGCAGGGCGCCTCCGCCGTGCCGGTGACCGACAGGAAGCCGGCCTCGCTCTGGATGAGCAGGTCGTAGGCCTTCTTGTCGCGATAGGGACCATCCTCGCCGTAGCCCGAGATGTCGCACACGATCAGCGTGGGATGCCTCGCCATCAGCGCCTCGGCGCCCAGCCCCATGCGCGCCGCGGCGCCGGGCGCGAGGTTCTGCACCAGCACGTCTGCCCCGGCGACCAGCTCCTGCAGCACGGCCTGCGCCGCCTCCTGCTTGAGGTCCAGCGCAAGGCTTTCCTTCGACCGGTTGACCCACACGAAATGCGAGGCCTCGCCGCCCACGCGCTGGTCGTAGGCGCGGGCGAAGTCGCCGCCGCCCGGCCGCTCGACCTTGATCACGCGCGCGCCCAGGTCGGCCAGCTGGCGGGTGCAGAAAGGTGCGGCGATCGCGTGTTCCAGCGAAACGACGGTGATGCCATCCAGCGGTCGTGTCATGACGCAGCCCTTCAGAACGAACGCGGCAAGCCCAACACGTGCTCGGCGACGTAGGAGTAAATGAGATTGGTCGAGATCGGCGCCACCTGGTAGAGGCGCGTCTCGCGGAACTTGCGCTCCACGTCGTATTCGCAGGCGAAGCCGAAGCCGCCATGGGTCTGCAGGCAGGTGTTGGCCGCCTCCCACGAGGCCTTTGCCGCCAGGTACTTCGCCATGTTGGCCTCCGCGCCGCAAGGCTGGCCCGCGTCGAACAGCGCGCAAGCCTTGAAGCGCATGAGGTTGGCGGCCTCGGCCTCGATGTAGTCCGCGGCAATGGGGAACTGGATGCCCTGGTTCTGCCCGATGGCGCGGCCGAACACCTGCCGGTCGCTCGCGTAGCGGCGTGCGCGCTCGATGAACCACCAGGCGTCGCCGATGCATTCGGCCGCAATCAGCGTGCGCTCGGCGTTGAGGCCGTCGAGGATGTACTTGAAGCCCTTGCCTTCCTCGCCGATCAGGTTTTCCGCGGGAATCTCGAGGTTGTCGAAGAAGACCTCGTTGGTCTCGTGATTGACCATGTTGAGGATCGGGCGCACGACCATGGCCCCCACGCTCGGCACTGGCGTGTCCTCGCTGCCCCCCGAGGGGGCTTTCGCGCCTTGGGGCGGCCCGGCGGCGCTCATCCCGTTGCCTATCGCCTGCTTCAGGTCGACGATGAAGATCGACATGCCTTCCGACTTCTTCTTCACCTCCGCGAGCGGCGTGGTGCGCGCCAGCAGGATCATCAAATCGGAGTGCTGGATGCGCGAGATCCAGACCTTCTGCCCGTTGACCACGTAGCGGTCGCCCTTTTTCAGCGCGGTGGTCTTGAGCTGCGTCGTGTCGGTGCCGGTGGTAGGCTCGGTCACGGCCATGGTCTGCAGGCGCAGTTCGCCGGTGGCGATCTTCGGCAGGTACTGGCGCTTCTGCGCCTCGCTGCCGTGCCGCAGCAAGGTGCCCATGTTGTACATCTGGCCATGGCAGGAGCCGGCATTGCCGCCCGAGAAATTGACCTCTTCCATGATCACCGAGGCCTCGGCCAAACCAAGGCCGGAGCCGCCGTAGTCCGCGGGGATGAGCGCGGCCAGCCAGCCGGCTTCCGTCAGCGCGTTCACGAAGGCCTCGGGGTAGCCGCGCTCATGGTCGACCTTCTGCCAGTAGGCGGAGTCGAAGCGGCCGCACAGGTCGCGCAGGGCTTCGCGCATTTCCTGGTGCGCGTCGGGGATGGGGATCTGGGTCTTCATGAGTGTTTCAGGCAAGGGTGGCGCTGGCCTGCATCGCAAGCCAGCCGTCGGCGTCTTCGGCCCACAGGCTGAAGCGCTTGTCGTCGGCCTCGGGCCGTCCGCGAAGGCGCAGCGGCGTGCTGTCGAAGACGGGCCGCAGCGCGCGGAACTCGAAGCGCGCGAGCGAAGCACCGGGCTTCTCGCGCCGCAGCAGGTCGACCAGCAGCGTGGCGATCAGCGGGCCGTGCACGATCAAGCCGGGGTAGCCCTCGACCTCCGTCACGTAGCGGCGGTCGTAGTGGATGCGATGGCCGTTGAAGGTCAGCGCCGAGTAGCGGAACAGCAGCACGTCGTCGGGTGTGAGCTCGCGGCTGAAGGCGGCGTCCTTCGGCGCCGGCGTGGGGGTCGCCGGAGCTTCTCCTGGCGCCGCTGCAGCGCGGTACACGATGTCGTGCTCCTCCGTCAGCGCCAGGCCGCGCGCATTGTGGATCTCGTGCCGCACCAGGACGAAGACCAGCTCGCCGCTGCGGCCCGTCTTGTGCGAGACCGAGGCGATGGTCGATGTGCGCTCCACCGCATCGCCCACCACCAGCGGATTGCCAGCCTCCCAGCCCAGGCGGCCACCGGCCCACATGCGGCGCGGCAGCGGCACCGGCGGCAGGAAGCCGCCTCGCTTTGCATGGCCATCGGGGCCGATCTCCGACTGCCGGTGATGCGGGAGGAAGTAGAGCCAGTGCCAGAGCTCGGGCAGCCGCGTGCCCGGCGCCGGCGCCGGGTCTTCGCGGTCCAGCGTGGCCGAGAGCGCGCGCACCGGAGCGGCCGTGATCTCGTCGGCCAGCGTTTCGCTTCGGCCTTGCCAGGCCTGCAGCCCGGCCAGTGCCTCGGCGTCGATCGCGGGAGAGGCCGGAGAAGCGGGGGAAGCTCGGGAAGGGCTCGTGGGCTGCGTCATCCCCGCATGGTGGCCATGGCGCCGACCGCGCGCAATCTGCGATTTCGAGACCGAGCCTTCGGTTATTTCGAAGGCTTGCTAGGATGGCGCATGCATTTCGACCTGACCGATCTGCGCCTCTTCGTTGCCGCGGCCGAGCTCGGCAGCCTCACGCGGGCAGCCGAGCGCCAGCACCTGTCGCTGGCCGCGGCGAGTGCGCGCATCAAGGCGCTGGAGGCGCAATCGGGCCTGGCGCTGCTGGCGCGCGAGGCCCGCGGCGTGCGCCTGCTGCCGCCGGGCGAGGCCTTCCTCCACCACGCGCGGCTGGTGCTGCACCAGGCCAGCCAGCTCGGCGCCGAGCTCAAGGAGTACGGCGGCGGCCTGCGCGGCCATCTGCGGGTGTTCGCCAACACCACGGCGGTGAGCGACTTCCTGCCCGAAATCCTGCCCGGCTTCCTGGCGCGCCATCCGCGCATCAACATCGACCTTCAGGAAAAACCGAACGCACAGATCCCGCACGGCGTGCTCGATGGCCGCGCCGACATCGGCATCGTCGCCGGCCGCATCGATACGCTCGGCCTCGAGGCGATCCACTTCAGCACCGACCGGCTGGTGCTCGTGACCTCGCGCAAGCACCGCTTCGCCCGGCGCCGCCGCATCGCCTTCGCCGAGACGCTGGACGAAGACGCGGTCGGCATGCAGGCGGGCAGCACGCTGCATGCGTTCCTGGCGCAGATCACCGAAAGCCTCGGCAAGAGCCAGAAGCTGCGCATCCAGCTCGGGGGTTTCGACGCCATGTGCCGCATGATCGGGAGCGGCGTCGGCATCGGCGTAGTGCCGGAGTCGGCCGCGCGCCGCAATCTCGAGAGCATGAAGCTGGCGCTGATCGAGCTCAGCGATCCGTGGAGCGTGCGCGAGCGCTACCTGCTGGTGCGCGATCGCGCGGCGCTGCCGACCTATGCGCGGGCGCTGGTCGACACGCTGTGCGCGCACTACGCTGAGCAGGACGTGCGCTCGGGTTGAAAAGCAAAAAAAAGCGCCGCGTATCGACGCGGCGCTTTCACGAACAGCAGGACGTCTCAGCGCTCGATGGTGAGCGCGACCCCCATGCCGCCGCCGATGCACAGCGAAGCGATGCCCTTCTTCGCGTTCTGGCGCTGCATCTCGTGCAGCAGCGTCACCAGGATGCGGCAGCCGGAGGCACCGATCGGATGACCGATCGCGATGGCGCCGCCATTCACGTTGACCTTGTTGGTGTCCCAGCCCATCTCGCGGTTGACGGCGCAGGCCTGCGCGGCAAAGGCCTCGTTGATCTCGAGCACATCGAGGTCCTGCGGCTTCCAGCCGGCGCGCTGCAGCGCCTTCTGCGAAGCCGGCACCGGGCCCATGCCCATGAAGGCCGGGTCGAGGCCGGTACTGGCGTAGCTGGCAATGCGGCCCAGGGGCTTCAGGCCCAGCGCGGCGGCCTTCTTGGCTGTCATCACCAGCACGGCGGCGGCGCCGTCATTGAGGCCGGAGGCATTGCCCGCGGTCACGCCGCCGTTCTTGTCGAAGGCGGGACGCAGGCCGGCCAGCCCTTCGGCGCTGGTCTTGCGGTTGATGAACTCGTCCTGGGCAAAGACGACCGGGTCGCCCTTCTTCTGCGGAATGTTGACGGCGACGATCTCGTCCTTGAACTTGCCGGCGTCCTGCGCCGCCGCGGCCTTGGTCTGGCTGGCGAGCGCGAGCTCGTCCTGCGCGGCGCGGCTGATGTCGTACTTCTTGGCCACGTTCTCGGCCGTGATGCCCATGTGGTACTGGTTGTACACGTCCCACAGGCCATCGACGATCATCGAGTCGACCAGCTTCCAGTCACCCATGCGCTGGCCGTTGCGCGAGTTGGGCAGCACGTGCGGCGCAAGGCTCATGCTCTCCTGCCCGCCGGCCACCACAATCTCGCTGTCGCCGGTGGCCACGGCCTGCGCGGCCAGCATCACCGCCTTCAGGCCCGAGCCGCACACCGCATTGATGGTGAGCGCCGGCGTTTCCTTGGCGATGCCGCTCTTCAGCAGCGCCTGGCGCGCCGGGTTCTGCCCGCTGCCTGCGGTGAGCACCTGGCCCATGATGACCTCGCCGATCTGGTCGGGGCCGATCTTCGCGCGCTCGAGCACTTCCTTGATCACGATCGAGCCGAGCTCGGTGGCCGCGATGTTGGCCAGCGATCCGCCGAACTTGCCCACGGCCGTGCGTGCGGCCGAAACGATGACGATGTCTTCCATGGTGTGTGCTCTCCGAGGCTGCGATTGAAAAAGGGAAAGTGGGAACGAACAACGAAAGTCAGGCTCGCGCCTTGACGTAGCGGCCGGGCGCGGGCTCGATCGCCTTGTAGGCGCTGCCCTTGCCGTAGGCCTTGGGGGCAGGGATCTGCTTGCCCGAGTGCGTCTTGAGCCAGTCGGACCAGTCGGTCCACCAGCTGCCAGGGTGCTCGACGGCGGCGGCCAGCCATTCGGCCTGGGTCTTCGGCAACTTGCCGTCGGCACGAAGCCAGTAGCTGCGCTTCTTCTTGGCCGGGGGGTTGATCACGCCGGCGATGTGGCCCGAGGCTCCCATGACGAAGCGCTTCTTGCCCTTGAGCAGTTGCGTCGACGCGTAGGCGCCGCCGATGGGCACGATGTGGTCCTCGCGCGAGCCGTAGATGTAGACCGGGGCCTCGATGCGCCCGAGGTCGACCTGCTCGCCGGCCACCGTCAGCGCGCCGGGCTGCGCGAGCTTGTTCTCGTGGTAGGTGTTGCGCAGGTACCAGCAGTACCAGGGCCCGGGCAGGTTGGTGGCGTCGCTGTTCCAGTAGAGCAGGTCGAAGGGCGGCGGGGTCTCTCCCTTCAGGTAGTTGCCGACGACGTAGTTCCACACCAGGTCGTTGGGCCGCAGGAAGCTGAAGGTGGACGCCAGCTCGCTGCCCGGCAGCAGCCCGCCCGAGGCCAGCTGCATCTCGCGCAAGCGCACGAAGCCCTCGTCGATGAAGATGTCGAGGACGCCGGTGTCGCTGAAGTCGAGCAGCGTGGTGAGCAGCGTCACCGAAGACGCGGGCTGCTCGCCGCGCGCTGCCAGCACTGCCAGCGCAGTAGCGAGGATGGTGCCACCGACGCAGAAGCCCAGCGTGTCGATCTGCCCGCCCTTCTTGTCCTGGCCGCTGATCTCGCGCGTGACCTGGATCGCCTTGATGGCGGCGTCCTCGATGTAGTCGTCCCAGGTGGTCTGGGTCATCGAGGCATCGGGATTGCGCCAGCTCACCACGAACACGCGATGGCCTTGCTCTACCGCGTAGCGGATCAGCGAATTCTCGGGCTGGAGATCGAGGATGTAGAACTTGTTGATGCAGGGCGGCACCAGCAGCAAAGGCCGCTCGTAGACCTTGGCCGTCAGCGGCTTGTACTCGAGCAGCTGGAACAGCTCGTTCTCGAAGACGACGGCGCCCTCGGTGGTGGCCACGTTGCGGCCGACCTCGAAGGCGCTCTCGTCGGTCATGCTCAGATGCCCCTGCCGCACGTCCTTCAGCAGGTTCTGGATGCCCTTGGCGATGCTCTCGCCCTGGGTTTCGAGCGCCCTCTTCTGGGCCTCTGCGTTGAAGGCGAGATAGTTGCTGGGCGCCCAGGCTGCCACCCACTGCTCGACCGCGAAGCGCAGGCGGGCGCGGGTCTTGGCGTCGGCCTCGACGGCTTCGGCCATGCCGAGCAGCGTGCGCGTGTTGAGCAGGTAGACGGCCGCCGAGAAGGCCGCCACCGGATTGCTGCCCCAGGCCTCGGCCGCGAAGCGCCGGTCGCCTCGCGCGCGCGCCGCCATGTCCTGGCGCCACAGCTCGGTGGCTTCTTCGACGTACTGCTTCTGCAGTTCCTGGAGCTTGGTGGGGGAAAAGGAGAACCGGGGCAGCTCCCAGGACGCGTCTGCGTCGGCCCCTTTGCCGAGCGACTGGAAGGACTCGAGAGCCTTCTCCCAACTCTGCGTCAACGCCTGCTGGAACGGAGCGAAAGCGGATTCGGCCGGGGCCTGTTGTTCTTGTCTCATGTCGTCTCCTGGTTCCTCACCTTGTCGCATCGGCTTTTGAGTATGCTGCATCCGGCAGGGCCCGGAAAGCAAAAGCCTGCCATACCTTCCTGAAAACCTTCCCTATGCACCTCGTCGTCATCGCCTGGCTGTATGTCACCCTGATGATGGCGGTGGCGGAGGCCACCAACACCAACGGCACGGTGCTCGGTGCGGTCTTCACCTTTCTACTCTATGGCTTGGCGCCGGTGGCACTGGTGGTTTACCTGATGGGCGCACCGGCACGCCGCAAGGCGATCCGTGCCCGCGAAGCAGCCGAGCGCGAGGCCGCCATCCAGGCAGGCAAGCCCTCAGCCGCGCCAGATGCAGGCGGCGAAACGGCCGCTGATGCGGTCCCGCCGGTGCGAGAAAAAAAGTAACGGATTGTTCACCGTGCACCAGGAGGCACTGCCGTCGTTGCCGTAGAGCTGCGTGACGCCTGCCGCCTGCAGCCGCTGCCGCGCCAGGCCGGCGAGATCCGCGAGCCACTTGCCGGGCGCCGCGGCGGGCTTGAAGCATTGCAGGGCCTGCGGCGCGGCCGATTCGAAGGCGGCCCGCACTTCGTCGCCGACCTCGAAGGCATCGGGCCCGATGCAGGGGCCGAGCCAGGCCATGAGCTCGTCCGGCCGGGCTTCGGTTGCGAAGGCGCCGACGGTCTCTTCCAGCACGCCTGCCGCCAGGCCGCGCCAGCCCGCATGCGCGGCCGCCACGCGGCAACCGCGGCCGTCGGTGAAGAGCACGGGCAGGCAGTCGGCAACCATGATGGTGCAAGCAATGCCGGCGACGGTGGCGGTGCAGGCATCGGCCACCAGGCCATCCGGCGTCTGGGAGTCCAGCGCCAGCAGCCGGGTCCCATGCACCTGCTGCAGGAAGATCGGGCGCGCCCCGACGGCATCGCGCAGCCGCGCGCGGTTGACGGCCACGTCAGCCGGCGCGTCGCCCACATGGTCGCCGAGGTTGAGGCTCCGATAGACACCGCCGGACACTCCGCCCTCGCGCGTGGTGCACAGCGCATGCACCCCGGCCGGCGCAGGCCAGTCGGGCACCAGCGCCTCGCCAAGCCCCATGCTCAGGGCTCCGCGTCGGGGCAGCGCGAAGGCTGGGCGCGCTGGAAGGCGTCGAGCTGCATACAGGCCTCGAACGCCGCCATGGTGCGCGGCAGCCCGCTGAAGTCGCAGTCGAAGCGCTGGCCGTTGAAGACCTGCGGCACCAGGCAGCAGTCGGCCAGCGTGGGCGCGTCGCCCCAGCAATAGAGGCTCGCCGGGCGCTGCGCAAGCTGGCGCTCGAAGGCCAGCATGCCCTCGCGCACCCAGTGGCGGTACCAGGCGTTCTTGGCCTCGTCGCCGATCTTGAGCTCGCGCACCAGGTACTTGAGCACGCGCAGGTTGTTCAGGGGATGGATCTCGCAGGCGACCGACTGCGCCAGGGCCCGCACGTGCGCCCGGCCCACCGGGTCGCGCGGCAGCAGCGCGGGTTCGGGATGGATCTCGTCCAGGTATTCGATGATCGCCATCGACTGCGTGAAGCGCTCGCCCTCGTCTTCCAGCAGCGGCACCAGCATGTCGGGCGAAATGGCCGAGAAGGGCCCCGTCTTGTGCTCGCCGCGCGCAATGTGCACCGGGAGGTAGTCGTAATCCAGGCCCTTGAGATTGAGCGCGATGCGGACCCGGAACGAAGCAGAGGAGCGGAAGTAGTTGTGGAGCTTCATCATGGGCCAGAGCATAGCGCCGGTGCTCCCCTCGTGGACCCCGGCCGGCGACGGCTTCCGCCCTCTGGCAAACTGCCGCTTTCGCTTGAAAGGACTTTTGCGCCATGGCATCCGAATACGTCTTCACTCCGTCGGCGACGGTGTCCCTGCCGGTGGTCGGCCAGGCTGCCCGCTTCCCCGTGCACCGCATCTACTGCGTCGGCCGCAACTACGAAGAGCACGCCAAGGAAATGGGCTTTACCGGCCGCGAGCCGCCCTTCTTCTTCATGAAGCCGGCCGATGCCGTGGTCGTCGTCGATGCGGACCAGACCGGCACCATGGCCTACCCCACCCTGACCAAGAACCTGCACCACGAGATCGAGCTGGTGGCGGCCATCGGCACCGGCGGCAAGAACATCAAGGCGGCCGATGCGATGAAGCACATCTTCGGCTACGCCGTGGGCCTGGACATGACCCGCCGCGACCTGCAAGGCGACATGAAGAAGCAGGGCCGCCCCTGGGACATCGGCAAGAGCTTCGAGCAGAGCGCGCCCATCGGGCCGATCGTGCCGGCAGCCCAGGCCGGCGACATCGAGCACGCCGAGATCTCCCTGCAGGTCAACAGCCAGGACCGCCAGCGCAGCAACGTCAGCAAGCTGATCTGGAACATGGCCGAGACCATCGAGCACCTCTCGGCCGCCTGGGAGCTGCAGCCCGGCGACCTGATCTTCACCGGCACGCCCGAAGGCGTGGCCGCGGTCGTGGCCGGCGACACCCTGGTCGGCCAGGTCGCGGGCCTGCCCACGCTCACCGTCAAGGTGGTCTGAAACACTCTGCCGGTCCACACCCGATGCTCCTGCGCGTCCCCATCAAGCACTGCAAGAACTGCGGCACGGCGGTGGTGTACCGCATTCCCGACGACGGCGACACGCGCGAGCGCGCCATCTGCCCTGCCTGCCACACGGTGCACTACGAGAACCCGCTCAACGTGGTGGGCACCATCCCCGTGCTGGGCGATCGCGTGCTGCTGTGCAAGCGCAACATCGAGCCGCGCTGGGGCAAGTGGACGCTGCCGGCCGGCTTCATGGAGCTCAACGAGACCACCGCACAGGGCGCCGCGCGCGAGACCGACGAGGAGGCCGGCGCCGAGTACGAGATGGAAGGCCTGTTCGCAGTAATGAGCGTGGTGCGGGTGGGCCAGGTGCACCTGTTCTACCGGGCTCGCCTTCTCAGCGACAAGTTCGCCCCCGGGCACGAGACGATCGAGGCCCGCCTCTTCACCGAGGAAGAAATTCCCTGGGACGAGATCGCCTTCCGCACCGTGCGCGAGGCGCTCACCCGCTACTTCGAGGACCGCCGGCGGGGCAGCTTCGACCGCGTCCACCAGCTCGACATCGTATGAAGCTCCTTCGCGCACCGCTGTGCTGCGCCCTGCTGCTGGCTGCACAGGCGCAGGCCGAGCAGATCGGCGAGGTCGATACGGCCTTCAAGCTGATCGGCCCCGATCACAAGATCGTGGTCGAGGCCTACGACGACCCCAAGGTCAGCGGCGTGACCTGCTATGTCTCGCGCGCCAGGACCGGCGGCATCTCCGGTGCCTTCGGCCTGGCCGAGGACAAGGCCGAGGCCTCGATCGCCTGCCGCCAGGTCGGGCCCGTGCGCGTGACCCAGCCGCTGCCCAAGCGCGAGGAGGTGTACAGCGAGCGGCTCTCGATCCTCTTCAAGCGCCTGCGCGTGGTGCGCATGGTCGATGCCCCGCGCAACACGCTGGTCTACCTCACTTACTCCGATCGCCTGGTCGAAGGCTCGCCGAAGAACAGCATCACCGCGGTCCCCATCGACCGCGCGATGCCGATCCCCCTGAAGTAGGTGAGCGCGTCCCATGGTCACCTGCGCTGACGCGCACGATCGGCGAGCTCTACGGCGCACTCTCCACCGGCCCGCGGCCTCCACCCTTAAAAAACGCCACGGTCCTACGCGCCCTCGGGAACCAGCGCGGCAGAATGCGTTCGAAAAAACGCCATGCCATCCAACACTCATGTTCTCCGCGCCGGCTTCATGGCCGCAGTGGTCGCCAGCCTGGTCGCCTGCAGCACCACGCCCCTGCCACCCCCGCGCCCGCTTCCCTCGACCCCCGGCGCCACCGTCAAGCCGCCGCCGCCACCACCGCCGGCACCGCCCGCATTCATCCGGCCCGCGGCCGGGGCCACGCTGTCGCGCTTCGACGGGAAAACCAACAAGGGACTGGACATCGCGGGCAGCCCGGGCGACCCGATCCTCGCCGCGGCCGACGGCCGTGTTGTCTATGTCGGCGGCGAGCTGCGCGGCTACGGCAACATGGTGATCGTGAAGCACAACGACACCTTCCTCAGCGCCTACGCGCACGCGCAGCAGGTCCTGGTGAAGGAGAAGGACGTCGTGCGCCAGGGCCAGAAGATCGCCGAGATGGGCAGCAGCGGCGCCGACCGCGTCAAGCTGCACTTCGAGCTGCGCAGGCAGGGCGTTGCGGTGGATCCCGAGCCCTATCTCAACGGCCAGCTGCGCTGAGCGCGGCAACTGCACAGCCCAGCGCAGCTACAGCAGGCTCTCCGGCACCAGCGGCGCAAGCAGCTCCAGCTTCAGGCGCGAGCCGAGATCGGTCTCGGGTTCCACGTGCTGCACGACATCGGGCCCGCCGTCCTCCGACGGGCTCACCCATTCGATGCCGCCCTTCGGCCCCAGACGAACGCGGTAGGCCGCATCCATCGTGATGAAGCCGACCAGGCTGGTGAGCTGCGCCGCGAGCTGCGGGCTGTGGATGAACAGGCCGAGCTCCGTGTTGTGCAGGTCCGAGCGCGGATCGAAGTTGAGCGAGCCGATGAACACCACCTTGCCGTCGACCACCGCGGATTTGCCGTGCAGCCGCCCGCTGGCCGAGCCGAAGATTCCGAAGCGCTGCGTCTGCTCGACGCGCTTCGGGCTCAGCTCGTAGAGCTCCACGCCGAGGCGCGCCAGCTCGGGCCGGTAGCGGCGGTAGCCCAGGTGCACCAGCGATTCGTCGGTGGCGGCCAGCGAATTGGTCACCAGCGTGAAGCGCACGCCGCGCTCGCGCAGCTGGCGCACGGATTCCATGCCGCCGCGGCCCGGAATCAGGTAGGGCGTGGTGATCAACGCCTCGCGCTCGGCGGCGCGCACGTAGCGACGGACGTTGAAGAGCACGCCCTCGGGCGCATCGGCCGCCACGCGCGGGCGCTCCTCGCGTGGGCCCAGTGCCTTGTGCGGCGTGTCGGCATAGGCCTCTGCCCGCGCCCAGACCAGCGACAGCGTGCCCGCCTCCAGGTCCTCGGCAAGGGCCTGGTAGCCCAGCAGGTCGCGCTCGACCGGCGTCTGCGGCGCCCACATCGCGGCGTCCCAGGTCATCTCCTCGAAGCGCTGCCGCCGCTGCGACGGCGTGCCCTCCACCTGCGCGATCGATTCGATCGGATACACGAAGGGGCTGTTCCAGTACGTGTCGAACAGCGAGGACAGCCGCGGCACCACCGCGCCCGTCACCAGGGTGTCGATGTCGATGAAGTTGGCCCCGGCATCGCGCATGAAATATTCGTTGGCGATGTTGCGCCCGCCCACCACCGCCATTGCGTTGTCGGCGACGAAGAGCTTGTTGTGCATGCGGCGATGAATGCGGTCGAAGTCGAGCAGCGAGGCAGCCAGCCGTGTCGACAGCCGCCCGCGCCCGGCCGGGAAAGGATTGAAGAGCCGCACCTCCACGTTGGGATGGGCCGCGAGGCTCGCCAGCAGCGTGTCGGCCCCGGCGGTATAGAGGTCGTCGATCAGCACGCGTACGCGCACGCCGCGCTCGGCCGCGTCGCGCAACGTGCGCAGCAGGTAACGGCCGGTCTCGTCGTTCTGCACCAGGTAGTACTGCACGTCGATGCTGCGCTGTGCGCGCCGCGCCAGCTCGAGGCGCGCGTGCATCGAATAGGCCGGCAACGGCAGCAGCCGGAAGCCGCTTTGCTGCGCATCCGGCGCACCGGCCACGGCGAGGCGGCCGAGCGCCGTGTTCGCAGTGTCCATGATCGCGTGCGAGGGCCGGCGCTCCACCCCCTTCGGCAGGCCCGCGCAGCCGGTCAGCAGCACGGCGAGGGCTAGCGCGACGAGCCAGCCGACTCCGCTGCCCCAGGCGCTACCAGGATGCGTCGCGCTTTCAGCCCCCATCGCCGCCTTCGATCCGGACCAGGGTCTCGCGATCGCGCCGGCTGCCGAAGTACTTGTCCAGGCAGTCGCGAAACACCGGCTCCGACGGATCGGCCGCATCGAACAGGGTCATGGATGAGCAGAACTTGAGGTCGTCCGGCGCGCCGAATATCTCGTGGATATCGCGGCCCTCGACCGCGAGCACCAGCGCGCTGCATTCGCGCAGCCGCGGCCCGAGCAGCGGGTGCGCCAGATAGGCGCGCGCCTCGGCCGGCGAAGCAATCGCATAGCGCTGCGCCATCGCGCTGCGGCCCAGGCCCGCGAGCTGCGGAAACACGAACCACATCCAGTGACTGCGCTTGCGGCCGTCGCGCAGTTCGCGGCGCACCGCATCGATCACGGGCGCCTGCGCATCGACGAAGCGCTGCAATTCGAAGGCATCGTTCATGGGCGGGAAACTTCTCTGTAGGTGCCGTCTTTCTCAAGCTCGCGAAGTATGCCGCGCCATGCCGGGCGCGTGCCACCGTCAAATCTGCACGCATCAAAAAAAGAGAGGCTCCCCCAGAGAACGACAATGAACTGCGAAGCGATCCACTGCGCCGACACCAAGACCGTCCGGTTTGCCATCTACCCCGACGGACTCGACGGACCCCGCATCATGGCCCATGTCTCCGAGGCCGCTCTCCGCGATCTTTGCGAAAACCCGGACGCGGACCCCGACCCCGACCTGACCCTCACCTGCGAGGCCTACTTCCCCTGCATCGAGGCCAAGGCGCTGGAGCGCTATCGGGCCGAACCCTCCGTCCCCATCGTGCTGGGGCCTTCAGACCTCAGGGCCTGCGCCGTGCTCCACTGATCCGTCGCCTGAGGGCGCGCGCCCCGGAGCGGGGCGGGCGCCGTCAGCCTTTGATGAACGCCAGCAGGTCGGCGTTGATCACCTCGTGATGCGTCGCGCACATGCCGTGCGGCAGCCCCGGGTAGACCTTGAGCTCGGCGTTCTTCACGAGCTTGGCCGACAACAGCGCCGAGGCGCCGATCGGCACGATCTGGTCGTCGTCGCCATGCATGATGAAGGTGGGCACGTCGATCTTCTTGAGGTCCTCGGTGAAGTCGGTCTCGGAGAAGGCCTTGATGCAGTCGTAGTGGGCCTTGATGCCGCCCATCATTCCCTGCAGCCACCAGTGCTGGCGGATGCCCTCGGAGACCTTCGCGTCCGGCCGGTTGTAGCCGTAGAAGGGCAAGGTGATGTCGCGATAGAACTCGGCCCGGTTACCGGCGACACCGGCGCGAATGCCATCGAACACCTCCATGGGCAGTCCACCGGGGTTGGCAGCGGTCTTCACCATGATCGGCGGGACGGCACCGATCAGCACGGCCTTGGCCACACGCTTGGAGCCGTGCCGTCCCAGATAACGTGCCACTTCGCCGCCGCCGGTGGAATGGCCGACATGGATCGCGTCCTTCAGGTCCAGGGCCGCGGTGAGCGCGGCCAGGTCGTCGGCGTAGGTGTCCATCTCGTTGCCGGTCCAGGTCTGGGTCGAGCGGCCGTGGCCGCGCCGGTCGTGCGCGATCACGCGAAAGCCCTGGGCGAGGAAGAACAGCATCTGGTTGTCCCAGTCGTCGGCCGAGAGAGGCCAGCCGTGGGAGAAGACGATGGGCTGGCCCTTGCCCCAGTCCTTGTAGTAGATCTGGGTGCCGTCCTGGGTCGTGATGGTGGGCATGGTGGGATTTCCTTGGGGTGGTTAGGAGAAGAGGAAGAAGGCGCAACAGGCCTGGTCGAAGGCCGCGCGAACGGAGTCTATCCAAGCGCCCTGCGCAAGCGTTCAGCAATATGCAAGCCAGCCGGTGCCTCGCGGTCCCCGAGGTCCAGACACCGGCCTCAGCCGTGCACCGGCCGTACCGGCAGCGCGGGCATCGCCTCGCGCAGAAAGTCCCTGAAGCTGGCCGCCGCCGGCGACAGCGCCCGGTCTCGCTTGCAGAACAGCGACAGGTGCCTGTGCACCACCGGCGCGACGAGGGGCCGAGCCACCAGGCCGAAGGGCTCGATCAGCGGCAACGAACGGCCGGGCTGCGCCGTGATGCCGTGCCCCCACTGCACCATGCCCAGCGCGGTGGTGATGAAGGACACCTCGTGCGCCGGGTTCAGCGCGAGCGTGGCGGAGTGCTTGAAGAGATCGGCTTGCAGCCGCTTGGTGAAGTCGGGCGTGAGGCTGACGAACGGCTCCTGCAGCACCTGCGCCCAGGTCACGCGGCTGCGGGCGGCCAGAGGGTGGTCCGGCCGGCAGATCAGCCACATGCGGTCGCGCAGCAGGCTTTGCTGCGCGAGTTCCGGCGGCGCCTGGCGCTGCGGCGCAATGCCGAGGTCGGCCTCCCCGCTCATCACGCGCGCCAGCGCCTGCTGGTTGAGCGAGTCCAGCACGTACACGGCGATGGCCGGAAACTTCTGCCGATAGCGCAGGACCAGCTCGGGCAAGGTGGTGGCCGCGTAGAGCGGCGTGCAGGCGATGCGCACGGTGCCGCGCTTCTTCTGCTCCAGGTCCTGCGTGCTTTCGAGCGCACTGGCGAGGTCGTCCAGCACCTTGCGCGCCAGCGGATAGAACTCGCTGCCTGCCAGCGACAGCGCCGTCGCACGCGTGCTGCGGTCGAACAGGCGCACCTCGATCCCGCGCTCCAGGTCCTTGATGAGCAGGCTCAGCGCCGAGGGCGTCAGATGCAAACGGCGTGCGGCGGCGGCGAAGCCACCCGCATCGGCGATGGCAACGAAGGCGCGAAGCTGGCGCAGCGTGACGTTGGCCGGATTCATCAGAAAAACTCAATGCCCGCTAAAAATTGCTGGTTTGTCTCAACGATCACGCGAATCTACCATCGGCTCAAAGGAGGCGCTCCCACGATGCTGCGATTCGATCCCAATCTTCGATGGCTGTTCACCGAAGTCCCCATGCTGCAGCGCTACGAGGCCGCGGCGGCCGCCGGCTTCCGCGGCGTGGAGGTGGCCTTTCCCTATGAATATCCGGCCAGGGAGATTGCCGCCCGGCTCGAGTCCAACGGGCTCGAACTCGTGCAGATCCTCTCGCCCTTCGACTGGGACGCGGGCGAGCGCGGTCTCGCGGCGTTGCCGGGGCGCGAGCATGACTTCAAGGCGAGCATCCGCACCGCCATCGACTACGCGGTACAGGTGGGCGGCCCCCTCATCCACGTGATGCCCGGGAAGATAGGGCCGCAACTCGAACGTGCGCAGTGCATGGATTTGTTCCTTGAGAACATCGGCTGGGCTGCGGACGCGGCCCGCGCGGCCGGGCTGACGCTCATCCTCGAGCCTTGCTGCCGCGCGCGCTTTCCCGACTTCCTGTACCACCGCATCGAGGAAGGCGTGGCGGTCGTGAAGGCCTTGGGGCGCGAGAACGTCAAGCTGTGCTTCGACACTTTCCACATCCAGATGGAGGAAGGCGCCATCGCCGACCGGCTGCGCGCCACCTGGCCGCACATCGGCCATATCCAGGTCGGCAATGTGCCGGGGCGCCACGAGCCCGGCACGGGAGAGATTCATTTCCCCTACCTGTTCGGCCTGATCGAAGAACTGGGCTGGCAAGGGTGGATCGGCTGCGAGTACACCCCCTCCGGCCCCACGCTGGACACCCTGGGCTGGGGCGCCCCCTACGGCCTGGGCGCACGCTCGGAGGCAATGACATGCTGAGCGCCGCGGACAACGAACTGCTCACGCGCACCGGCGCGGCCACGTCGATGGGCCAGTACTTCCGCCGCTTCTGGCAACCCGTGGCGCTCTCGCGCGAGCTGCCTGAGCGCGACGGCGTGCCGCTGCGCGTGAACGTCATGGGCGAGAAGCTGGTCGCATTCCGCGACAGCCAAGGTGCAGTGGGCCTGGTGGACTCACGCTGCCCGCACCGCGGCGCCGACCTCTACTTCGGGCGCAACGAGGACTGCGCCATCCGCTGCGTGTTCCACGGCTGGAAGTTCGACCGGCAGGGCCGCCCCGTCGAGCTGCCGAACGTGCCGCCCGGCGCGGCCTACCACGACACGCTGCGGCTCAAGGCTTACCCCACGCGCGAGTACGGAGACGTGGTGTGGGCCTACATGGGGCCCGACCCGTGGAGCCGCGCGCTGCCGGAAGTGCCCCAGCTGGAGTTCGGCGCACTGCCCGCCGCGCACCGCTTCGTCACGAAGAAGCTGCAGGAGTGCAACTGGGCCCAGTCCATCGAAGGCGCGCTGGACACCTCGCATTTTTCCTTCCTGCACATGCCGGCCCCTGGCGTGCCGTCGAACGCGAACCCTGACGCGCCGGCGGACGAGAAGCGGCTGCGCTGGATCCGCGAGGACCCGTTGCCACGCTTTTCCATCCTCGAGCATGAGGTCGGCTTCGTGGTCGGTGGCGCCCGCCGCGCCGACGATGGCGTGCGCTACTGGCGCACCGCGCAGTTCGCCCTGCCCGCGCACAGCACCACGCCCTCGACGCTGCCGGGCGAGACCCATTTCGGCTATACCTGGGTGCCGATCGACGACGAGAACTGCTGGATCTACACCTACGCGTGGAATCCCGAGCGTGCGTTGTCCGAAGACGAGCTGCGCAAGTTCAAGGCCGGCCATGGCGTCATCGCCGAGGTCGACGAAGACTTCATCCCGGTCCGCAACCGGGCCAACGAGTACCTGATCGACCGCCACCACCAGAAGCACATCAGCTTTACCGGCGTGCGCGGCGTGGCCGAGCAGGACGCGATGATCCAGGACAGCCAGGGCCGCATCGCCGACCGGACGCAGGAGCACCTGTCGGCTTCCGATGCGGCGGTGGTGCGCTTCCGGCGCGCGGTGCTGGGGGGTGCCAAGACGCTGGCCGCCGGCACGGAGCCTCAGGCGCCGCTGAAGCACGAGGCCTACCGGCTGCGCTCGGGCAGCTGGTTCGCATCGGAAGGCGTGTCCTTCGAGCAGGTCATGCTGGAGCGCTTCGGCGATCCTGTCGGCCGCGTCGCGTCCGGCACCGAAACCCCGGCGGCCACGACGCTCACCGAGTGAGCGAGCCCACGACAGCAAGGAGACAAGCCCATGATTCCCAAGCTCCTCCGGCACGCACGCAGCCTTGCGCCCGGCTGGCACCGCACGCTGGCGCTGGTCGCCTGCGCGCTCTTCGGCGCGGCCGGCGCCCATGCGCAGGCCTACCCGAGCAAGCCCGTCAAGCTCATCATTCCGTACGCTGTCGGCGGCTCCACCGACCAGACCGGGCGCCTGCTCGCGAGATCGCTCTCTGAGCGGCTCGGCCAGCCCATCGTGGTGGAGAACCGTGCCGGTGCCGGCGGCGCGGTGGGCCACGAGTTCGTCGCCAAGGCGCCGGCCGACGGCTACACCCTGCTCTTCAGCGCGGCAGGGCCGCTCACCGTGACGCCGCACACCTATACCAAGCTCAACTACGAGCCCATCAAGGGCTTCGAGCCGATCACGCTCGTCGCCACGCAACCGCTGCTGCTGGTGCTCAATCCGGCCATGAAGGCCGACAGTGTCGCGGACCTGGTGCAGGAGGCCAAGGCCAGGCCCGCCAAGCTGACCTACGGGTCCTTCGGCAACGGCAGCGCGGCACACCTCGCCGGCGAACACTTCAAGACGCTGACCGGCGTGGACATGGTGCATGTGCCGTACAAGGGCAGCGGACCCGCGCTGGTCGACCTGGTCGCGGGTCAGATCGATCTGATGTTCGACGTGTTCAGCACCGCCGCGCCGCTGGTCAAGGGCGGCAAGCTGAAGGCGATCGCCATCACCTCCAGTGAACGCTCGCCGCAGCTCCCGCAGGTGCCCACCATGCAGCAGGCGGGCGTCGCGGGCTTCGAGGCCGGCACCTGGTTCGGCGTGCTCGCGCCGGCCGGCACCCCGGCACCCGTGATCGAGAACCTGTCGAAGGCCATCAACGCATCGCTCGAGGAAAGGGAACTGCGCGACACGCTGGCGTCGCAGGGCGCCACGGTGCGCGGCGGCACGCCCGAGCAGTTCAACCGCTTCTTCCTCGCCGAGTACGACAAGTGGGGAAAGATCGTGAAGTCGGCCGGCGTGACGGCGGAGTGACGCTCGGCCTGGCTGCGGCCTATGAGGCTTCTTCGCGCCTTCGTCCCGGCCCGCCGATCTTCCTGAGGCGTCCAACCACCTCGTCGAGCTTCAAGCGCGGCAGCTCGATCGTGGGAACGTCGACCGCCCTCAGCGGACGCACGACCTGGAAGCTCCAAACGAGCGGCTCTGTCTCGCTCCCCTGCGCAGGCGTGTAGGCCCGGCCTTCACCGTCGACCGTGATCTCCACGTCCTGGATGTACTGCGTCGAGCCGTCGGCAAGATCGACGTAGGGCTCGAGCAGCGCTTCGGGACCGCTGTCGAGCAGCTTGCTCACGACCCGTTGACCGTTGCAGACGATGATGTCGGCCGCCTGCAGTGCCTGAAACAAGGTAGTCCTGAAATTCATGGAGACATTGTCTCTCCGCACTGAACCCTCGATCACGGCCCGGGGCAGCGGGATGGCATCATCCGCCTACTTGGCGTCGTCGGGGGCCGGCTTAACGAAACCTGCAGCGTTCTCGCCCTTGCCAGGCTCCGCCTCGTCGTCGAGGGCTTCTTCCTCTTCGGGAACATCCCGGCGCGCGTCCGGATCCGGCACCAGCACCGGCTTGTTCTGGGGCGGCTTGACGTACTCGGTCATGTTGCTCTCCTTGCCAAGGATGCGGCCATTGCCGCTGAGTGGGTCGACTGGTCCTTCGACCAAGCTATGCCGCCGCGGGCCGCCAGGTCTGTAGGAGCCGACCGCATGGGAGTGAAGTGCCCGCTTGGGTCATGGACGGCGGATCTGGAACGCGGCGTTCGCGCCCCATGTCGCCACCAGCAGGCTGCCATCCGGTGCAACTGCCAGGCCCACCGGACTGCTCAGGCGATCCGCAATCACCGTGCGAGCGCCTTGGCGGTCGACGCGGCTGACGGTTGTCCCGCCATAGTCCACGACATAGGCGGCGTCCGCGCCCGCCGCAACGATGCCCGGGCCGGGGCTTTTCAGTTCGGTGTTGATCGTCCTGGCCTTCTGTCCACCCGATACCAGGGATATGCCACCCGCGATGTTGCTGACCAGCAGATCGCCATTGGGCAATTCGACGGCACCTACCGGTGTCTGCAAGCCTTCGGCAGCGACCTCCAATCTTCCGTCCGGGTGCGCGGCAAGAATCTGATTGGTTCTGCGATTCGCGACCAGCAAGCGACCACGCGCATCGAAGGACAGGCCAGCAGGTGTTGCCAGCCCCCGCACGAAAACAGACTTGTCGCCGTTCGGGGTAAAACGCCACACCAGATCCTCGTTGTACGAAGCGACGTAGACATCTCCCTTGGACGAGACCGCCAGCCCCGAAGGGCCGCTGAGCCCGCTGGCAAAGACCGTACGTTCGCCGTTGGGTGCGAAGCGCAAGACGGTGCCCGCAGACCAGTTCGCCACGTAGAGATGGCCTGTCGCGTCATAGGCCATGCCGACAGGTGAGCTGAGCCCTTCATGGATTGCGGTCCGGTCGAGCTTCCACATGCCGGTCGGTTGCGATTGAGCAAAGACAAGCTCACCTGGCGAAGTCGCCATGAGAAGCATCAAGCAGAGGGATTGGAAGACCTGCTTCATCCTGCGGCCTCATGAGAGAAGATTTCCTTGGCCGCAAAGAGGCCGTTGAGCGCAGCAGGAAAGCCGGCATAGACAGCCATCTGCATGATGACTTCGACAATTTCCTCTCGAGAACAGCCGACGTTGCGGGCACCGTGGATATGCACCTTGAGTTGCGGCGAAGCGTTTCCCATCGCAGTGAGCGCCGCCACGACCGCGAGCTCGCGAGTCTTGAGGTCCAACCCCGGCCTGGAATAGATATCGCCGAAGGGAAACTCGATGAGCAGGCGGGCAAAGTCAGGGGCGATGTCCTTCAAGCTCTCGATCACCGCCTCGCCAGCATGACCATCGACCTCCTTGAGCTTTTCCCAGCCACGCGCATACCGTTCGTCATTCATAAACTGCCGCCTTTCCATTTGTTCACCAGGTGACTCTAGGATTGGATCGAAAGCCCATCCAATACCTTTTCCGTGATACCTTTTTGGTATGGATGAGTTGATCGACCTGCGGCAGTTTCGGTACTTTCTCGCTGTCAGCGAGGAATCCAATTTCGGGCGGGCGGCGGTGCGCCTGCACATCTCGCAACCGCCGCTGAGCAGGCAGATCCGTCAGTTGGAAGAACGGCTTGGCGTCGAACTGTTCGTGCGGACCGGGACAGGCGTCACGTTGACGAAGGCAGGCGCAGCATTCTTGCCGGAGGTGAGGCGGACGCTGGCGCAGGCGGACAAGGCGGTTGCGGCCGCAAAGGCGGCGCAAGGCACCGAGAGCGGCCGGTTCGTTGTCGGCTACACCACCGTGTTCGACCGAAGTGCCATTCCGGATGTGTTCGAGCCCTTGCATGAGCGCTTCCCCGACTGGCGGATTGCCACCAGGGGCAAGCACTCGATCAGCCTCGTGCGAGACATCAAGAACGGCACGATGGATGTGGCCTTCATTGGCTTGCACACCGAGGCCAGGGGTCTGCGAGTCGAGACACTGCTGGAGGAGCCGCTCGTGGTGGCGCTGCCCGCCAGTCACCCTCTTGCTCGCAAGCGCAGGCTTGGATTCGATGACCTTCGCGAAGAGTCGATCTTCCGTTTCGAGCGTCGGCTCAATCCGGGCTTCTACGACCATTGCCAGGCGTTCTTCGAACGGATCGGGTTCAAGCCCCGGACGATTCCAGAGCCGGATGATCACCATATCCTGCTCGGGCTCATCGCGGAAGGACGAGGCATCGCCTTCATCTCGGCGTCGCTACAGCACGTCAAGCGGCAAGGCGTCGTCTTTCGGCCACTCAAGGAAGAAGCAAGGAAGCTGTCGAGCGGTATCGCCGTCGCCTATTCCGAGAGCAACTCATCACCCGTCCTGGCCCATTTCCTCGAGCTCGTGAGGCTTGAGGCGCACTTGAAGCATTCTGTCCAAGTGCGCCCCGCCCCGTGATCAGGCACGAGGCAGCAGCACGATCTTGCCGACTGCGCTCCCGCTGTCGAGCAATTCGTGCGCAAGGCGTGCGTCCGCCAGCGCAAAGCAGGTGGCGGGGGGCGCATGCAAGCGGCCCTCGGCCATGAGCGCGACGGCGGCTTCCATGAAGCCGCGCCGCTGCGCAATGTCGGCGTCGATCGCGTGGATCGAGAAAGTTCGCACGGCCAGGCTTTTGCCCAGCAACGCTCGAAGCTCTTCGAACACGTCGCTCGTCGGTGGCCCGTTGACGATGTTGTACGAGACAACCATCCCGAACGGCGCCAGCGAACGCAGGCAGGCGACGAAGAGATCCCCACCCAGGTGGTCGAATGCCAGATCGACGCCGCGCCCGCCGGTGAGCTGCATGACCTTCCCGGTCAGGCTGCGCGGGTCGCTCTCGATGACCTCGTGGGCGCCGTTCTTCAGCGCGAAATCTCTCTTCTGCGGGGTGGAGGCGGTGCCGATCACGTGCATGCCGCGGTCGCGTGCCACCTGCACCAGCGCCGTGGCCACGCCGCCTGCCGCGCCGGGGATCAGGATCGATCGCGCCGGCAGGTTGCCGTTGCTCGTCAGCATCGCCAGCGCGAGCTGAAAGTTGCCGAGGCTCACGGCATCTTCGAAGCGGATCGCATCGGGCAGAACGAAGGGCGCCGCCTCGGGCACGCAGATGGCTTCGGCATAGCAGCCGCCGCGCTGCTTGAGCTCCCTCGCGCTCACGAGCACACGTTGCCCGACGTGCAGCGCGCTGACGCCGGGGCCGACCGCATCGACGACGCCGGCCATTTCGTTGCCGGGAATGGCCGGCATCGGTGGCATCCACTTGTAGGTGCCGTTGCGGATGAGCACGTCCGGCCCGCCGGCGCCGATGGCCATGGCCTTGACCCGCACTTCGCCCGCCTGCGGCTGCGGCAGCGGCAGCTCCACCAGTTGCAGGACGTCCGGGCCGCCGGGCGCCTGGAGCTGGATCGCCTTCATCGTGTCTTGCATCAGCGCTGCCCGTCGTGCACGGACACCTGTTCCTTGGTGAGCCCGCCCAGGCGCGCATGCACCCGCCCTCCCGTACCCATGACCAGCGCAAAGAGAATCTCGTTCGGCCGCGGCGCATCCTGGATGCCGATCTCCATCGAGTTGTAGTGGCTGCGCACGTATGCGGCGTGGACGTAATGCAGCGGCACCATGAGCCGGTACCCGGTGGCGGCCACCGCCTTGGCCGACGGCACGATCGCCTTCGGCTCGCCGAGCACGTCGCGCATGGCCCAGCCGCCGGCTTCGTGCCACACCGCGCCGTGCTCCAGCTCTCCGTTCACGCCCACGATCGCGGCCTTGCTGTAGACCTCGACCTTGTCGCGCCCGAGCACCTCGACCAGCTCGGTGGCCAGCAGCGTTCCGAGCGAGCGCAGTTCGGCCATGAACGGCATCAGGTCCGGCTCGTAGCGGCCTGCATAGGGGTTGTGAATGACCGCGCAGGCGGCTGCCAGCCTGAGCGGCGTCGCGGCCGGCGGACCGCCCTCGTGGTAAATGGTCTCGACGGAAAGGCTGCGCTTGCGGATGTCGATCAGGGACATGGAACGGTCCTCATTGCTTGGGGATGCGTGCATCGTTCACCACGGTGGTCCACCGCTTCAGCTCGGCGGCCACCATGGCGGTCATTTCTTCGGGTGTGCTGCCGCGCGCCTCGCCGCCCATTTCTTCGAGCCGCGCACGCACGCCCGGCACCTGCAGGGCCTTCAGCGTTTCGGCGTGCAGGCGATCGACGATCGGGCGCGGCGTGCCCGCGGGTGCCATGAAACCGGCCCAGGAGCGCACGTCGTAGCCGGGCACGCCCTGCTCGGCCACCGTCGGCAGCTCGGGCATCAGGCTCCAGCGCTGCGCGCCGGTGGTCGCCAGCGCCCTGAGCTTGCCGGCCTTGATGTTGGCCAGCACGGCCGTGGGCGGCGCGATGATCACCGGCACCTCGCCGCCCAGCAGCGCCGCAACCGATGCCGCATCGCCGCGATACGGAATGTGCAGCATCTCGACGTTGGCGCTCTTCACCAGCAGTTCGCCGGCAAGATGGTGCGTGGAGCCGATGCCCGCCGACCCGTACGACACGCCGCGCGCATCGGCGCGCGCCGCGGCGAGCATCTCGGCCAAGCCTCGATACGGCGAATCGGCCCGCACCACCAGCAGGAACGGAAAGTAGGTGATCGTCGAGATCATCTGAAAATCCGCCACCGTCTGGTAGTTGAGCTTGTTGTAGAGCGCGCCAGCCACCGCATGGCCGCCCGTTGCCAGCAGCAGCGTGTAGCCGTCGGGCTTCGCACGCGCCACCGTAGCCGCGGCGATGGTGCCCCCCGCGCCGGTCTGGGCCTCGACCACGAAGGGCTGGCCCAGGCCCTTGGCCATTTCGGTGCTGACCACGCGCGCGATGGTGTCGGCATTGCCGCCGGCCGCAAAGCCCTGGTAGATCTTGATCGGCTTGTCCGGAAAACTCTGGGCCAGGCTGGAAAGAGGTGCCGCGCAGGCCATGGCCAGGCCTGCGGCGACGAGCAATCGTCTATGCCACATGTTTGTCTCCGGTGGTTGTGTGAATGAAGGCCGCGGCTTGTGCCGCCGCGGTCCGGGTCCAGGCTTCAGTCCTGCTGGACGATGGGATTGCGCAGCACGCCGATGCCTTCGATCTCTACCTCGCACACGTCGCCCGGCTTCATGAAGCGCGGCGGCTTCTTGCTCCAGCCCACGCCGGCTGGCGTGCCGGTGGCGATCACGTCGCCCGGAACCAGCGTGAAGATCGTCGACGAATAGCTGATGAGCTTCGGGATGCTGAAGATCATGTGGCCCGTGTGGCTGCTCTGCACCACCTCGCCGTTGAGCCGGGTCTCCAGCTTGAGTTCGCGGCCGGGCGCGATCTCGTCGGCCGTCACCATCCAGGGACCGAAACCGCCGGTCGATTCGAAGTTCTTGCCCGAGGCGATCTGCTTGGCATGAAACTGCCACTCGCGCACGCTGCCGTCGTTGTAGCAGGAGTAGCCCGCCACGTGGTCGAAGGCGTCCGCTTCGGCGATGTTGCGCCCGCCCTTGCCGATGATGACGGCGAGCTCGCCTTCCCAGTCGAGCGATTCCGACACGTGCGGCCGCACGATCGGCTGGTTGTGCGCGCATTGCGAGCGCCAGACGCGCAGGAAGATCGGCGGCTGTTCCGACAGTTCGCGGTGCATGCCGGCGGCCAGCACCTCCTGGTGATGGTCCATGTAGTTGCGCACCGCGCAGACGATCTTCTCGGACCTCGGAATCGGCGGAAGAAAGCGAATGTCCTCGAGCTTCGCCGCCACGGGCAGCCCTTCGACATGCTGCGCCGCCTTCAAGTACTCGCCCGAGGCGATGTAGTCGACCAGGCCCGCATGCTGCGGCCGCGCCTTGCCGAGATCGACCACGCCGTCACCGACGACGGCACCCCAGGTTTCGCGACCTTGATGGACGAATGACAAAAGCTTCATGGGAACTCCGGTTGAAATGGAATGGAAAGCGGATCGCTTAGGCGGCAGGTGCCGCCGGAGCGCGCGACTCGAACTGCGCCTGCCACTGCGCGAGCGGCATGAAGGTGGGGTCCTTGCGGCAGGCCTCCTCGGTCTCGCGCATGAGCGTTTCGTCGTCCTTCGACAGGTCGAGCGGATCGCCATGCGGCTGCGCGATGTAGAACGGCGTGTCGACGTAGATCTCGACCGTGTTGCCCTCGGGGTCCAGCATGTAGACAGAGAGCGCATTGCCGTGGTTCAGCCCCCGGATATTGGTGGCGCCCCGGGCTTCGGCGCGCGCCGAGATGTCGCGCAGGTGCTGGATGCTCGGAACCACGAACGAGATCTGCATCACCGTGCTGAATTTCGCCTCCGCCGGCCGGCCCGATGCCAGCACCAGCTGGTGATGCTGGTCCGGGCTCGCGCTGGTGAACACCAGCTGGTTCCTGAAGGTGCGGCCTTCGCCGCGGTCGGTGATGGTGAGGTCGAAGGTTTCGGTATAGAAGGCGACCATCCGCTCGAGGTCGGTGACGAAGATGCCGAAATGCGAAGGCGTGGGTCGGGCGACCTTGAGCATGCTTGTCTCCAGATTGATGGGGCGTCGCGCCCCTATGCTTGTGCGGCCTCTGCGGCTCGCAGTGCGGCTATCACGTTGCGCTGCGTGCTGAGGATGTGTTCCTCGAGCAGTGCGCAGGCGGTATCTGCATCGCGGCGCAAGGTGGCGTCCATGATCTTGCGGTGCTCGTTCGACTTGCGGCGCGCGGTCTTCCGGTGGCGCGCGGAGAACCGCCGGTAGCGCTCGGCCTGGTCGAACAGGCTCGCACCCCATACGCGCTGGCGCAACGAGGGACAGGCGGCGAGCAGCGAAAGGTGAAAGGCGCGATGCAGCTGCGACCAGTCGTTGTCGAGAATGACGGGGCCGTCGCTCAGGCGGGACTCGACCCTGTCGAGCCGGTGGAACGCAGCCAGGATGTCGGCCTCCCAGGCGTCGTCGCCATGGGCGATCGCTTCGCGCATCGCCGGCACGTCGAGCATCACGCGCATGCGCGTGATGTCGGCCAGGTCCTCTTCGGAGATCGGCGCCACGCGAAAGCCGCGGCGCTCGTCGGCGCGCACGAGCCCTTCCTGCGCCAGCCGGCTGAGTGCCTCGCGCAGCGGGCTGCTCGAATAGCCGTAGGCGGCCTGGAGTTCGTCGAGCTTGAGCTTGGCGCCGGCCTCGAAGGTGCCGGCCAGAACGTCTTGCCGCAAGCGGTTGAAGGCCTGCTCGACCAACGGCGGCTCGAAGGCGGGGGGTATTTCTTGTTTGTGCATGGAGACGATTTTATGCATAAACTCGCCTTTCCTGAACATCGGCTTCCACATGACACACAGCACTTCGACCCGCGGCATTCGCCTGCTCGGCATCTCCGGAAGTATCCGGCGCGATTCCCATTGCACCGCGGTGCTTCGCAGCCTGCAGCCCTTGCTGCCCGGGCACGCATCGATCGAGCTCTTTGCGCTGGACGACGTTCCGCTCTACAACGCCGACCTCGACGGCGACGCGCCGCCCGCAGCCGTGGCACGGCTGAAGTCGGCCATCGCGCAGGCCGATGGCCTGGTCCTGTGTTCGCCGGAATACAACTACGGAATGCCCGGCGTGCTGAAGAACGCCATCGACTGGGCATCGCGGCCCGGCTTCGCATCGCCGCTCAAGGGGAAGCCAGTCCTGATCGCGACCGCCTCGCCGGGCACCGCGGGCGGCGTGCGCGCGCAGGCGCAGATTCGCGATGCCTTGGCTGCCACGCTGGCACGGCCTGTGGTGCGGCAGCACGTCGCCATCGCAAACGTCGCCACGCGCATCCGCGAAGGCCGGTTGGCAGACGAACCGACGCTCGATTTTCTGCGGGTGGCGCTCGCCGATCTGCTGCAGGAAATCGCCCTGCTGAACGGCGCTGCCTCCCGCTCGGCGGGCCCGGGTTGACGAGCTTGCGGGAGGCATCTGCGTCACGGCGTCGCCTCCTGCTCAGGCCACGCGCCTGGCGCCCACGAGCACGAACAGCATGACCGCGGGCTTGTCGCCGAGATTGCGCCATGCATGCCGGTTGCCGTGCTGCACGGCCACATCGTGCTGGCGCAGCAACACCTGCGCGCCGTCGTCGAGCTCGAGCGTGATCTCGCCTTCGAGCACGATGTCGTAGTCGATGCTGTCGGTGGTGTGCATGCCGGGGCTGTCGGGCTCGAACGTCTCGGCCAGACCCGGAACCAGCCGGCCGAACTCGGCACCGAAGGCGGCCGCGTCGAACTCCGCGCGCATCATCACCGCATCGGGCGGGAACCTGACCATCATCAAGCGGGTGCCGCCCGCGGCAGGCGCAAAGCCCGCCTCGCCCGTGCGGTCGCCCACGGCCCCGGCACCCACGGTATCGTCAGCCTCCGTGGCCCACAGCAGTGCCGCGGCAAAGCCCGGCACCGTCGTGAACGCCACGCTGCGCGGTGCAGCGCCATCCGAAAGAACCCGCGCCTTGCCGTCGGCGCCTGTGCCAGCCACCACTCGTCTGATCTTCATGGCGTGCCTCAAGGGTTGATGACGAAGTTGCTGAAGCCGCCGTTGCGGCTCGCAATGCCCGAGATCGCTTCGTTGATGCGGTCGAGCGGATAGCACACGTGCTCGAAGACCGAGAGATCGAGCGTGCCGGCCTCCGCCATGTCGGCCATGTCCTGCCCTTCGCCGGCCGTGAACCAGGCCGAGCCCTCGATACTTTGCTGCTCGTCCATCATGGTGTGCAGGTCCATGCCCACCATGCCTGCGATGGCCCCGATGTTGAAGGCGCGCCCGCCGCGCTTCAGCGCGCGCACGCCCTGCTGAAAGGTCTCGTGCGGCGCGCCCGGGCCGAGCGCGTCGATGAAGGTGTCCACGCCCAGGCCTTCGGTGCGCGCCTTGACCCATGCATCGATCGCCTCGCCGCCGGCGTTGGAAAAGACCTCGATGCGATCGGGCGCCAACGCCTTGACGCGCTCCAGCAGCTCGCGGTTGCGCCCGGTGCCGAGAATGCGCGTGGCACCCATGGCCAGGCCGAAGAGCGCACCGCCGATCCCCAGGGTGCCACTGATGCCGTTGATCAACACGCTGCGGCCGGGGCCGACCCGCGCCTTGCGCATCGCGGAATACATCGTGCCCAGGTAGCCGAAGCGCGCCGCCTGGTTGAAGCTCACGTTGTCGGGCAGTTTCACCAGCGCGTACTGCGGCGCGATCATGTATTCGCACAGGCCGCCGTAGGGATAGTTCTTGTAGAGCTTGAGCGAGTTCTGCGAGAAGCCGAAGTAGCCGCTGAACGCGTAGTGCGTGCAGTTGATGAGGTCGCCGTTGCGGCAGGCGCGGCAGCCGCCGCAGTAGAGGCTCGGGTTCACATACACGCGGTCGCCGGGCTTCCATGTGTGCACATGGGAGCCGACCGCCGTCACCTCGCCGGCAGGGTCGAGGCCGAAGACCGCGGGCAGCGGCGGCAGCGGCAGTTCCGGAAACCAGGTAGTCCAGTTGGCCAGGATGTTGCCGAGATTGGGCACGATGCCGCAGGCACGCACGCGCACCTGCACGTCGTTGGCGGCCGGCTCGGGAATCGGCAGTTGCTCGACTTCCATCTGGGCGCCGACCTTGTGCAGGCGGGCGGCTTTCATCGTCGTCATGGTGTCTCCTTGCTGATGGTGGCTGTATGCACAATCGTGTTTTATGCATTCTTCTTCCCCCACCGGCCCAGCGTCATCGGTGATAACCCTTTGCGCATGAAATTATGTTTTATGCACAATCCTTGGATCCAGGCATCAAGGCAAGGCCATGCTCCATCAGAATCCAGAGCCCGTCGACGTGGCGGTCATCGGCTTCGGCCCCGTCGGCGCCACGCTCGCCGCGCTGCTCGGCCGACGCGGCCTGCGCGTTGCGGTCTTCGACAAGTCGCAGCACATCTATCCGCTGCCGCGCGCCTTCGCGCTCGACCACGAGGCGCTGCGCGTGTTCCAGGAAATCGGCGTCGCCGGCACGCTGGCGCCGCACATGACGCCCTACCGCCCGACGATCTACCAGGGCAGCGATGGCGAACCCATCCAGCACTTCGACATGGGGCCGTCGCCCTACCCCCTCGCGTGGGCGCCGTCGTACACCTTCAACCAGCCGGCGCTGGAAGCCTCGCTGCGCGAGGCCGTGGGCAAGCTCCCCGGCGTGGCGATCCATCTCGGGCACGAGGTGCTGCAGCTGAGCCAATCGCCGGACCATGCGCTGCTCGGCGTGCGCCGGCCCGACGGAAGCGAGGCGCAATTGCACGCGCGCTATGTCGTCGGCTGCGACGGCGGCAGCAGCCTCACCCGCAAGCAAATGGGCCTGAAGCTCAAGAGCCTCGACTTCGACGAGCCCTGGATCGTGGTCGACATGCACGTGGACGAAGACAAGCTCGACCGGCTGCCCGCCACGAACGTCCAGTACTGCCACCCGTCGCGCCCGTGCACCTACGTCGTGGGTCCTGGCACTCACAGGCGTTGGGAGTTCCTGCTGCTGGCCGACGAGGCCGAGCAGCGCGAGATGCCGCACGAGTCCATCTGGAAGCTGCTCGCCCCGTGGCTCACGCCCGCAGACGCGCGCATCTGGCGCGCGGCGACCTACCGCTTCCACGCAGTGGTTCTCGAGCAATGGCGCAAGGGCCGCGTGCTGCTCGCAGGCGACAGCGCGCACCAGATGCCACCTTTTCTGGCACAGGGCATGTGCCAGGGCCTGCGCGATGCGGTCAACCTCGCGTGGAAGCTTCAATGGGTGCTCGAACAACGTGCGCCCGAGAGCCTGCTGGACAGCTACGGCGACGAGCGCGGGCCGCAGGTGGATGAGGTGACCACGACCGTCAAGCGCCTGGGCCAGATCATCTGCGAGCGCGACCCGGTGCGCGCCGCCGAACGCGACCGCCGCCTGCGCGAGCAGCAAGGCGGCCAGGTGCGCATGCAGTTGCGCCAGAGCCTGCTGCCCGGCGTGCACAACGGATTGATCGATCGCGACGAGCTGCCCGCTGGCACGCCCTTTCCCCAGCCCATGGGAACGATCGTCCCCGGCGCCGTGCCGCAGATGATGGACGACCTGCTGCCGCATGGCTTCCTGCTCGTGTTGCGCCAGGCGCCCGATATGGCCGCCCTACGGTCCTTGCGCGACCCGGTCGCAGTGCTCGGTGCGCAGGTGGTGTGCATCGATGCGGCGGCGACGGTGCCCGGCGTCGCGACGCTGACCGAGGCCGACGGCATTCTGGCCGCCTGGTTCGAACGCCACCAATGCGAAGCCGCGCTCGTGCGGCCGGACCACCTGGTCTACGGCGTGGCGCGCAGCCTCGGGGAAGTGGAGGCTCTGTTGCAGCGGGCGTGCAAGACTCTCGGGGCCCCGCTGACCAGCCCCGCCCTGGACGTGGCCGACACGGCGTGCGCAAGGCCTGGCTAAGGGCCGATGAAGAATGGCGCCCAGGCCAGAAGGTCACATCGCCATCACGACGAAGACCTTGCGAAGCGTTGCATGCACATGCCACTCGCCGGTGGTGTGCGCCGGGAAGAACAAGGTGTCGCCGGCGTTGATCTGAAGCGCCTCGCCGCCGGTCGCCGTGAAAGTGCCGGCCCCGGAAAGGATGTGCATGACCTCCGCATTGGGCAACTGCCGCTCGAAGCGACCGGGCTCGCATTCCCAGATCCCGCTGTTGTTGCCGCCGGCGCCCGCCAGTTCGACGTCGATGCCGCGCAGCCTGCAGGGGGGTTCGGTCAGCGGACGCGCGGGAGTGCCCTGGTCTTGCAGGCCGGCAATGGTGGCGGATTGATGCAGTACGGTGATGCTCATGGTTCGGTATGGAAGTCGCGATCGCGTCCAGGCTCAACGCCCGGCTTCGACGGCTTCGGCCAGGGCGGCCAGGGTGTGGAAGTGGTAGTCGGGCACGGTGTGCTCGGATTCGAGCGTGCCGCCGGAGCCCTTCTGCCCATGGCGCCGCTCGATCCAGCAGGTGGCGATGCCCAGCCGCTTGGACACGCCGATGTCGTGGTATTGGCTTTGGGCGACGTGCAGGTTGTCCGCCTGCTTGTAGCCCCAGGCGCCCTCGAAGCGGCCGCGGGCGTAGGCGAAGTAGCGCGGATCGGGCTTCTCGCACAGCGCGTCGTCGCAGCTCAGCAGCATGTCGAAGGGCGAGCCCAGGGTTTTGTCGAAGTGGGCCAGCGCCCAGTGCTGCGCATTGGTCATGGTCACCAGCTTGAAGTGCTTGCCGAGGCGCTTCAATGCCTCCACCGAATCGGGGAAAGCGGGCCATTGCGCCACCGAATCGCGCAGGCCTCGCGCGAGCGTGTCGCTGTCTGGCAGGCCCAGCTTCGCTGCGACGGCATGCCAGCAGCGCTCCAGATCGTCGGGGTACCAGCCGGCCTTGCCGTCGGCGCGCGCGGTGCGGTAGGCGGCGAGGAAGTCCTCGTCCGTCACGCGGGCCTCGGGCACCGCGGAACGCAGGTAGGCGAGCATGCCGGCTTCAAAATCGATCAGCGTGCCGACGACGTCGAAGGTGAGCACCTTGAAATCTTGCAGGGACATGTAGAAGAGCTCCAGTGATGACGGCAATGCCGTTCGCAATGAGCATAGGGGCCGCCCTGTGCGTCGCTGAACCGAAGTGGGTCGACGGTGCGGCACAAGATTTCGTTGTCCGGACCCCGGCGGCATCTTCTTCCGCGGGCCTTGCATCCACCGCTTGCCGCGACATCAGCTTCGCAGGCGAACCAGCCTGTCGAGCGCTCCGATTGCAAATGATCTGCCGCCACGGCGCGCACAACGGCACCACGCGCCGCGGTCCTGCTTCTATTCTTGTACACGGGAACACGATACGGAGAGATGCCATGGCACACCAGCATTGCACCGTGAACGCAGCGCCTTGCAGGAGCGACAGCCGCGAGTTGCGCTTCCTCTCACTCAGCGAAAGCATGAGGTCACTGGCCTTTCCCTGCGACGCGGCAGGGCGCGTGGATCTCGACGCGCTCGGCGAAGGGGAACGCAACGCCTATCTGTTTGCCCGGGCCCTCATGGGCTATCAGTACGCTTTCCCGGTCGTCGGTCCGGCCTCCTGAGTCCGACGATCCTCACGCCCATCGCTTCTGGTTGGCGATGATGCCCAGCGGATAGCCGCGGCGGTCCAGCGACTGGCGCAGGACGACCCGGCTGGCGAAGCGCTCGATGCCGATGTCGTCATCCAGCATCTTGTCCATCAGCGCCTGAAAATAGCCGACACCCGGCGCCACGATCTTCAGCAGGTAGTCATAGCCGCCGCTGACGTTGTAGCACTCGACGATTTCTTCGTACTTCGCGGCGGCTTCCTCGAACTTCCGGAAATCATGAGGTCGGTGGCTGCTGATGGTGACCTCCGAGAACACGACGACGTGCTCCCCCAGCTTTTCCAGCGCGATGTCGGCGCTGTAGCCGCGGATCAGCCCGGTCTCCTGCAGACGCTTGGTGCGCAGGAGGCACGGGCTGGGACTGAGGCCTACCGACTCGGCCAGGTCGACGTTCGAGCAGCGCCCCTCGCGCTGGAGATGCGTCATGATCTTGAGGTCGAACCGGTCGAACAAGACTGCTGATCTCATGGGGCGATCGTACTGTCAGGTTTGGCCCCGCGACTAGCGCTTTGCCTGCGTGAGCGATTCATCGAGCGCCTCGATCACCATGCCGGCCTGCTCCGCCGACAGCACCAGGGGCGGGCGGATCTTGAGCACGTTGTGACCCTGGGCGCATGCGCTGAGCAGCACGCCTTTGTCGCGCATCAGGTTGACCACCCGGCTGGTAATGCCGCGGTCCGGCGCGCGCGTCGTCCGGTCCGCGACGAGCTCGACGCCGACGAAGAGCCCGGCCCCCCGCACGTCGCCGATGGCCTCGTGCTTCGTCGCGAGCCCGGCGATGCCGTCGAGCAGCACCTTGCCGACCTTGGCTGCGTGCGGCATCAGCCGGCTGCGCTCGATGGTCTCCAGCACTGCCAGGGCTGCCGCGCATGAGACCGTGTTGCCGGCGAAGGTGTTGAAGTAGCGCGAGTTCTTGCCGAATTCCGCCAGGGCATCCGCAGTCGCGAGGAGGCCGGCGATCGGCTGGCCGTTGCCCATCGGCTTGCCCAGCGTGACGATGTCCGGAACGAGTCCGTGGCGCTGGAAGCCCCACATGTGCTCGCCGGTGCGTCCGAAGCCGGGCTGCACCTCGTCGGCGATGAACAGGCCGCCGGCGCGCTTGATCGCCTCCACCGCTCCCTTCAGGAAGCCCGCAGGCTCGGGCAGGATGCCGTCGCTGGTGAAAAGCGAATCGACGATCAACGCCGCTGGCTTGATGCCGTGGCGCCGCAGGTCGGCGATGGCCGCCTCGACGTCGCGCGTGAAGCGCTCGCCGAGGTCGGCGCCTTCGGCGTGGTACAGGCGCGGGGCCGACACCAGGCGCACGTGCGGTCCGAGGTCGACGGTCACGCCCAGCGATGGCGAGAACTGCGACACGGCGTCGGTGATGCCGTGGTAGGCCGTGTCGGTGACGATCACACCCGTGCCGCCAGTGCGTACCTTGGCGATGCGATACGCGAGGTCATTGGCCTCGCTGCCCGTGCAAGTCAGCATCAGGTGGGCCAGCTCCGTGCCGGGCACGCTGGCGAGCAGGCGCTCGGCCAGCTCGAGGATGGTGTCGTGGAGGTATCGCGTGTTGGTCGCGAGCGTGTTCACCTGGCGGCAGATCGCCTCGGTCACTGCCGGGTGGCAGTGCCCGAGCGAGGTGACGTTGTTGTAGACATCGAGATAGCGGCGGCCTTCCGGGTCCATCAGCCACACGCCGTCACCTCGCACGATGTGCAGCGGGTGTTCGTACATCAGCCGGTAGGCAGGGCCGAGCAGCGCATTGCGCCGCTCGATCATTGCCTCCGTGGCGGGCCCGAGGTCGGCACGGCCGGGGATGTAGGCGTTGACCATGTTGAAGTCAGCGGTGGCTTTCATGAAGAGGTTCCGTTTCGTGTCGGGGTCAATAAGCGGTCGCGCGCGTCGTGGCGGGAGAGGTCTGCCATCTGCGACAGCGCCTCCCAGGCGGCGGGGTTGTGGCGCATGATGTAGGCGCGGTTTTCGGGATAGCGCAAGGCACGCCACTCCGAGATCAATGCAGTGATGAGGTGGCGCGTGGCCATGAGGTCGGCGACGATGTCCTGCTCCAACTCGGTCAGCGGCAGCACGGCCTGGTAGGCACCGATGAATTGCGCAGGCCCGTCGAACGGGTCGGCGCTGCCCGTCATGTGGAAGGCGGCAGCCGTCGCCACTTCGCCGACCAGTGGCGCATGGAGCATGTCGCCGAAGTCGATGATGCCGGTGATGCGGGCCTGGTCGTCCGGCGCCACCAGGACGTTGTAGAGGTGGTAGTCGTTGTGGATCACCTGCGACCTCAACGACGCCAGGAGGGGCAGCACATGGTCGGTGAAGCGCGTCATGAACGACTGGGCCAGCGTGCGGCGTGGTTTTTCGACCAGGCTGTCGAGCTGGACGGTCAGCCGGTGCGCAGCCGACACGTTCCACAGCAGGTCGTGCGTGGCCGCAGGGTGCGTGAAGCCTTGCAGCGCGAGGTCCAGTTCGGCCAGTCCCTTGCCCATCGCCGCGCGCTGAGCGGCCGTGCGCCGTGTCTCCCGGATCTGGATGCCTTCCAGGTAGGTGAGCATGCGCACGGTGCTCCGGGCGCCGTCGGCGAGTTCCACGGTGTCACGCGCACGTCCGTCGAGCGTGCGCACGACGCGGGGAACGGGCTGGCTGGGCGATGTCCGGGCGATATGTTCAAGGGCGGCGATCTGGAAATCGACCAGCGACACCGGCTCCGATGGGTTGCTGATCTTGAACACGTAGCGCGTGCCATCGGCCGTTTCCACGGCGCAATTCTGGTCGCGCTCGCCGGCCAGCGACATCACGCTGCCGTCGATGCCGTAGAGACGCGCCACCAGCGCCTGCACCTCGGCCGGCGCCAGGTCGGGCGCTGGAGTGCTCAGCGTCGCGGCCTCGCTCAGGCGGCTCTCAGGCGGAGCCGCCTGAGGTCCAAGGTGAGGGTCGAGCATGAGCATCAGAGTCCGAGCAGTGCAGGAAGCTGACGAACATCGGTCAGGCGACTCACGCCGTATTCGGTCGACGTCGGCTCGTGACCCCGGTCGATGAAGGCCTTGGCCATGAAGCCCAGGTCAGACGCCGTCATCAGGTCATACCGGAAGCTCGACGAGACATGCATCATCTGGTCGGGCCCACATTTCAGCTGGTCGAACATGTACTCGAAGGCCTGCATGCGCGGCTTGTACGCGCGCGCTTCCTCGGCGGTGTAGACCGCGTAGAAAGGGGCCTTGAGGTGCGCAACGCTGTGAGGGATGAGTTCGACCATCGAGTTCGACAGGATCACCAGCCGCACGTGCGGCGCGATCGCCTCCAGCACCTCGACCACGTTCGGGTGAGGCTGCCAGGTCGGCACGGCGTCGTACAAGGAGACTGCATCCGACGCCAGGCATTCGATGCCATGGGCCTTGCAGGCACGCTGGATGGAGTTCTCCACGACATTGAAAAAGGGCTTCCAGTCGCCCAGTACCTCGTCGAGGCGATAGGCGCGAAAACTGTCCAGGAACGCCGGCATCCGGTCGGCCGGCACACGGTCCTTGAACAGGACTTTTGCCGTCGGGCCCATCTCGAAGTTGATGAGCGTTCCATAGCAATCGAAGCTGATGAATTTGGGTTTGAAGATCATGGCTTGACCCGCTGCGTTGAGATGCAAAGAGTCTAGGGTTGCACCCATTGCAGGAGATGCCATATCGCAGCCGAACCCAAGCAGTTTCTTTGTCAATCTGGAGGGGGCCTGGCATTTTTGAGTGGTGCAGTTCGCGGGTCCCGATCAGCTCGGCGCGGAAGCTCCGTCTCCTGCTTCGACTCCACGGCACTGGCGGCCTCGCTCGATGCTCTGCGCCTGCAATGGCGCGAGCGACATCGGGCTGGACAGTATGATTCCCGGCTCCCCCATGCCCTTGCTCCTGCGCCACGTCCTTGTTCGACTGCTGCTGTTGACCGTGTTCTTCAACACGGTCATCGGCATGCCTGCGCACGAGGCGGAGCATCTGCAGCAGACCACGGTTGCGGCATGGTCGGCGCACGGGGCGGACGAAGATGCCGACGCCTCGGAACATGGCGAGGAGGCCCACGGCGCATGCGCATGGTGCTTCGCCTATGCGCACCTGGGCGCCGCGCTCACATCGCCGGCAACCGTCCATGCAACGGCCTGGCAAGCCGACACCCCGCGACCGCGCGCACCGGAGACATTCGTCCCGGCCGCCGGCCGCTGGCGCTTCGCTTCGCGCGACCCGCCTCACACCGACTCCTGAAGTCCGCCGCTCCGGCGGTGCCTTTGCCCGCTGCGCGGTCGCGTCGCCCGACCCGACGCCGCGCGGCACGTGCGGCGTGCGCCCGCCCTTGCGGGCGCGCCGCTGCGCTCTCCGTTTTCTTCTCGAGTCTGCTCATGATCTCCCTTCAACGTCCCGCGCCCGGTGCGCCCCTTCCCCTGGCCGTCGCGCTTGCAGCGCTGTTCGCCGGATCCGTGTCCGCCCAATCGACGGAAGCGCCGGCTGCGGCCGAGCTGTCGACAATCGAAGTCATCGGCCGCACCGAATCAGGCGCCTATCACGCGGAAGAAGCCGCGGGCGCCAAGACCGAACTGCCGTTGCGCGAACTGCCGCAATCGGTGCGCATCGTCACGCGCCAGGCCATCGACGACCTGGGCGCCACCAAGCTCGACGACGTGCTCGACTACGTGGGCGGTGTTTCGCGCCAGAACAACTTCGGCGGGCTGTGGGACAACATTGCGATCCGCGGCCTGCCCGGCAACGAGAGCACCGGGATGGCCACGCTGCTGAACGGCTTCTCGTCGAATCGCGGCTTCAATGCCCCGCGGGATCTCGCGGGCGTCGAGCGCATCGAATTTCTCAAGGGCACGGCCGCAGCGCTCTATGGCAGCAGCGAGCCTGGAGGCACGCTCAACATCGTGTCCAAGCGGCCGCTCTGGAACGCTGCACATTCGGTGGAAGGCTATGCCGGGAGCCACGGCCTGAAACGCGGCGCATTCGACAGCACCGGCCCTGTCGGAAAGGACTTCGCCTACCGGCTCAACGCCGCGGTGGAAGAGCGCGGCAGCTTCAGAGACCACGTACGGGCAGAACGCCAGGTGATTGCGCCTGCTTTCACTTGGAAGCTCGGCCGCGACACGGTGCTGGAGTACGTGGGCGAGGTGCTGCGGCACAAGACGCCGCTGGACCGCGGCGTGGTCGCGGTCAACAACCAGCTCGGTGCGATTCCGCGCAGCCGCTTTCTCGGTGAGCCGGCGGATGGCGACGTGACCGTGGAGAACCACACGCACCAGTTCGTCCTGTCGCACGAATGGAGCACCCACTGGCGCAGCCGGGTCGGTCTTTCGTACCGCGAGACCTCGATCAACGGTTTTGCCACCGAAGCCAACGCGCTGCAGGCCAATGGCAACCTGACGCGCCAGCGGCGCTTTCGCGACTTCGACTCCCACGACACGGCCCTGCAGGCGGAACTGCAGGGCAAGGTGCAGACGGGCAACATCGAGCACGAGCTGCTCTTCGGCGTAGAGAGTTTCCGCTTCACGATGGATACGGTGATGCTGCGTGCCAATCCCACCGCCGCGCGGCCGTACGCCATCAACATCTACAACCCGATCTACGGGCAGGCACGGCCCACGCCGACGGCGGGCACCGACACGCTGGAGCATCAGCGCGGCAACGCGTTCTACGTGCAGGATGCGATCAAGCTCGCACCCGAATGGCGGCTGGTTGCCGGTGTGCGCGTGGACAACTACCGGCAATCGCTGCTGAACCGCCGCACCAACATCACGGAAGACCAGGATCCGTCCGCCACCTCGCCGCGCATCGGCCTGAGCTGGTTGCCCACGCCGCTGTGGACCTTCTATGCGAACGTGGGCCGCTCGTTCCGGCCGAACGTCGGAACGGACTTCGCGGCCAACAGCTTCAAGCCCGAAACCGGCCGCGCGCTGGAGCTCGGCGCCAAGTGGCAAAGCGCGGACCAGCGCATTGGCGCGACCGCCGCGCTGTTCGACATTCGCAAGCGCAACGTGCTGACCTCCGATCCGGTGAACACCGGCTACTGGGTCTCCGCTGGCGAGATCCGCAGCCGCGGCCTCGAGCTCGACTTTGCCGGCCAGGTCACGACGAACTGGCGCGTCAATGCCAGCCTGGTGTTCAACGACGTGGAGATCGCAAAGGACAACAGCCTCCAAGTCGGCGGGCGCCTGCTCAATGTGCCGAAGGTCAACGGCAGCGTGCTCGCGGTCTACGAGAACGCCCTTGCAAACGGGCAGCGCTATGGCATCGGCGGCGGCATCACGCACGTCGGCAAGCGCCTGGGCCAGGCCCGCACGCAAGCCGAGGCCAATGCCGGCACGCCCGCTTTCGACTTGCCCGGCTACACCACGGCCAAGCTGGTTGCCTACTGGCGCCTCAACCCCTCGCTGCGGCTGACCCTGGACGTGGACAACCTTTTCGACAAGACCTACTACGCGAGCTCCTACAGCCGCGTGTGGGTGACGCCTGGGACGCCACGCACCATCACCGTCGGCCTGCAGGCCAGGTTCTGAACGCGAGGGAGTACCGACCATGACCCAGTCCGATCCTTCTTCACTGCCGCGCGCGAATCACCCCGTCCTGCAAGCCAGCGCTGTGGTCGCCGGCTATGGCGCCCACACCATCCTGCACGGGCTGGACCTCACGGTCGGCGCCGGTGAAATCTATGCACTGCTCGGTGCCAACGGCGCCGGCAAGACCACCACGCTGAGCCTGTTCCTCGGGTTCGTGAAGCCCGCGAGCGGCAGCGTGCGCGTGAACGGCACCGACCCCGTGGCGGACCCGACGGGCGCGCGGCGCCAGCTCGCATACATACCCGAGAACGTGGCGCTCTACGAGCACCTGAGCGCGCGCGAGAACGTGGCCTACCTGCTTCACCTCGCCGGCCAACCCGCCGGCGCGCAGGCCATTGACGAGGCACTGGCAAGCGCCGGGCTGGACGCCGCCGCGCACGGGCGGCGCGTGTCCGGATTCTCGAAGGGCATGCGCCAAAAGGTCTCGATTGCGCTGGCGCTCGCACGCAAGGTGCCGGCGCTGCTGCTCGACGAGCCCACTTCCGGCCTGGACCCGCAGGCCACGACCGAGTTCAGCCGCATCCTCGGGCTGCTGCGCGCGCAGGGGGTGGCCGTGCTCATGGTGACGCACGATCTGCTCGGCGCGGCGGACATGGCCGATCGCATCGGCTTCATCGACCGCGGCCGGGTGATCGAGGAGGTCGCCGCGTCGGGAGCCGAACGCTTCGACGTGCGTGCACTGCACCGGCGCTACGCGGGCCAGGAGGCGCAGCAATGAGCCGCACGGCCGCTCCGAAGGCGAATAGCACCGCAGCCGAAGGCGAAGGTACTCCAGTGAGCCGCACGGCCGCTCCGAAGGCGAATGGCACCGCAGCCGAAGGCGAAGGTGCTCCAGTGAACGCTGCATTGCGCATCGCGCGCGAGGAATGGCGCCTGCTGCGGCGCGACCGCGTCGCGGTGCTCGGCCTCGCGTTGCTGTTGCTGCTGACGGCTGTTGCCACCCTCACGTCATGGGAACAGCGCCGCGCGACGGATGCCGAACGCGCGCGCCACCAGGCGCAGGTGGACCATGAGTTCGAGGCCCAGCCCGACCGGCACCCGCACCGCATGGTGCACTTCGGGCACTTCGTCTTCCGGCCGCTCAACCCGCTGGCCGCTTTCGATCCTGGGGTGGATGCTTACACCGGCCACACGCTCTTCCTCGAAGGGCATCGGCAGAACAGCGCCAATTTCGGCGACGTGCGGCAGTCGTCACTGCTGCTGCGCTTCGGCCAGCTCACCCCGGCCTTCGTGCTGCAGGTGCTGGCGCCGCTGCTGCTCATCTTCGTCGGCCATGCGGCGCTGGCGCGGGAGCGTGAATCGGGCACGCTGCGCGTGCTGCTCGCGCAAGGGGTCCGCCCTCGGCAGATCGTGGCGGGCAAGCTGCTGGCCCTGAGCGGCGTGGCGGCCGCGGCGCTGCTCCCCGCGCTGCTGGCGCTGCTATGGATCGGCGCCGCCACGCCGGCGCCCGCCAGCCTGGTGGCCGCGATGGCAGCGGGCTACGGGCTGTGGCTGCTGATCTGGGTGGCAGGTGTCGTCGGCCTTTCAGCGCGGTTCGCGCGCGGACGCGACGCCCTGGTCGCGTTGCTCGCGCTATGGACCGTCAGCGTGGTGCTCGTGCCCCGGCTGGCGCCCGAACTCGCGGCCTCGGCGCTGGCGTTGCCCACGCGGTTCGAGACCGACATTGCGGTGAGCCGAGACCTTGCCGCGCTGGGCGACAGCCACGATCCCGATGACCCCTACTTCGCCGGCTTCAAGAAAAAGGTGCTCGCGCAGTACGGCGTTTCTCGCGTGGAAGACCTTCCGGTCAACTACAAGGGCCTGCTCGGCATGGAAGGCGAACGGCTCACCAGCGCGCTCTTCGATCGTTACGCCAATGCGAACTTCGAGCGCCAGGCCGCACAGCTGCGCCGCGTCGACGCCTTCGCGCTGCTCAGTCCGGTGATCGCGCTGCGCCGCCTGTCGATGGCCGCCGCGGGCACCGATCTGCAAAGCTATCGCCGCTTTGTCGAGCAGGGCGAGCGCCATCGCTATCGTCTGGTGCAAGAGCTCAACCGTCTGCAGGCCGAGAAACTCAGCTTCGCGGCCGACCGCTCCAGCCGCGACAGCCGCATCAGCCACGCTCACTGGCACGGCGTTGCCGAGTTTCGCTACGAGGCTGCATCGCCCGTCGAAACGCTGCGCCGAGCGGTGCCCGCCGCATGTGTGCTGCTGCTCTGGCTGGGCGTGCTCGCCGGTTTGCTGGTGTGGGCGACGCACCATCTCGGGAGGGTCACGCGATGAGCTGGCTCGCCCATGAACTGCGCCTTCTGGTGCGCTCGAAGCTGGCGATCGCTGCGTTGGCGTTGCTGCTGGTCCTGTCGGCGCTGGCGGTGCTCTCGGGCATGCGCGAAGTCGAGCGCCAGCGGCAGACCATCGAGCGCCTGGCCGGGCTGCAGGAACAGGAACTGGCCACGCAGGCGCGCAAGTACGTCGACGGCGGCGACGCCGGTTCCTCCGCTTACTACACCTTTCACGGCACCTGGGACGATCCTTCTCGCACGGCCTTCCTCGCGCTCGGCCTGCGCGATGCCGCCCCCTACGTGCTGCGCGTGCGCGCGCTGGCGCTGCAGGCCCAACTGCATGAGGGCGAGAGTTTCAACCCCGAGCTGGCGCTGGCCGGACGCTTCGATTTCGCCTTCGTGCTGGTGTACCTGGCGCCGCTGTTCCTCATCGCGCTGCTGTACGACCTGGTTTCGGGCGAACGCCGCTCGGGCCGACTGGGCACGCTGCTGGCGATGCCCGGCGCCGGCCGCCGTCTGTGGCTGCGCCGTACGGGTCTGCGCGCCATGCTGGTCTTCGGCTGCCTGGCGCTGCCCGTGCTCGCCGGTGCTCTGGCCAGCGAGACTGCCGCCGCGGCCGTAGGCACCGTGCTGCTAGTCACGGCCGCGTACCTCGCGGTCTGGAGCGGGCTGGCGCTGATCGTCGCGACGCGAAGCGGAAGCTCGGCCGCCAACGCAACGGCACTCATGGGCTGCTGGGCCGTATTGACGCTCATCCTGCCGACAGTCGCCAATGCCGTGCTCGCGCGCGCGGTGCCGGTGCACCAGGGCGTGGCGTTGATGCTGGCGCAGCGTCAGGCCGTGCACGGCGCATGGGACCTGCCGCCGGAAGCCACGATGGAGAAATTCTTCCGTACGCACCCGGAGTGGCGGCACACGGCGCCGCTTCCTTCGGGCTTTCACTGGAAGTGGTACTACGCCTTCCAGCAGCTCGGCGACGAGAGTGTGGCGCCACAGGTGGCGGCTTACCGCGAAGGACTGCGCTCGCGCCAGCGCTGGACCTCGCGGCTGGGCTGGCTGCTGCCGGGCGTCGGCGTGCAGGCCGCGCTGCATCGCCAGGCCGACACCGACTTGCAGGCGCAGCTGGCCTACCAGGACCGCATCGCCGAATTTCATACCCGGCTGCGCACCTTCTACTACCCCTACCTGTTCAACGACATGCGCTTCGGCGCGCAGGACTTTGCCGCGCAGCCACGTTTCAGCCCATCGGTCCAGCCGGCGCAAGCGCCTGCCGGTCAGTTGCTCTGCTTGCTGCTGATGGGCGCAGTGGCGTTGTTGCTGGGCGCAGGCGCAGCCGGCCGCGTGCGCCCGACGCAGGGTTGAGAAGGCTGTGCGATGGGCAAGCCGCCGAGTTCGCGCGAGCTACTTGGCCCGGCAGTCACCGGATTTCAGCGTATGCCTCCGGACGCGATTCGCCAATGAAAAAGGGCGTCCGGTGGATGAAACCGGACGCCCTTGGACGTTTTGTTGGTCGGTGTGAAAGGATTCGAACCTTCGACCCCTTGCACCCCATGCAAGTGCGCTACCAGGCTGCGCCACACACCGAAGCTCGCGATTATAGCCTGGGGCTTTCAGTGGTTCGGACCCAGCAGTTCGCGAATTTCATAGAGCTCGCGCTTCAGGCGCAGCAGCTGCGACGGGTCGATGGCCGGGCCGGCGCTGCGAGATGCGTCGAGGTCTTCCTGGAGCGCGGCGTCGAACTCTTCCTGGTCGATCTCGACCGCCTCGAGACCTTCCAACGGCACCTCGCCGGCCTTGCGGCGATCGCGCTCCGACTGCACCATCTCCTGCAGCTTGTTGCGCGCCCCGCTGATGGTGAAGCCCTGGTCATAGAGCAGGTCGCGGATGCGGCGGATCATCAGCACCTCGTGGTGCTGGTAGTAGCGGCGGTTGCCGCGCCGCTTCATGGGACGCAACTGAGTGAACTCCTGCTCCCAGTAGCGCAGCACGTGCGGTTTGACCCCACACAGTTCGCCCACCTCACCGATCGTGAAGTATCGTTTGACGGGGATGGGCGGCAGGAGCGTTTTCTCCATTGAAATCAAGGCGGTGCGAGAACAACCTTAGAGATTACTCCAGGGCAGGCACAGGGCCAAGAACTATTCGGTGCCGAGGCTCCATTCCACTTCCTGCGGGCCCTCGTCGCCGGCGCTGCCCTGGATCTGCTCCTTGAGCTTGGCGCTGGCATGAAAGGTGGCGACCCGCCGCTCGCCGATCGGAATGGCCTCGCCGGTGCGTGGATTGCGCCCGGGGCGCGGCGCCTTCACGCGGATCTGGAAGTTGCCGAAGCCCGAGATCTTCACGTCCGTGCCCTCGATCAGGCTGCGGGCGATCAGGTCGAAGAAGGCCTCGACCATGTCCTTGGACTCGCGCTTGTTGAGGCCGATCTGCTCGAACAGGAGATCGGCCAGGTGCGCTTTGGTCAGCGCCGGCGTTTCCAGGGCTTCAAGCGTGAAATCCATGAGCTTCATACCCGCAAATGCGCGCCGAGCCGCGCGCTCAGTTGTTCGAGGATCGCGGCGACTGCCGCTTCGACCTGCTCGTCGGTCAGCGTAGCCGCGTCGCTGTTGAAGCGCAGGCGCACGGCCATGCTCTTCTCGCCGTGTGCCAGGCCGCCGGGACCGACCGGTGTGTCGCGGCCCACCGGCGGGCGATAGATGTCGAACAGCACCGCGTCGCGCAGGAGCGCCGGGTCGGCAGCCCCGCGAATGGTGCGCATGAGCGCGTCGTGGGTGACGGCTTCCGCCACCACCACGGCGATGTCGCGCTCGACCGCCTGGTGCTTGGGCACCGGCCGAGCCACGGGCATCGGGCGCGCGATGACGGCATCGAGCTCCAGTTCGAAGAGCACGGGGGGCTGCGGGAACTCCCATTGCTGGCGCCAGCGCGGATGGAGCTCGCCGATGACGCCCACCGGCCGGCCGTCGAGCAGCACGCGCGCGGCACGGCCCGGATGCAGCGCCGGATGCTCGGTGGCCTCGAAGGTGGCCACGCGCGGCGCCAGCAGCGCCTCGATGTCACCCTTGATGTCGAAGAAGTCGGCGCGCTGCGGCTTGCCGTCCCAGCGCTCGGCCTCAGGGTCGCCCCAGGCCAGGCCGGCCACGCGCATCGGCTGATGCACGCCCTTGACGGTGCTGTCGGTGGTGGCGACCGTGTGGTCGCGCAGGAACACGCGCCCCAGCTCGAACACACGCACGCGCGACGCGCGGCGGTCGAGGTTGAACTTCAGAACCTGGAGCAGCGAGCCGATCAGCGAGGAGCGCATCACGCTCATCTGGCTGGCGATCGGATTCAGCAGCTTGATCGGGTTGGCGTTGCCCGCGAGCTCCTGTTCCCAGTGCGCCTCGACGAAGCTGAAGTTGATCGTCTCCTGGTAACCCAGCGCGGCGAGCCGATGACGCACGCCGAAGTTGCTGCGCTGCGACTCGGGGCGCACACGGGCGGTGATCGGCGCCAGCGGGGGCGTGGTAGGCAGGTTGTTGTAGCCGACGAGGCGCGCAACCTCCTCGATCAGGTCTTCCTCGATCAACAGGTCGAAACGGTGCGGTGGCGGGGTGACGACCAGCGTGCCCTCACCTTCCTCGACGGGAAAGCCCAACCGGCGCAAAGCGTTGCGGCACTGCGCCTGTGTCAGCGGCATCCCGATGACGCGCGCGGCACGTTCGACGCGCAGCGTGACCGGCTTGGCTTCGGGCTGGCGCAAGGTCTGGTCGTCGATCGGGCCAGGCTGGCCGCCGCAGATCTCGACGATCAGCTGGGTGATGCGGTCGATGATCTGGACGGTGCGGCTCGGATCGACGCCGCGCTCGAAGCGGTGGCCCGCGTCGGTCGAGAAGTTGAAGCGGCGTGCCCGGCCCTGGATGGACTCGGGCCACCAGAAGGCGGCCTCGACGTAGATGTTGCGCGTGTCGTCGGAAACGGCGGTCGCATCGCCGCCCATGATGCCCGCCAGCGACTCGACCTGGCTGCGCTCGTCGGCAATGACGCCGACCTTCTCGTCCAGCGTCACGGTGTTGCCGTTGAGCAGCTTGAGCTGTTCGCCCGCCCTGCCCCAGCGCACGACCAGGCCGCCGTTGATCTTGTCCAGATCGAAGATGTGGCTGGGCTGCCCGTACTCGAACATCACGTAGTTCGAGATGTCGACCAGCGGCGACACGCTGCGCTGGCCACAGCGCGCCAGGCGCTCGACCATCCAGGCTGGCGTGGCGGCCTTGGTGTCGACACCGCGGACGATGCGGCCCGAAAAGCGGCCGCACAGGTCGGGGGCCTCGACCTTGACCGGCAGCTTGTCCGGCACTGCAGCGGCCACCGGCGGGATCGGCGGGGTCTTGAGCGGCACGCCCGTCAGCGCCGCGAGCTCGCGCGCAATACCGTAGACCGAGAGGCCGTGCGCGAGGTTCGGCGTGAGCTTGAGCGTGAGCAGGGTGTCGTCGAGCTTCAGCAGCTCGCGCACGTCGGCACCGACCGGCGTGTCGGCCGGCAGCTCCATCAGGCCGCCGTGGTCATCGCTGAGCTTGAGCTCGCGCGCCGAGCACAGCATCCCCTGGCTTTCGACGCCGCGCAGCTTGCCGAGCTTGATCTGGAAGGGCTGGCCGTCCTCGCCCGGAGGCAGCTCGGCGCCAACCAGTGCCAACGGTACTTTGATGCCTGCGCGCGCATTGGGTGCGCCGCACACGATGTTCAGCAGCGTGCCCTGGCCCGCGTCGACCTGGCACACGCGCAGCCTGTCGGCATTGGGGTGCGGCGCGGCCTCCTTGATCTCGCCGACCACGACCTTGCTGAAGGGGGGCGCTGCCGGCCGGCGCTCCTCGACCTCGAGGCCACCCATGGTGAGCGTCTCGGCCAGCGTCTCGCTGTCGATGGGCGGGTTGCAGAACTCGCGCAACCAGGACTCAGGGAATTGCATCTCGCGTTCTCGTTCTGTCTATTTATTGGAATTGGCTCAGGAACCGCAGGTCGCCGTCAAAGAACAGGCGCAGGTCGTTCACGCCATAGCGCAGCATGGTGAGCCGGTCCGGGCCCATGCCGAAGGCGAAGCCGATGTAGCGCTCGGGGTCCAGGCCCATGTTGCGCACCACCTGCGGATGCACCTGGCCCGAACCCGACACCTCGAGCCAGCGGCCGGCCAACGGCCCGGTCTGGAACTGGATGTCGATCTCGGCGCTCGGCTCGGTGAAAGGGAAGAAGCTGGGCCGGAAGCGCAGCACCAGGTCGTCGGTCTCGAAGAAGGTGCGGCAGAAGTCGGTGAAGATGACCTTCAGGTCCTTGAAGCTCACGTTCTCGCCCAGCCACAGGCCTTCGCACTGGTGGAACATCGGCGAGTGCGTGGCGTCGCTGTCGACGCGGTAGGTCCGGCCAGGGGCGATCACGCGGATCTCGGGCGCCTTGACGGTTCCGGTGGTGTCGGCCGCTGCGGCCGCGAACTCGGCCGCGTACTTCTTGATGTGCTGATGTGCGTAGCGCACCTGCATCGGGCTGGTGTGCGGACGCAGGTTGTAGGGAATGCCGTCCTCGCCGTCGATGTCGACGTAGAAGGTGTCCTGCATCGAGCGTGCGGGGTGGTTCGGCGGATTGTTGAGCGAGGTGAAGCTGTGCCAGTCGCTCTCGATCTCGGGCCCGTCGGCGACGTCGAAGCCCATGCTCGAAAAGATGGCTTCGATGCGCTCCATCGTCCGGCTCACCGGATGCAGGCCGCCACCGGCGCGGCGGCGGCCGGGGAGCGTCACGTCGAGCGCCTCGGCGCGCAGCTGGACGGCGAGCTCGTCGTCGGCGAGTTGCTGCCGGCGGCGGGCCAGCGCAGCCTCGATGGCCTGCTTGGCCACGTTGATCGCGGCGCCGCGCGACTTCTTCTCGTCGACGGACAGCGCAGCCATGCCCTTCATCAGCTCGGTGATTCGGCCGGCCTTGCCGAGGAACTGCGCCTTGGCATTCTCGAGTTCGGCCGGTGCCTTGGCTTCGGCGAAGGCTGCACGTGCGGTATCGACCAGGGAGTCCAACTCGTTCATGGAAATTCTTGAGCGTGAGAGAAAAGAGGCCGGTGATGCGAATAAAAAAGGGCTGGAGCCCTTTCAAGCGCCAGCCCTTGTGCCGTGGGCGCAGGCCGCCTCTCGAGGAGCGGCAACCTGCTTGCGAGATCAAGCAGCCAGCTTGGCCTTGACCTGCTCCACGATGCCGGCAAAAGCGGCCTTGTCGTGCACGGCGATATCGGCCAGGACCTTGCGGTCGATCTCGATACCGGCCTTGCGGATGCCGTTGGCGAACTGGCTGTAGGTCAGGCCCAGCTCACGGGAAGCGGCATTGATACGGGCGATCCACAGTTGGCGGAACACGCGCTTCTTGGTACGGCGGTCACGGTAGGCGTATTGGCCCGCCTTCATCACCGCCTGTTTGGCGATGCGGAAGACGTTGCCGCGACGACCGCGGAAACCCTTGGCAAGTGCGAGAACCTTCTTGTGGCGGGCGCGGGCCGTGACACCACGTTTGACGCGAGGCATGTGTGTACTCCTTGTTCGTCGTGTTAGATGCCGCTGCCGGGCAACATGGCGGCCATCGAGACCATGTTGGTCTCATGCACTGCCGTTGCACCACGCAGGTGACGCTTGTTCTTGGTGGTCTTCTTCGTCAGGATGTGACGCTTGAAGGCTTGACCGCGCTTGACGGTGCCACCGGGACGAACGCGGAAACGCTTTTTCGCGCTGCTCTTGGTCTTCATTTTGGGCATGTGAATGCTCCTTTCGTTTGTGCTCGTGAGGCGCCGGGGATGATTCCCACGGTCTTGTTGGCCCCGAGACACTTCTTCATCCCACCCCTGCCTGCGCCCGAAGACGCCGGCAGCGGCGAAATCCCTTCAAAACCTTCTGCTACCGCCGCAGCTCAAGCCGCTGCGGGTGCGGTTGTCGGCTCGTTGGCCGGCTTGGCTGCACCACCGCCACCCTTCTTGCGACCCGGCGCGATCATCATGATCATCTGCCGGCCCTCGAGCTTCGGGAACTGCTCGACCACGATGGTGTCGCCGAGGTCGTCGCGAATGCGCTGCAGCAGCGCCAGACCGAGCTCCTGGTGCGTGATCTCGCGGCCACGGAAGCGCAGCGTGATCTTGCATTTGTCGCCTTCATCAAGAAAGCGCCGGATGTTGCGCATCTTGATGTTGTAGTCGCCTTCATCGGTCCCGGGCCGGAACTTGATTTCCTTGACCTCGATGACCTTCTGCTTGGACTTCGCCTCGGCGGCCTTCTTCTGCTCGTGGTACTTGAACTTGCCGTACTCGATCAGGCGACAGACCGGCGGATTGGCCGCCGCGACCACTTCCACCAGATCCACGTCTTGCTCGCCGGCCAGCCGCAGGGCCTCGGCAAGACTCACGACACCCAATGGCTCGTTATCGGGCCCGATCAGGCGGACTTCCGGGGCCATGATCTCCCGGTTCAGGCGGTGTTGGCGTTCCTCGCGGTGGCGGCGGTCGCGAAATGCAGTAGCGATGGTCGGATCCTTCAATCAATTTGCTACAAAAACTGTAGCGAACACCTTCGAGTCCACGCCCACAAGCAGCCTGATTGGTCGAAATCAGCCTTTGAACCGGTTCAAATTCAAAGCTTGTGTTGGATGTCGCGAGCGATCTTTTGGGAGAACGCTTCCACCGACATGGCACCGAGATCAAGATTGCCCCGGGCGCGCACTGCGACGGCACCTGCTTCCTTTTCCTTGTCGCCGACGACGAGGATGTAGGGAAGCTTTTGCAACGAATGCTTCCGTATTTTATACGTAATCTTCTCGTTGTGCAGATCGAGCGAAACTCTAAGCCCTTGATTTAGCAGCGTTTTCGCAACTTGAGATGCGTAGTCGGCCTGCCCTTCGCTGATGTTGAGCACCGCTACCTGCACCGGTGCCAGCCAGGCAGGCAGCGCGCCTGAATGGTGTTCGATCAGCATGCCGATGAAGCGCTCCAGGCTGCCGACGATGGCGCGATGCAGCATCACGGGATGAGCCCTGCCGCTCGACTCCGTCACGTACTCGGCACCCAGGCGCTCGGCCATGTTGAAGTCCACCTGCATCGTCCCGCATTGCCAGTGCCGGCCGATGGCGTCGCGCAGCGTGTACTCGATCTTGGGGCCATAGAAGGCGCCTTCGCCCGGCGAGATGACGAACTCCACGCCCGAGCGGCGCAGCGCCTCCATCAGCGCGCTCTCGGCCTTGTCCCAGAGCTCATCGGAGCCGATACGGTTGTCGGGCCGCGTCGCCACCTTGTAGAGGATGTCCTTGAAGCCGAAATCGGCATAGACCTTGAGCAGTTGGCCCGTGTAGGCCACGCACTCCTCCAGGATATGGTCTTCCGTGCAGAAGATATGGCCGTCGTCCTGCGTGAAGCCACGCACCCGCATGATGCCGTGCAGCCCGCCCGAGGGTTCGTTGCGGTGGCATTGGCCGAATTCGCCGTATCGGATCGGCAGGTCCCGGTAGCTGCGCAGGTCGCTCTTGAAGATCAACACATGGCCCGGGCAGTTCATCGGCTTGAGCGCGTAGTCGCGCTTCTCCGACTCTGTCGTGAACATGTTCTCGCGGTAGTTCTGCCAGTGGCCCGTCTTCTCCCACAGGCTCTTGTCGAGGATCTGCGGTCCCTTGACCTCCTGGTAACCCGTGTCGCGGTACACCTTTCGCATGTACTGCTCGACCTGCTGCCAAATGGCCCACCCCTTGGGATGCCAGAAGACCACGCCCGGGGCCACTTCATCGATGTGGAACAGGTCCAGCTCCTTGCCGAGCCGCCGATGATCGCGCTTTTCGGCCTCTTCGATGCGCCGGATGTAGTCGTCGAGCTGCTTCTTGTCGGCCCATGCCGTGCCGTAGATACGCTGCAATTGCTCATTGCGGGCATCGCCGCGCCAATAGGCGCCGGCCAGCTTCGTGAGCTTGAAGACCTTGAGGAAGCGCGTGTTAGGCACATGCGGCCCGCGGCACATGTCGACGTATTCCTGGTGGTAATACAGGCCCATCGCCTTCTCGTCGGGCATGTCTTCGACCAGTCGCAGCTTGTAGTCCTCGCCGCGGGACTTGAATACCTCGATGACTTCGTCGCGCGGGGTCATCTTCTTGACCACGTCGTAGTCCTGAGCGATCAGCTCGCGCATGCGCGCCTCGATCGCCTCCATATCCTGGGGCGTGAAGGGTCGCTCGTACGAGATGTCGTAGTAGAAGCCCTCCTCGATCACCGGACCGATCACCATCTTGGCAGTCGGAAAGAGCTGCTTGACGGCGTGGCCGACCAGATGCGCCGTGGAGTGGCGGATGATCTCCAGCCCTTCGTCGTCCTTGGGCGTGATGATCTGCAGCTTGGCGTCTTGCTCGATCAGGTCGCTCGCATCGACGAGCCGGCCGTCGACCTTGCCGGCCACCGTGATCTTCGCCAGGCCGGGGCCGATGGACTTGGCAATGTCGGCCACCGAAACCGGGCCGGGGAACTCGCGGCGCGAGTTGTCGGGAAGCGTGATCTGGATCATGAAAAAACCTCGGCGAGAAAACAAAAAGCGCGGTCGTCGGACCGCGCTTGGGCTATGAGTGAGGGCGCTGGAAACCTCCAGCATGCGCGGCCTACCGGCCTTCCCCTTCGAGGAAAAGGCCGCTCATTTCTTGCGGAGTAGTTCGCGGTGTCATAACCAGGATGCCTTTCTCGCCCTTGTTGTGCTCTGACAGAAGCTTGGAATTCTAGCGGCTGAGCTCAGGATGCGAGCGCGGCGTTCTTGAGGCCCAGCACCTCTATGGGCTCGATGGCCGGCGGCACGGCGAACAGCTCGGTCGCCTTGGCCATAAGGGCCTGCGCGATCGGGCCGTTCAAATGCGCCTGGCGGCCAGCCTCGTCCTCGAAGGCATCGAAGACGCCGAAGGTGGTTGGCGACAGACGCAGGGCGAACCAGATCGGCGTGGTCTTTTCGTTGCGCGCCATCGCCAGGCCCGCCTCCAGGAACTGCTGCACCTCGGCTTCCTTGCCCGGCCTGGCTTCGAGGCGGGCGAACAGTGCGTACTTGATCATGAGAATCTCCAGTGAATCAGGCCGCGCGGGATTGCGCGTCCATGGCCGCAACTCTAGGCATCGGCCGGGAATCGACCTATTGGCATTTTTGACATCTTTGCTATTGTTGTTGCCATGAAGGTCAACCTGCTTGCGCTCGACGGCGTGTTCGACACCGGCCTGGCCACGCTGCAGGACGTCTTCAGCACGGCCAACGAGCTCGCCGGCATGCTGGGCCTCGACATTCCGCCGTTCGAGCTTCGAGTCGCGGGCGTTCGCAGAAGGGTTCACACCTCGCAGCGCCTGCGCGTGCCGATCGTCTGCGCACCCGATGCAGGCCGACCCGACTGGATCGTCGTGCCGGCCATCGGCGAGAAGATGCCCGAAGGCCTGCAGACCGCACTGCAGCGGCGCGACGTCGCGGAAGCCGCAGCCACCCTGCGCGCCCAGGCCGACCAAGGCGTCCGCATTGCGGCCGCCTGCATCGGGACTTTCGTGCTGGCAGAGTCGGGCCTGCTCGACCAGCGTCAGGCCACCACGACCTGGTGGCTGGCTTCACTGTTCCGCCAGCGCTATCCGGCTGTGAAGCTCGATGAGTCGAGGATGCTGGTGAGCTCGGGCCCCTTCGTCACGGCCGGCGCCGCGCTGAGCCACATCGACATGGCGCTGCTGCTGGTGCGCCAGGCCAGCCCCGAACTCGCTGCCACGGTGGCCAAGTACCTGATCGTCGACTCGCGTCCCTCGCAATCCGCCTACGTGATCACCGATCACCTCACTCACTCGGACCCCCTGGTCCAGCGCTTCGAGCGCTGGGCGCGCGGCCGGCTGGCTGCCGGCTTCTCCCTCGACGCCGCTGCCGAGGCGGCCGGCACCAGCAAGCGCACCTTGGCGCGGCGCATGCAGCAGGTGCTGGGCAAGACGCCACTGTCCTACTTCCAGGACCTCCGCGTGGAACGCGCCGTGCACCTGCTGAAGACAAGCGACAAGAGCCTCGAACAGATCGCCAGCCTGGTCGGCTACGCCGAGGGCGTGACGCTGCGGGCTCTGCTGCGGCAGCGGCTGGGCCGCGGTGTGCGCGAGCTGCGCAGGGTCGACTGAAATTAAAAAATCCCCGCGGATTGCTCGCGCGGGGACCAAACTCAGTGACAGCGGGATATCAGTGGAATTGCTCTTCCTCGGTCGAGCCGGTGAGCGCCGTGACGCTCGACTTGCCGCCCTGGATCACGGTGGTCACCTCGTCAAAGTAGCCGGTGCCGACTTCCTGCTGGTGCGACACGAAGGTATAGCCACGATCGCGCGCGGCGAACTCCGGCTCCTGCACCTTCTCGACATAGGCCGACATGCCGCGTTGCACGTAGTCCTGCGCCAGATCGAACATGTTGAACCACATCGAATGGATGCCGGCCAGCGTGATGAACTGGTACTTGTAGCCCATGGCGCCCAGCTCCCTCTGGAACTTGGCGATGGTGGCATCGTCGAGATTCTTCTTCCAGTTGAAGGACGGCGAGCAGTTGTAGGCCAGCATCTTGCCCGGGTGCACCTTGTGCACGGCTTCGGCGAACTTGCGCGCGAACTCAAGGTCCGGCGTGCCGGTTTCGCACCACACCAGGTCGGCGTAGTGGGCGTAGGCAATGGCGCGCGAGATGGCCTGGTCGATGCCCTTCTTCGTCTTGTAGAAGCCCTCGGCGGTGCGCTCGCCGGTGAGGAAGGGCTTGTCGTTCTCGTCGTAGTCGCTGGTCAGCAGGTCGGCCGCTTCGGCGTCGGTGCGCGCGATCACCAGCGTCGGCGTGCCACAGACATCGGCTGCCATGCGCGCGGCGATCAGCTTCTGCACCGCCTCGGTGGTCGGCACCAGCACCTTGCCGCCCATGTGGCCGCACTTCTTGACCGAGGCGAGCTGGTCTTCGAAGTGCACGCCGCCGGCGCCGGCCTTGATCATGGCCTTCATCAGCTCGAAGCCGTTGAGCACGCCGCCGAAGCCCGCTTCGGCATCGGCCACGATGGGCGCGAAGTAGTCCACATAGCCCTTGTCGCCCGGGTTGGTGCCCTTGGACCACTGGATTTCATCGGCGCGGCGGAAAGTATTGTTGATGCGCTCGACGACCGTCGGCACCGAGTCCACCGGGTAGAGCGACTGGTCAGGGTACATGGCTGCGTAGCTGTTGTTGTCGGCCGCGACTTGCCAGCCCGACAAGTAGATCGCCTTGATCCCGGCCTTGACCTGCTGCATGGCCTGGCCACCGGTGAGCGCGCCCAGGCAGTTGACGTAGGGTTCGTTGTTCACCAGGTCCCACAGCTTCTCGGCGCCGCGGCGCGCGATCGTGTACTCGATCGGGAAGGAGCCGCGCAGGCGCACCACGTCGGCAGCGCTGTACCCGCGCTTGATGCCCTTCCAGCGCGGATTGGTCGCCCACTCTTTTTCGAGGGCGGCGATCTGCTGTTCGCGGCTCAGTTGTTCGGTGATGTTTTGAGGCATGGTCACTCCAAGGGTTGATTGATGGTGGGCACTGCGGCCTTGGGGCAACTTTACGTCACAGCCTCCTGTCTTATGTCTTATAGAAGACATATTTTTTTCTCAATAAAATCAACGAATTAGATGTAAATTTCTCAATGCGGAACGTTCTTTCTCGTATTGAGAAAAAATATTGCAACGCAGCATGCTGCAGTTTCGCAATGCGCAAGATCTCTTCACTCACGAAAACGGGACCGCCCGATCGAACCAGTTGCCCGATGCGATCACGCCACGGCCTGCGATACGGTCCGGATGGATCTCGTAGACCAGGCAAAGGACCTCGTTTGTCCCCACCAGCACCCGCACCTCGCGCTTGATGTACTCGCCGCTGCCGTCGGGCCGCACCTCTTCGAGCCCGTCGAGTTGGGCCTCCACCGCCGGCGCAATGGCGTAGACCTCGCCGACCAGCACGCCGCTGCCGCCGAGCACAGCGCCCGGATAGCTGCCCAGGTCGTACAGCGTGCCTTGGATGCGCGCATCGGCCACGAAGCGAGGGGCGGGCCGAAAGCGCGCAATGTCGTTGCGCCCGCCGCGCCGCAAGGTGCCGTAGACGAACACATGGCGGGGCTCGGAGGGGGATTGGGGCATCATCATCGGCTCGTCCTCGCAATACGCCGCAGTCTATTGAACTCCGCCCTCCCCGCGCCCGGCCGCCTCGTCGCCTACGGGTGCCTGGCCCTCAGCATGTCGCTGGTCGGCAGCTACGTCGCTCTCTCCAAGCCGCTGGTCGTCGCCTTCCCGGTATTCCTGCTGGCCTGGCTTCGCTTCGGCATCGCAGCGCTCGCGATGCCGCACTGGCTGCGCCGCCCGCCCGACGAGCCGGCGATGACGGCGCGCACGCGCGGCCTGGTCTTCCTCGAGTCCTTCCTCGGCAATTTCCTGTTCTCGATCTGCATGCTTTTCGGCGTGAGCTTGACCAGCGCGGTTGCGGCTGGCGTGATCATGGCCTCGATCCCCGCCGTAGTCGCAATCGGCAGCAGGGTCTTCCTGCGCGAGAGCATCACGCTGCGGACAGCCCTCGCCATTGCCTGCGCGGCCGGCGGCATCGGCCTGCTCGCGCTCGCGCCCGCGCAGCCTTCCGCGCACACGGGCAGCAGCACCGCGGTCTCCATGCCCTGGCTCGGCAACCTGCTGGTGTTCTGCGCGGTGCTCTGCGAGGCGGCTTACGCGGTGATCGGCAAGTCGCTCACGGGCAAGCTCGGGCCCAAGCGCATTTCCTCCCTGATCAATCTCTGGGGCTTCGCGCTCTCGACCCCGCTGGGCCTGTGGTTCGCACTGCGCTTCGACTTCGGCGCTGTTCCGCCGGGCCTGTGGGCTCTGCTCGTGGTCTATGCGCTCGCCGCCAGCATCTGGACGGTGTGGCTCTGGATGACGGGCCTCAAGGGGGTGCCGGCCTCGCAGGCGGGCGTGTTCACCGTGATGCTGCCCGTGAGCGCGGCGATGGTCGGCGTGCTCGTGCTCGGCGAGACCCTGTCGCTGCTGCAGGTGTGTGCCTTCGCGTTTGCGCTGCTTGGCGTCGTGCTCGCGACCTGGCCTTCGCGCCGCGCCTGAAGCACGGGCGCATGGCCCGAAGGCGCTCCAGAGTGCGAAGCACTGCCTTCTCTCCTCTGAAAAAACAACAGCTCCCAATGAAAAAGTCCCTTTTTCCCTTGGAAACGCGTTTTTTCTCCTTTAGCATCCGCAGTGCCAGTGGAGACACCGTTTTCATTGGTGAAAAGTGACCAATCCAAAAAGGAAATCAACCATGGCAACTGCAAAGAAGGCTCCGGCCAAGAAAGCGCCTGCAAAGAAGGCTGCTCCTGCGAAGAAGGCCGCACCGGCCAAGAAGGCTGCTCCGGCGAAGAAGGCGGCACCTGCCAAGAAGGCTGCTCCCGCCAAGAAGGCTGCTGCGAAGAAGGCTCCCGCCAAGAAGCGCACGCCCAACGCCGCGTTCATGAAGGCCCTGACCCCCAGCCCGGCGCTCGCCGCCGTCGTGGGTTCGACGCCTCTGCCGCGCACCGCCGTCGTGAGCAAGCTGTGGGACTACATCAAGAAGAACAACCTGCAGGACAAGGCCAACAAGCGCAACATCAACGCCGACGCCAAGCTGAAGGAAATCTTCGGCAAGCCGCAAGTGTCGATGTTCGAGCTGGCCTCGCTGATCGGCAAGCACGTGAAGTGAGCCCCGGAGCGCCTCAGGCGCTTCAATAAAAAAGCCGGCGCAAGCCGGCTTTTTTCTTGCGGACGCCAGCGCTTGCAGCGGCTCAGTGGGCGCCGCGCGCCTGCGCTGCCTTGGTGATGACCGACAGCGTGCCGCGCGTGGTGATCACCTCCGGGTCCAGCGGGATCTCGATCAGCGTACCCCTGTCGGCCGCCAGCGCACGCAGCAGCGCGGCCTCGAACTGCGCGGTCTCGGTGACACGCTCGGCCATGTAGCCATAGGCGCTCGCCAGTGCGCAGAAGTCCGGGTTGGCCAGCGCCGTGCCGCTCACCTTGGCCGGGTACTCGCGCTCCTGATGCATGCGGATGGTGCCGAACATGCCGTTGTTGAGCAGCACGATGATGCTCTTGCCGCCATGCTGCGAGGCCGTGGCGAGCTCTTGCCCGTTCATCAGGAAGTCTCCATCGCCCGCGATGGTGAAGGCGACACGGCCGGTCGCGATGTTCGCCGCAATGCCCGCCGGCACGCCGTAACCCATGGCACCGCTGGTCGGCGCCAACTGCGTCTTGTGCCCCTTGGCGAGGCCGTGGTAGCGGAAGTACCGGTGCACCCAGCTGGCGAAGTTGCCCGCCCCGTTGGTGATGGCCGCGTCCGCGGGCAGGTGCTGCTGCAGGGTGCGAACCACTGCCGCCAGATCGACCGCGCCGCGCGGCGACTCGGCCGGCAGTCCGGCAAGCGCCTGCGGCTCCAGGTAGGCGAGGTAGTCGGCATGCAATTGCGCGGCCCACGGCTCCCACGGCACTTCGGCAGGGGGACTCAGCACCTCGAGGCTGCGCGCCGCCGCGCTCATGCCGGCGTTGATGGCGAGGTCGGCCTGGTAGACGCGGTTGAGCTCCTCGGCACTCGCATGGATGTGAACCAGCGTCTGGGCCGGCCGGGGCGCCTCCAGCAGCGTGTAGCCGCCCGTCGTCATCTCGCCCAGCCGCGGCCCGATGGCCAGCACGAGGTCGCTGTGCTTCACATGCTCGGCCAGCTTGGGACTGATCGCGATGCCCACGTCGCCGGCATAGAGCGGGTGATGGTTGTCGAAGGTGTCCTGGAAGCGGAAAGCGTTGGCCACCGGCAGCTTCCAGCTCTCGGCAAAGCGCTGCAGCGCCTGCGCCGCCTGCACGGTCCAGCCGCCGCCGCCGGCGATCACCAGCGGGCGCTGCGCCTTCACCAGCAGCTCGCGCAGGGTCCGCAGCGCGCCCGGGTCGCTCCAGGGCTGAACTGCCTCGACGCGCGCCAGCGGCCGCGCCGAGGTCATGCTGCGCAGCATGTCTTCGGGCAGCACCAGCACGACGGGGCCCGGGCGACCGTTCATCGCGGTCGCGAAGGCCCGCGCGACGTACTCGGGAATGCGGTCGGCATCGTCGATGCGCTCCACGCGCTTGGCGAAGCCCTTGGTGCTGGGGCCGAAGAAGCTGCAGTAGTCGACCTCCTGGAAGGCCTCGCGGTCGCGGAAGTCGCTGCCGACATCGCCGACGAAGAGCACCATCGGCGTCGAGTCCTGGAAGGCGTTGTGCACGCCGATCGATGCATTGGTCGCCCCCGGGCCGCGCGTCACGAAGCAGATGCCCGGCCGGTCCGTCAGCTTGCCGTGCGCCTCGGCCATGAAGGCGGCCCCGCCCTCCTGGCGGTTGACGACGAAGCGGATGCGCTCGGCATAGGTGTGAAAGCCGTCGAGCACGGCCAGGAAGCTTTCGCCCGGCACACCGAACGCAAGCTCCACGCCTTGCTCGATCAGGCACTCGACGATCAGATGGCCTGCGGGTTGCGACGAACTCATGAACGGGCGCCTCTCTGCTGCAATATCGAAGGAAGCGGCCATTATCCGCACACCGCACGAACGCTTGCCTTAATTCCCCAACTGGTTACATTGCACCCCATGAAGACGCCGCCGATTGCGCCCATCGAACCCCGCTCGCGCGATGCCGATCGATCGCAGCTCGCGATCCTCGACTCGGCCCGCGACGAGTTCGCGCAGCGCGGCCTGGCCGGCGCACGCATGGACAGCATCGCCGCGCGCGCAGGGCTCAACAAGCGCCTGATCTACTACTACTTCGGCAGCAAGGACGACCTTTTCCTGGCCGTGCTCGAGCGCACCTATGCCGACATCCGCGATGCCGAGCAGCAGTTGCACCTGGACGAGGTCGAGCCGGTGGAAGCGATCCGGCGCCTGGTCTCCTTCACCTGGCACTACTACCTCGACCACCCCGAGTTCATCACGCTGCTCAACAGCGAGAACCTGCATCGTGCCGCGCACCTCAAGCGCTCCGGGCGCATCCAGGACATGAATTCACCGCTGGTCCAGTTGCTCGACGGCGTGCTCGAGCGCGGCCGGCGCGAGAAGCTCTTCCGCGCCGGCATCGATCCGGTGCAGCTCTACATCTCGATCGCCGCGCTCTGCTACTTCTACCTGTCGAACAACGACACGCTGTCGGCCATCTTCGGCCGCGACCTGCGCGCACCCAAGGCGATGGCACAGCGCCTGTCGCACATGACCGACCTCGTGCTGGGCTACGTCCTGCACTGATAAGGGTATCTCCTAGGACCGGGCCGTTGCAGGCTCGCACGGGGCTTCCTAAAATCTCTAATTCACTTATTGGTGAATTGAAGTCGGGCCAAAACGCCCAGTCCAACCAGGAGACACCGTGCCGCTCACCACCCGCCGCCATGCCCTCGTCGCCACGCTGGCCCTTTGCACCGCGCTTGGCGCGGCCGCCCAGGGCGCCTACCCGAACAAGCCGATCCGCGTGATCGTGCCCTTCGCCGCCGGTAGCACCACCGACATCATTGCCCGCGCCATCGCCGACAAGATGGGCGCCAGCATGGGCCAGACACTGGTGATCGACAACCGCGGTGGCGCCAGCGGCACCATCGGCCAGCAGGCCGTGGCCACGGCGGCGCCGGACGGCTACACGATCATGATCCACTCGTCCTCGCACACGGTCAGCCCTTCGACCTTCGCCAAGCTGCCCTTCGACACCGTGGGCGACTTCGTCGGCATCACGCCGATCGCGACCCTGTCCAACGCACTGGTGATCTCGCCCTCGAAGAACATCAAGACGCTCAAGGATCTGGTGGCCGCCGCCAAGGCCAAGCCCGGCAGCATCAACTTCGCCTCCGCCGGCCAGGGCAGCGCCACGCACCTGAACGCCGAGAAGTTCAAGATGGCCGCCAACATCGAGGCCACCAACATCCCCTTCAAGGGCTCGGCCGAAGCCGTGACCGAAGTGCTGGCCGGCCGGGTCGACTACTACTTCTCGCCCATCGCCCCGGTGATCGGCCAGATCAAGGACGGCCAGCTGCTGGCGCTTGCCGTGGGCTCGCCCAAGCGCGCCGCCGCCCTGCCCGACGTGCCCACCACCGCCGAGGCCGGCGTGCCCGGTTCGGAGTTCAACTTCTGGATCGGGATGATGGCCCCCGCCAAGACGCCGCGCGACATCGTCAATCGCCTCCACGACGAAGTCGTGAAGGCACTCGCCAGCCCCGAGGTCAAGGAACGCTTCCTCAAGCTGGGCGCCGATGCCTGGACGCTCAAGCCCGAGCAGTTCGACGCCTACATCAAGGAAGAGATCGCCAGCAACGCCAAGCTGGTGAAGGCCGCCGGCCTGACGCCCCAGTGACGACCTCCCACGCATTTCCCTCGACCCCCTTCTTCATTCGGCAGACCTTCTGACATGGCTACCCAACGACTCGGACTCATCATGCACGGCGTCACCGGACGCATGGGCATGAACCAGCATCTCATCCGCTCCATCTGCGCCATCCGCGCGCAGGGCGGCGTCACCCTTTCCAATGGCGACCGCGTGATGCCCGACCCGATCCTGATCGGCCGCAATGCCGAGAAGATCGAGGCCCTGGCCAAGGCGCACGGCATCGAGCGCTGGGGCACCGACCTCGACCGTGCGCTGGAGAACAAGGACGACGTCATCTTCTTCGACGCCGGCACCACCCAGATGCGTCCGACCCTGCTGGCCAAGGCCATCCGCGCCGGCAAGCACGTCTACTGCGAAAAGCCGATCGCGACCAACCTCAACGAGGCGGTCGAGATCGCGCGCCTGGCCCAGGGCTCGGGCCTCAAGCACGGCGCAGTGCAGGACAAGCTGTTCCTGCCCGGCTTGCGCAAGCTCGACATGCTGCGCCGCGCCGGCTTCTTCGGCCGCATGCTGTCGGTGCGCCTGGAGTTCGGCTACTGGGTGTTCGAGGGCGACCTGCAGCCCATTCAGCGCCCCTCGTGGAACTACCGCAAGGAAGACGGCGGCGGCATGATCCTGGACATGATGTGCCACTGGCGCTATGTGCTGGACAACCTGTTCGGCGAAGTGCAATCGGTGTCGTGCATCGGCGCGACGCACATCCCGAAGCGCTGGGACGAAAGCGGCCAGCCCTACGAAGCCACGGCGGACGATGCGGCCTACGCGACCTGCGAACTGCGCGGCCACGCCGGCGAGCCGGTGATCGCGCAGCTCAACATGAGCTGGGCCACGCGGGTGCGGCGCGACGACCTCGTGACCTTCCACGTGGACGGCACCGACGGCTCCGCGGTCGCGGGCCTGTCGTCCTGCCGGGCGCAGTCGCGCGTCGCCACGCCGCGGCCGGTGTGGAACCCGGACGAGAAGCAGACGATGAACTTCTTCGACCAGTGGCAGGAGATCCCGGATTCGCAGGTCTACGACAACGGCTTCAAGATCCAGTGGGAGCACTTCATTCGCCATGTGGTCGAGAACGCGCCGTACAAGTGGACGCTGCCCGAGGGTGCCAAGGGCGTGCAGCTGGTCGAAGCCGCGCTCGAATCGTGGCAGGACCGCCGCTGGATCGACGTGCCGGAACTCAACATCTGAGGTGCCGATGGCTCTCTCGCTGACCCTCCCCGTCGCCGGCGGCACGCTCGCCCCCTACACGCTGCGCGGCACGACGCCGCTCAAGCCGCCGCCGGGCGGAAATATCGACCCCCACGCTTCGCTGCCCCCTGAGGGCGGCTCCGGCGGCTTGAGGCGGCCCAGCGCCGCCTCGTTCAACCGCATCGCCTACTCGGCCGCGCACGTCGTGGCCGACCCGTTGGCCGCGATCGACCCGTGGCTGCAATGCGCCATCGATTGGGACACCACCATCGCCTACCGCCGCCATCTCTGGTCGCTCGGGCTGGGCGTTGCCGAGGCGATGGACACGGCGCAGCGCGGCATGGGCCTGGACTGGCCGACCTCGCTGGAGCTGATCCGCCGCTCGCTCGACGCAGCCAAGGACGTGCCCGGCGCGCTGGTCGCTTCCGGCTGCGGCACCGACCACCTGAGCCTGAGCGACGTGAAGAGCGTCGACGACGTGATCCGCGCCTACGAGGAGCAGATGGCGGCCATCGAGGCGCTGGGCGGCAAGCTGATCGTGATGGCCAGCCGCGCACTGGCCCATGTGGCAAGAAGCCCGGCCGACTACGAGCGCGTCTACGACCGGATCCTGACGCAGGCAAGGCAGCCCGTGATCCTGCATTGGCTGGGCGACATGTTCGATCCTGCGCTGGCCGGCTACTGGGGCACGGCGGATGTCGACGCCGCCATGGACACCGCCCTGGGCATCATCGCGGCCCACCCTCACAAGGTGGACGGCATCAAGATCTCGCTGCTGGACAAGGACAAGGAAATCGCGATGCGCCGCCGGCTGCCGGCCGGCGTGCGCATGTACACCGGCGACGACTTCAACTATGCCGAGCTGATCGCCGGCGACGGGCATGGCAGCGAGCCGACGCACGGCAAGAGCGACGCGCTGCTGGGCATCTTCGACGCCATCGCGCCGGCAGCCAGCGCCGCGCTGGGCGAGCTGGCCCTGGGCAACACCGAGAAATTCCACGCCATCCTCGGCCCCACGGTGCCGCTGTCGCGCCACATCTTCGCGGCGCCCACGCGCTTCTACAAGACGGGCGTGGTCTTCATGGCCTGGCTCAACGGCCACCAGAAGCATTTCACGATGGTGGGTGGGCAGCAGAGCACGCGCTCGCTGCAGCACCTGGCCGAGCTGTTCCGGCTGGCTGACGCGGCCCATCTGCTGGACCAACCCGAGCTCGCGGTCGCGCGCATGAAAACGCTGCTGGCCTTGCACGGCGTCGAGGACTGAAGCCCAGACCCAGGGGAATCGCACCATGCAGTTGCCCGATCGCATCGAAGACCTCGAACAGCTCGAGGAACTGCTGTCCCGGCCCTCCGATGCGCTGGTGCAGACCCTGGAACGGGTCGATGGTGACATCCTGGTGCTCGGCGTAGGCGGCAAGATGGGCCCTACGCTGGCGCGCATGGCCAGGCGCGCGAGCCCCGGGCGGCGCGTGATCGGCGTGGCGCGCTTTTCCGAGCCGGGCCTGCGCGAGCGCCTGCAAGCGCAGGGCATCGACTGCATCGAGGCCGACCTGCTGTCGCGCGAAGCGCTGGCCAGCCTGCCCGATGCGGCCAACGTCGTCTTCATGGCCGGGCGCAAGTTCGGTTCCTCCGGCAGCGAATGGCTGACCTGGGCGATGAACGCCCACGTGCCGGCGCTGGTGGCCGAGCGCTTTCGCCGCTCGCGCATCGTGGCCTTCTCCACCGCCTGCGTGTATCCCTTTGCCGATGTGCGCGGCCCGGGCGCCCGCGAAGAGGTGCCGCCCACGCCGCCGCCGGGCGAGTACGCGAACTCCTGCGTCGCGCGCGAGCGCTTGTTCGAGCACTTCTCGCACCTGTACCAGACGCCCGGCCGGCTGATCCGGCTCTCTTACGCGATCGACATGCGCTACGGCGTGCTGCACGACCTCGCCCAGAAGCTGGTCGCGCGCGAGCCCATCGACCTCACGATGGGCCACGCCAACATCATCTGGCAGGGCGAGGCCAACGACTGGACGCTGCGTGCGCTCGCGCACTGCGACACGCCGACCTCGCCGCTCAATCTCAGCGGCCCGGCCATCGCCATCCGGGAGGCAGCACAGGGGCTGGCGCAGCGCCTCGGCGTCGAAGCGGTCTTCACTGGCCGCGAGGCCGACACGGCCTGGCTGATCGACTGCACCCGTGCCTTCCAACTTTTCGGTCCGCAACAGGTCACGCTCGCCCGCATGCTGGACTGGACGGCCGACTGGGTACGGCGCGGCATGGCCAGCCTGAACAAGCCCACCCACTTCGAAGCCCGCGACGGCAAGTACTGAGCCATGCGCTACTCCGAAATTCCGCCCGCCTCGCTCGCCTTGCTGCGCCGCGGCGCGGCGATTCCCGCGCACCTGCTCGCGCTCGACGCCAACCGGCGCCTGGACGAGCGCCGCCAGCGCGCGCTGAGCCGCTACTACCTCGATGCCGGCGCGGGCGGGATGGCCGTCGGCGTGCATTCGACCCAGTTCGCGATTCGCGAGGCCGGCCTCTACGCGCCCGTGCTCGAGCTCGCCATGCACGAGGCCCTGACCTGGGAGCCGCTGGACGGGCGCCGGCCCCTCTTCATGATTGCCGGCCTGGCCGGCCCGACCGCCCAGGCCCGGGCCGAAGCCGCGACCGCGCAGAGGCTGGGCTACCACGCCGGCCTGCTGAGCCTGGCCGCGATGAAGGGTGCGAGCGAGGATGCACTCATCGACCACTGCGCCGCCGTCGCCGAGGTGATGCCGCTGGTGGGCTTCTACCTGCAGCCTGCCGTCGGCGGCCTCCACCTGCCGGCCAGCTTCTGGCGCCGCTTCGCAAGCATCGACAACGTGATCGCGATCAAGATCGCGCCCTTCAACCGCTACCGCACGCTGGACGTGGTCCGCGGCGTGGTCGAGGCCGGTGCCGAGAGCCGCGTGACGCTCTACACGGGCAACGACGACCATATCGTGCTGGACCTGCTGACGCCCTTCGTCCTCATGCGCGAGGGCTTGCCCGTCACCGTTCGCATCAAGGGCGGCCTGCTGGGCCACTGGAGCGTGGGCACGCGGCGCGCGGTGCAGCTGCTCGCGCGCATCCACGAGGCCGTTGCCACCGACAGGGTGCCGAAGGAGCTCCTGGCCCTCGATGCGCAGGTCACCGACTGCAATGCGGCCCTCTTCGACGTCGCGCACGACTTCCACGGCTGCATCGCCGGCTGCCACGAGGTGCTGCGGCGCCAGGGGCTGCTGGACGGCACGTGGTGCCTGGACCCGCACGAGGGCCTCAGCCCGGGCCAGGCCGACGAGCTCACGCGGGTGCACGACGCCTACCCTGAACTTCACGACGACGCCTTCGTCGCCACCCATCTCCCACGCTGGCTCGGCTAGCACCAGGGGCCTGTTTCCCAGTCCGACGCATCACAAGGAGACACCATGCAGAAGCGCCACCTGATCCGAAGCATCGCCCTTGCTGCCACCCTCGCCGCGCTGGGCGCGCCCGCCCTCGCGCAGGAATGGAAGCCTTCGCGCCCCGTCACCATCATCGTGCCCTGGGCGGCAGGCGGCTCCACCGACCAGGTGACGCGCGTGACTGCTGCGGAGATCGAGAAGACATTGGGGCAGAAGGTGGTGATCGTCAACCAGCCCGGCGCCTCGGGCTCCATCGGCAGCAAGAGCGCGCTCGACGCACCCAAGGACGGCTACACCTGGACCGCCGGCGCCGCGCAGGACCTCGGTTCCTACGAGACGCTGGGCATGCTCAAGACCAAGATCGGCGACTGGCACCTGTTCCTCAACGTCGCCAACGTGCAGGTCATCGGCGTCAATGCGGCTGCGCCCTACAAGAATGCCAAGGAGCTGCTGGACGCGATGAAGGCCAAGCCCGGCCAGATCAGCGTCGCAACCGCCGGCGTGACCTCGGCCGGCCACAACGCGATGGAACTGATCGCCAAGAGCACCGGCGTCAAGTACCGGCACGTGACCTACGACGGCGGCAACCCGGCCGTGGTCGCCACCGTGGCCGGGGAGACCGAGGTCACCACGCAGCTCGCCGTCGAGCAGGCCGACATGATCCGCGGCAAGCGCATCCGCCCGCTGGCCACGGTAAGCGACAAGGCGCTGGAGCTGGAAGGCTTCGGCACCATCGAGCCGCTGTCGAAGACGTTGCCGGGCTTCAAGGCACCGGCCAACTACTTCGGCATCTTCATTCCCAAGGGCGTGCCCGACGAGGTGGTGAAGACGGTGGAGAAGATCTGGGTCGACAACATCGCCAAGAGCGAGGTGCTGAAGAAGTACGCCACCAGCCGCGGCGCCCTGTTCGCGCCGCTGTACGGCGCCGAAGCTCAGACCGCGGTGACGCCGGCCATCCAGGCCAACGCATGGCTGCTTTTCGATAGCGGCAAAGCCAAGGTCTCGCCGGAAACGCTGGGCATCGCGCGGCCATGACGAGCGAAGCGCCCGATGGCGACCACGATGCGGCGGAGGCACAGGCCGATGCGGCAGCGATGGCGCGCAGGACTTCGCCGCGCTCGGACCTGCGGCAGGCGCTTGGCTGGGTCGCGCTCGGCATCGCCACGATCGTCGGCTCGCTGCGCATGGACCGCCTCGAACAGCAGGACATCAACCCCTACACGGTGCCGGGCCTGCTGCCCGGCTGCCTGGGCGCAGCAGTCGCATTGTTCGGGCTCCTTCTGGCTTACCGCTCCTGGCGCCGCCTTGCCGCCTCGCCGCGAGTCCCGGGCGCGCTCGACGGAAGCGACCGGGCGGAGTTCCGGCGCATTGCAACCGTGCTCGCGCTGTGCGTCGGCTTCGCTGCCGGCCTCGTCGGCCGCGGCCTCGCCTTCTGGCTTGCCACGGCTGTCTTCGTCACTGTCTCGATCGCTGTCCTGCAGTTCGCCGAACGCAGCGCAAGGAACCAGCGCCTGCGGGGGCTGGCGTTCGCGCTGGCGGTGGGACTGGGGACCGGGTTCATCGTGACTTTCGTGTTCCAGGAACTGTTCCTGGTGCACCTGCCCTGAACCACGGGAGAACGCATGTTCGATGGCCTGAGGATGCTGGGGGAGTCGTACCTCGGCTTCCTGAATGTCTGGTCACTCGCCTACGGATTGGGCGGGGCCCTGCTGGGCATCATCGTCGGCGTGCTGCCCGGCCTGTCGGCCACGCTGTGCATTGCATTGCTGACCACGCTGACGATCAAGCTGTCGCCCAACGATGCCATCCTGATCCTGATCTGCGCCTATGTCGGAACCATCTATGGCGGCAGCCGCACCGCCATTCTCCTCAACATCCCGGGCACGGCTGCCAATGCGGCGTCCTGCGCAGACGGCTTTGCGCTTGCGCGCAAGGGCGAAGCTGGCCGCGCCATCGGCATCGCGACTTCGGGTGCATTCACGGGCACGCTGTTCGGCGTGCTGTGCCTCGCCATGTTCACGCCGGCACTGGCGGAGATCGCGCTGTCCTTCGGCGCCTTCGAGTTCTTCTGGCTCGCGCTCTTCGGCGTCGCCATGTCGGGCAGCATCGTCGGCCAGGACCCGCTCAAGGGCTGGCTCATGGGCTGCCTCGGGCTGCTGGTTGCACAGATCGGCCAGGAAGGCCTCTATGCGTACGACCGCTTCACCTTCGGATGGGACGAACTCTCCGGCGGCATCGCGCTGATCCCCGCGCTGATCGGCGCCTTCGGCTTCGCCGAGGTGCTGACCTCGCTGGCCGACCCCATCGAGCGCAAGATCATCAACTTGCGCGATTCCGTACTGCCTCGATTCCGGGAAGTCTTCAGATACTGGCGCACCGTCCTGCGCTCTGGCGTGATCGGCGTGGTGACAGGCATCCTGCCGGGCATCGGCGAGGACTCCGGCGCCTGGATGTCCTACGCGGCCGCCAAGGCGGCGAGCCCCGAGCGCGAGCAGTTCGGAAAGGGCTCGATCGACGGCTTGATGGCGGCAGAGACCGGCGACATGTCGGCCATTCCCGGCGGCATCATCCCGGCGCTGGCGCTCGGCATCCCTGGCTCGGCCCCCTCGGCGGTGCTGATGGCTGCCATGATCATCCACGGTATCCAGCCGGGACCGATGCTCATGATCAAGACGCCGCATTTCATCTACGACGTCGTGGCAATGACCACGCTGGCCACCTTCAGCATTCTTTTCTTCGGCCTGTTCCTGGTGCGACCGCTGATGCTTGTTCTGCGCGTGAGGCGCTCCGTCCTCATGCCCATCATCTTCGTGCTGTGCACGGTGGGCGCGTACGCCATCGCATCACGCCTTTTCGACGTGTACGCGATGCTCGCGGTAGGCGTCGGGGCGTTCTTCCTGCGCCGCCGCGGCTACGAGATGGCACCCTTCGTGCTCGGGCTCGTGCTGGGCGACCTGCTGGACAAGAGCCTGCGCCGCGGGTTGGTGCTGTCCGATGGCAGCCTCGCCCCCTTCTTCACGCGGCCGATCTGCGCGGTGCTCGCAGCGGTCACCATCCTCACGATGCTGATGTACATCCCGGCCGTGAATGTGCGCGTGCGCCGGGCCTGGAGCGAGGCCAAGCGCTTCATGTTCCAGCGCAGTGCCTGAGGACGCCGGCCCATGAAGTTCGCGCTCTGCAACGAAGTGCTGAAGGAACTGCCCTTCCCCGAGCAATGCCGTGTCGCGGCCGCGCTGGGCTACGACGGGCTCGAGGTGGCGCCCTTCACGCTCGCGGCCGATCCGATGAGCCTCGGCGACGCGCAGGCGCGCGAGTTCGGCCGCGTGGCACGCGAACACGGCCTGGAGATCAGCGGCCTGCACTGGCTCCTGGTGGCGCCGGCCGGCCTCTCGATCGTGAGCCCCGACACCGCCCTGCGGCGGCGCAGCACCGCCGTGATGCAGCGCCTGGTCGAGCTCTGTGCGCTGATGGGCGGGCGCTACCTGGTACACGGCTCGCCGAAGCAGCGCTCGGTGCCGCCGGGCGAGACGCGTGCGGCAGCGCTGGAGCGCGCGCACGAATGCCTGGCTGCCGCCGCAAGGACTGCGGAACAATGCGGCGTTGTCTATTGCATCGAGCCGCTCTCCACCGCCGAGACCGACCTCCTCAACACGGTGGAAGAGGCGGTCGAACTGGTGCAGGCCATCGGTTCTCCCGCCTTCAGGACCATGATCGACTGCAGCGCCGCGGGCCAGGTGGAGCGCGAAGACATTCCAGCGCTGATGCGCCGATGGATGCCCACCGGCCACATTGCCCATGTCCAGGTCAACGACCCGAACCGCCGCGGCCCCGGCCAGGGCGGCATGCGCTTCGCCCCCATCCTCGCGGCGCTTCAAGAGATGAGGTCAGCCGGGCACTACCAGGGCATCGTCGCGGTGGAGCCCTTCGACTATGTGCCGGACGGCATGGGCTCGGCGGCGCGCGCCATCGGCTACCTGCGCGGGCTCGAGGAGGCCTCGGCACATGCATGACGCACCGCGCTTCGCCGTCCGCGAGGTCGCCCTGTTCGAGCGGCCCGTGGTGCTGCGCCTGCCCTTTCGCTTCGGAGTGGTCACGCTGACCGAATGCCCGCAGGCTTTCGCGCGCGTTCGCATCGAGTTCGCCGACGGATCCAGCGCCTGGGGCGCCGCCGCGGAGCTGATGGCGCCCAAGTGGTTCGACAAGAACCTCGCGCTCGGCAACGAGGACAACTTCGACCAGCTGCGCCGCGTCACCACACTCGCGCGCGAGGCCTACCTGAGCGACGCCGCGCTCGCGACCGCCTTCGGCCACTTCGCGCGGCACCATGATGCGCACCGCGTGGCCGCCGCATCGCTCGGCTTCAACGCCCTGCTGGCGAGCTACGGGCCCGCGCTGCTCGACCGGGCAATCCTCGATGCGCTGTGCCGCGGCCTGCAGGCATCCTTCTACGCTGCCGTGCGCAGCAACGTCGCGGGCATCGGGCCGGGCCGGCCCGAGTTCGATGGACTGGGCATCGACGCCTTCCTGGCGAGCATGGCTCCCGCCGGGAGCATCGAGGCGCGCCACACCGTCGGCATGCTCGATGCGATCACCGCGGCCGACCTGAAGCATCCAGTGGCCGACGGCCTGCCCGAGACGCTGGAGGAGGTGGTGCGCGTTTACGGCCACCGCTACTTCAAGCTGAAGGTGGGGGGCGACATCGCATCCGACCTGGATCGCCTCGGCGCCGTCGAGGACGTGCTGGACCGCATGGGCGAGCCCTACTTCGCCTCGCTCGACGGCAACGAGCAGTACGCCGATGCCGCGGGTATCGCGGAGCTGATGGCGCGCGTGCGCGAAACGCCGGCGCTCGCTCGCCTCTACGCTTCGATCCTCTTCGTCGAGCAGCCCATCGCCCGCAGTTTTGCGCTCGAGCGCGACCTCCGCGACGTGCGCAGCGCGAGCATCGGCAAGCCGGTGATCATCGACGAGTCGGATGGCGAGCTCGACAGCTTCGTGCAGGCGCGCGCATGCGGCTACGCCGGCGTCTCCTCGAAGACCTGCAAGGGCTTCTACAAGTCGCTGCTCAACGCGGCGCGCTGCGCGAAGTGGAATTCAGAGCAGTCGCAGACTCACTACTTCATGTCGGCCGAAGACCTGACCACGCAGGCCGGCCTGGCCGTGCAGCAGGACCTGGCGCTGGTCAGCCTGCTGGGCATCACGCACGTCGAGCGCAACGGCCATCACTACGTCAATGGCATGGCCGCGCTGCCACTCGCCGAGCAACAGGCCTTCCTCGAGGCGCACGGCGATCTCTACGAGCGTTCGCACGGCGCGGTGCGCCTGCGCATCCGCGACGGGCGCATCAAGCTCGGCTCGCTGGATTGCACCGGCTTCGCGAGCGCGGCCATGCCCGACTTCGATGCGATGCAGCCGATGGCTTGCTGAGCTTTTTCTTGTTCTCTCTCAACTCCGGCTTCCATGCGCAATTTCACCCAAGGCCACGAGTGGCTCTCGATCAACACCGCAACCATCCGCAAGCAGCGAGGCGCCGAGGTGCCGCTTAACCGGCTCATCGACCAGTGCGCGGCGCTGGGCATCCGCGCCATCAGTCCCTGGCGCGACCAGGTCGCAGCAGTCGGGCTCGACCGCATCGGCAAGCAGTTGCGCGCCCACGGCATCGGCCTTTCGGGCTACTGCCGCGGTGGCTTCTTTCCAGCACCCGATGCCGCCGGGCTGAAGGCAGCGCTGGAGGACAACCGCCGCGCCATCGACGAAGCCAAGACGCTCGACGCGCCCTGCCTGGTGCTGGTGGTCGGCGCCCTGCCCGGCGCGCTCGAGGGCCGGGTGCACTACAAGGACATCGGCCGCGCGCGCAGCGAGGTGCGCGACGGCATCGCCGCTTCGCTCGACTACGCACGCGAGGTCGGCATGCCGCTCGCGATCGAGCCCCTGCATCCCATGCAGGCCGCCGACCGCGCCTGCATCAACACGCTCGAGCAGGCGCTCGACCTGTGCGACGACCTGGACCCGCAGCGCTCGGGCATGCTGGGCGTGGCGCTCGACGTCTACCATGTGTGGTGGGACCCGAAGCTGCAGCAGCAGATCGCGCGCGCCGGCAGGGAACGCCTGCTGGCCTACCACGTGTGCGACTGGCTCACGCCAACGCGCGACCTGCTGAACGATCGCGGCATGATGGGCGATGGCGTGATCGAGCTGCGCAAGATCCGCGCCTGGGTCGAGGCCGCGGGCTACGCCGGCTTCAGCGAGGTCGAGATCTTCTCGGCGCTCGACTGGTGGCAGCGGCCGGGCGAGGAAACGCTGGCGATCTGCATCGAGCGCCACCGCAGCGTGGTCTGAGTCCAGCGAGCAGGCAAGAGCCGCACGGCCGCTCCGAAGGCGAAGGTACTTCAGTGAGCCGCCTGTGCTGCAATTCGGCGCATGGCTGATCCGACCCTCGACGACCTGCGCCGCTATGCCGTCGCGCGCACCCTCTTCAAGGCCACCACCCTGCCGGGCGCGATCCGGCGCCTCGGCTTCGTGCAGGCCGATCCCATCCGCGCGCCGGCGCGCGCGCAGGACCTGACCCTGCGCCACCGCGTGAAGGACTACCGCGCGGGCGATCTCGAGCGCCGCTACGCCAGGCTGGCGATCGAGGAGGACTGCCTCGTCAACTACGGATTCCTGCCACGCGAGCACCTCGCGCTGATGCATCCGCGCGAAGCCCGCCGCGCGTGGGATGCGGAGACCCAGCGCAAGGCGGCCGACGTGCTGGCCTTCGTTCGCGAGCACGGGCAGGTGCATCCGCGCCAGGTCGAGGCGCATTTCGCGCATGGCCGGGTGAAGAACTACTGGGGCGGCTCGAGCAACGCCACCACCCACCTCCTCGACGGTATGCACTACCGCGGCCTGCTGCGCGTGGCGCGGCGCGACAGCGGCACGCGCATCTACGAGGCGGTGGCCCATGCCCCGGGCGACGACAGCCCGGCCGGCCGGGCGCAGCGCGCCGCCGCCCTCGTCGACCTGGTGGTGCGCAAGTACGCGCCGCTGCCGGCCGCGAGCCTGACCTATCTCGTCCGCCTGCTGGGCTATGGCGCGCCGCAGCTCGCGCCGCAGACCCAGGCGGCCTTGCGCCACGCACGCGAACAACTCGCCAGTTGCCGGATCGAGGGCACGACCTGGTATTGGCCCGCCGACGAGAACCCGGCCTCGCGCCGCTACGCCCCCGACGAAGCGGTGCGCCTGCTCGCGCCCTTCGACCCGGTGGTGTGGGACCGCCGACGCTTCGAGCTGCTCTGGGGCTGGCGCTACACCTTCGAGGCCTATGTGCCCGCGCCGAAGCGCCGGCTCGGCTACTACGCGCTGCCCCTGCTGTGGCATGACCGGGTGATCGGCTGGGCCAATGTCTCGGTGCGCGAAGGCCGGTTGCAGCCGGCCTTCGGCTATGCGCAGCGCAAACCGCGCGGCGCGGCCTTTGGCGCGGCGCTCGATGACGAGCTGGAGCGCATGACGCAGTTCATCGCCGGTCGCTGAGCCTGGTGCTCCTCGATGCCGCTGTTCACGCGGAAGCCCCGCGTGCCACGAGGTCTGCCGCCCGCGCGACAACCCCCGTGCCGCGGCAGTCCTAGAATCTCTCGGCCGCCGCGCGACAGCGCAGCGGCAAGCGTTCTCAGGGCGGGGTGGAATTCCCCACCGGCGGTGATGGCGACCTGTTCGCACGAGCCCGCGAGCGCCCGCGGCGCGCCATGCGCGGCGGGGTCAGCAGACCTGGTGAGATCCCGGGGCCGACGGTTCAGGGCTTGTGTTGCCGCCAGTGGCGGCAAGACAAGCCCTCACAGTCCGGATGAAAGAGAGCGCGGTCCCGCCGCCGGCGGGCGCATCCCCATGCGCCTGCCTGCTGCGGGCTCGTGCGCCCTGATTCAGGCAACCCTTCTTCAAAGGCAAACCATGAGTCAGATCAACGACCTTCCCCTCTCTGCCGTCGGCACGCCCGACGCCTCGCGCGCCCGGCGCATCGCCTTCGTGCAGGCGCAGTGGCATTCCGACATCGTCCACCAGGCGCGCGACGCCTTCGTCGAAGAGATGGAGCGCCAGGGCGTGCCGCGGGCCGACATCGACATCTTCGACGTACCCGGTGCGTTCGAGATCCCGCTGCATGCCAAGCGGCTGGCCCGTTCCGGGCGCTATGCGGGCATCGTCGGCTGCGCGCTGGTGGTGGACGGCGGCATCTACCGCCACGAGTTCGTCGCCAGCACGGTGGTCAACTCGCTGATGGCCGTACAGCTGGAAACCGACGTGCCCGTCTTCTCGGCGGTGCTCACGCCGCACCACTTCCACGAACATGTGGAGCACCGCAAGTACTTCCACCGCCACTTCGCGGTCAAGGGCACCGAGGTGGCCGAGGCCTGCGTGAAGACGCTGGAAGCGCTGAAGCAAGTCGATGCGCTGATGGCAGCCTGAAGAGGTTTGAACAGCGGCCGGGGCCTTCATCTCTGCGGCCCACGGGTGTAGGCTTGCGCGATGGACAGCCACGACGCCCCGACCTACACCCTGTACGGCGCGCCCGGTTCGGGCGCGACGCCCGTCCACGCCGCGCTGACGCTCATCGGCGCCCCCGTGAAGGCGATCGACGTCGCGCCCTGGGAAGGCGACGCCGAACGCGAGAAGCTGAGCGCAGTGAACGCCATGCGGCAGGTGCCGGTGCTGGTCCTGCCCTCGGGCGAACTGATGACGGAGAGCGCCGCGATCCTGATCTGGCTGGGCGACCGCTACCCCGAGGCCGGGCTGGCTCCCGGCATCGGGGATCCGCGCCGCGCACAGTACCTGCGCTGGATGAGCTTCATCCCGGCGGCCATCTATTCGATGTACTGGGTGCGTGACGTGCCCTCGCGTTTGGCGGCCGATGCCGCGGCCGAGGCCGTGATCCAGGAACGCACGGCCGAGCGCATCTCCGAATGCTGGCGCCGGATGGATGCGCAAATGCCGCGCGGCACGGCCTACCTGCTGGGCGAGCGCATCGGCATGCTGGACCTCTACGTCACGGTCATCTCGCGCTGGACGCCGGGTCGCAAGCGCTTCTACCGCGAGGCGCCGCGCATGGCCGAGGTGGTCCGGCGCGTGGATGCCGAGCCGCGCCTGGCCGAGTTCTGGGCTGCGCGCTACCCGTTCACGCCGGGGTGGGAGGACGCGAAGTCCTGAAGCTCATCGAGGCGACCAAGGGTTTGCGCTGACAAATTGGGAGTCGAAAGGTGTCCGGGCGCCGTAAGAATTTCGTAAGATTCGCGCCCCACGCCATTCAGAACCCCTCATGCTCGACATTGATTTGCCAGCGCCTGCTGTGGCAGTTCGCAGCGTTCTAGCCAACGGCGGGATCGTTCCCGCGCTGGCCCTGCTCAACGACCGGACCGATTACCGGTTCACCGCAATCTACAAGCTCAACGGCGAAGTGATGCACGCGGCGCACGCCTTCGACCGAACCTCCGAATACCGCACCTGGCTGAAAGTGGTGCCCCTCGGCAGGAGCTTTTGCCAGTACGTGATGGAGCATGGCGAGTTCGTGACCAGCCACGCGTCCCGGGACCAGCGCCTCACGAATCGTCCCTACGCGGGCTTCGTCGAGTCGTACTATGGCCAGCTGCTCACGCGCGAATGCGGAACGCCGTATGGCACCTTCATTCATTTCGACCTGGAGCCGCGCGGCATCCCCACCTCGGAGATCGCCTTCCTCCGGGAGGTAGTCCCAACCCTCCTCGACTACCTCAATTGAGCGGGCCCCGAGCGAGCAGTACCGGCACCGAGGACACGAGCAGCGCCACGCCCGAGAGCGTCAGCAGCCCCAGCACGATCTGGCGAAAGGCCGCCTCGCTGATGCCGACGTAGAGCCGCGCGCCGAGCAGCACCGGCACCAGCACCGCGAGAGCGACGATGCCCAGCAGCGGCAGCATGGGCACACCGACCAGGCCGGTGCCGAGATAGACCGAGAAGGTCACCACCAGCATCGAGAGATTGAAGTTCTGGATCACCGAGCGCTGCACGTCCTTCTGGAGGCCGCGCAGGGTGCACCAGAGCGTGGGAATGGCGCCGGTAAAGCCGCCCAGTCCGCCGCAGACACCGCCGATCATGCCGACGACGCCGTCGGCCGCACGGCCGCCGGTCTTCACCCGTGGCAGGTTGCGCGCCATCAGCATGGCCGGGCACCAGAGCACGAGCAGCCCGCCGAGGCAGGCCTTGAACAGCGGCACGTCCAGGCGCGGGAGCAGCCACACGCCCAGGGGCACGCCCATCAGCCCGCCGAGCACGAAGGGCAGCAGCAAGGCGCGATCGAAGCCGCGCCGCACCGTGACGGCGGCGATCACCTGGCCGGTCAGCCCGCCGAAGGTGGCGAGCACCGCGGCCAGCCTGGGGTCCACGGTCCACGCCCAGAAGGACATCGCGACCAGGCTGAAGGCGAAGCCCGACAGCCCCTGCACGAAGCCGGCCACGATCGCGCCGAGCGCGACGATCAGGTAAAGAGACGAATCCAACGGGCCGACGTCAGGCTGACGCCGGCACCAGGGCCTCGCGCCGCACCCGCCGCACGTTGAAGGCGCTGGCGATCAGCACCGCCTGCACCACCGCCAGGCCGATGATCACGCTCATGTATTGGCCGTGATCCATCAGCCGCCCGAAGATCAGCGGCGCCACGGCCTGCCCGATGTCCAACCCGGCGTACACCACGCCGTAGACGCGGCCCGAGGCGTTGGCCGGCGTCGAGCGCTTGACGAGCAGGTCGCGCGAGGGCCCGGCGATGCCCGACGCGAAGCCCATGGCACCGAACATCGCCGGCACCAGCACCGGCGGGATATCCACCAGCGCGAGGACCAGCGCCAGCATCGCCGCGACGCCGAAGGCGAAGCCCACGATGCGCTCGCACCGGCTGGGGTCCGAGGCCAGGAAGCCGCCCACCAGCATTCCACCCGAGCTGGCCACCATGTAGACGGTGAGGCAGATCGCAACCAGGGCGACCGGCACGGCATGCAGGTGGCCGGCAGCAGCGGGCGCGAAGGTCTGCACCACGCTCAGCACCATCGCGTAGACGAAGAAGAAGCCGAAGCACATCCACACCGCCGGGATCTTGAGGAAGGCCAGCTCGCCGCCGGCTGCCGCGTCGGCGCCGGTGGCCTTGTGCACGGCCTTCACATCCAGCGCCAGCGCGGCGCGGTTGAGCCAGAGCACCAGCAGGACGACCAGGGCCAACGCGCCTGCGGAGGCCAGGGCCACGCGCCATGAAAACGCGATAGCCAACGGCACCACGAAGGCCGGTGCCAGGGCCCACCCCAGGCTGCCGGTGATGCCATGCACGCTGTACGCATGGCCCAGGCGCGTCGGGGCGACCTTCTGGTTGAAGAGCGTGTAGTCGACCGGATGGAACACGCCATTGCCGATACCGGCCACCACGGCGCTCGCCAGCAGCATCCAGTAGCTCTGCGCGCATGCGTAGCCGATGGCCGCCAGCGCCAGCAGGCCCAGGCCCGCGAAGAGCACCGGCCGCGGCCCCAGGCGGTCGACCAGGAAGCCCGAGGCGGCCTGCACCACGCAGGAGACCACGAAGAACACGGTCAGCACCGCACCGAGCTCGGTGTAGCTGACGTTGAAAGCCTCCTTGAGCCAGGGGAACAGCGGTGGCAGTACCAGTTGCGCGAAGTGGCTGATGGCGTGCGCCAGGCCGACGAGGCCGATCAGCTTGGCGTCGGAACGCAAGGTATTGGAGGCGAGGGAGGCGTCGAGCGAAGACATGAATTGCAACAAGAAACCGGGGGAGCCTCGGATCGTATGCTTAGAGGCCGCGGCAGAATGGCGATACAGAGACAACATTTGTCGAATCCATGCCGTCCCCTGTCTTTGCGCCCGCCCCACCTGCACGCCGACGCGCCGTGCAGCCGGAAGGCCCCGCGCCGACCCATGTCGTGGTCCCCCTCGCGCCGGACCGCTACGCGCCCGATGCGCTGCGGCCGCTGCGCGCCAAGGAGCATTTCCTCAAGGCCGACACCTTCGTCGAGCTGCACACCCACCCGTGGCCGCAGCTCACTTTCTCGACGCGGGGCGTGATCCGCCTGAGCACCGAGGACGGCAGCTACATCGTGCCGCCCTCGCGCGCACTCTGGGTGCCGGCCGACATGGCGCACAGCATCACGCTGATCGAGGACGCGGAGCTGCGCACCATCTACCTGCACAGCTGGCTCGGCCCCGGCTGGGAGAAATGCGAGGTGCTGGAGATCAGCCCCTTGCTGCGCGCTTTGATGCTGGCGCTGGACACCACACCCGACGGCGTGCCGCCTGCCGATCCGCATGCGGCGCAGCGCGAGCGCTGGATCGCGCCGCTCCTGGTAGACGAACTGGAGCGCGCGACGCAGATCCGCATCGATGTGCCGCTGCCCGCCGACAAGCGCCTGCGCCAGCTCTGCGAGACGCTGCTGCGCAACCCCGCCGGCCGCGCCACTCTGGCCGAGCGTGCCCAATCGATCGGTGCCAGCGAACGCACGGTGGCGCGCCTGTTCCGCGACCAGCTCGGCATGAGCTGGCAGCAATGGCGCCAGCAGGCGGTGCTGGCCCATGCGCTGCCGCTGCTGGCGCGCGGCATGGCCGTGAGCCAGGTGGCGTCGGCAAGCGGGTACGCGACAGACAGCGCCTTCTGCGCGATGTTCAAGGCAGCGACGGGGCAATCGCCGACGGCTTTCCAGCACAAAAGGAAGAAATAGCGCGGCCGGGGGTTTGTACAATTCGTACAAATTGCACTTTTTGGAGCTGCCATGCTGACTTACTCCGCTAGCGAAGCCAAGCAGAACTTCGCCGCAATGCTCGATGCCGCCGCCCGGGAGCCGGTGGTGATCCGCCGCCACAACCGCGATGTGGCGATGGTGATTTCGCCCGAGCAATACCGGAAGCTGCATCGCCTCAATGTCGAGGAGCTCAAGCGCCTCGTCGACGGGATCGGCGCCGAGGCCGAGAGGAACGGCATGACGGACGAGGTCCTGGCCGAGATCCTCGCCAGCGATGACTGAACCGCTCCCGCTGCGCCGCTGGGTCATCGATACCAACGTCCTTGTCAGCTGGGTGCTCCGCCCGCTGAGCGTTCCCGGCCGATCGGTCGACCGGGCCATCGACCTCGGAAGGCTGCTCTTCTCGAAGGAAACGCACCGCGAGCTGCTGTCCGTGATCCGCCGCCCCAAGTTCGATGGCTACGTCTCGCTCGATCGGCGGGTGGCATTCCTGATCCGACTCGACGATCTCATCGATTGGGTCCAGCCCACGCGCGCGATCCGCGCCTGTCGCGACCCCAAGGACGACCAGTTTCTCGAAGCCGCTGTGCATGGCAACGCCGATGCGCTCATCACGGGCGACGCCGATCTGCTGACCTTGCATCCGTTCCACGACATTCCCATCCTCACGCCCGAACGATTCCTCTCCGGCTTCGCCCCGCCGGCCCCGGCCGGCTTGCTGCAAGAACCGCCCGCGACCTACCGGACAACAGCACGCAAGACCATCGCGACAACCGTCAAGACTTGAGCGTCAGGGCGCTTTCGTATCATCGGCGGGTGCACCCCAACCATTCCGCGCGGTGAAGGATGGCCCTGAACCGCGACCAGCTCGTGCGCTGGCTCCCCTTCCTCGGCTGGCCCCGCCCCAGCCGCGCGCTTCTCACCGGCGAGGCGCTGGCCGGCATCACGGTAGCCCTGATGGTGATCCCGCAGGGCGTCGCGTATGCGGCGCTCGCCGGCATGCCGCTGGTCACCGGCATCTACGCCTCGCTCCTGCCTGCGCTCATCGGCGTGCTGTTCAGCGCATCGACGCGGCTCTCCGTCGGGCCTACCGCCCTGTCCAGCCTGCTCGTGGCGGCCTCGCTCGGCCCGCTCGCGATTCCCGGCAGCGCCGAGTGGGTGGCCCTGGCGGTGTGGCTGTGCTTCATGTCGGGCGCGATCCAGCTGCTGCTCGGCATGGGCGGCTTCGGCTGGGTCTTGCGCCTGGTCAACTCGCCGGTGCTGATGGGCTTCACCCAGGCTGCCTCGGTGCTGATCATCCTGTCGCAGCTGCCGGCGCTCTTCGGCTTCACGGGCCGGAGCATCGGCCAGCTGTGGCAGGGACCGCCGCCCGATTTCCTGGCGATCGCCTTCGGGCTCGGCAGCATGGCCGCGCTCTGGATCGCCAAGGAGCGCTGGCCCCGCTTTCCGGCCGCCATGGTGGTGGTGGGCGTGTGCGCGGCCATCAGCGCTGCCATCGGCTACGCGCTGCGCGGTGGCGCGGTGGTGGGCGCCCTGCCCTCGGGCCTGCCCGCCTTCTACTGGCCCGGCACACAGCCGCTGGGCACCTTCGGCGCCCTGCTGCTGCCGGCGCTGATGATCACGCTGGTGAGCTTTCTCGAGACGGCCTCGAGCGCCAAGGTCGACAACGCCCGCGCCGGCAAGCTGTGGAACGAGAACCAGGACCTGATCGGCCAGGGGCTCGCCAAGATCGCCTCGGGCTTCTCGGGCGCCTTCCCCACCAGTTCATCCTTCTCGCGCTCGGCCATCAATCTCTATGCCGGCGCCCAGACCGGCTGGGCCACCGTGTTCTGCGTGCTGCTGATAGGCGCCGCGCTGCTGTGGGCGATGCCGCTGCTCTACCACGTGCCGCAGGCAGTGCTGGCTTCCATCGTGGTGATCGCGATGCTGGGGCTGGTGCGACCCGGGCAGTTCGTGTCGCTCTGGCGCATCTCGCGCGTGGAGGCGATCACGGCACTGGTGACCTTCGTTCTCACCATCGCCGCCTCGCCCTCGATCTACTGGGGCGTGCTCGCCGGCCTGCTGATGAGCCTGAGCCACTACATGTACCGGCACCTGCATCCCCGCATCATCGAGGTGGGCCTGCATCCCGACGGCAGCCTGCGCGACCGCCACCTCTGGAACCTGCCGCCGCTGGCGCCCCGGCTGCACGCGATGCGCATGGATGCGGAGCTCGACTTCGCCACCGCCAGCACGCTGGAGCGCGCCATCACCGTCACGCTGGCGATGCGGCCGGAGCTCACCGACCTCTGCCTGTTTGCGCAGCCCATCAACCGCGTCGACGTGACGGGTGCCGAGGTGTTCGGCGCGATCCGCCGGCTGCTGGAATCGAAGGGTGTGCGCCTGCACCTGAGCGGCCTCAAGCTGCCGGCACAGCAGGTGCTGGAGCGCGCCGGGCTGCTGACGGCCGGGCCGATGCTGTTCATCTACCGAACCGATGCCGACGCGCTCGCGGCACTGGGCGCCATGCACGGGATGACCGCTGCGGACGTGGAGGCCGCGCTCAGTCCTGCACCGGCCCGCGCTGACGCTTGACCTCCGCGCGCTGGCTCTTCCCTTCGAGCCGGCGCTGCCTGGCCCCATAGCTCGGCTTGGTAGGCCGGCGCACGCGCGGCGGCAGGGCCACGCTGTCGACCAGTTCCTGCAGCCGCGCCAGCGCGTCGGCACGGTTCATGTCCTGGCTGCGGTGGCGCTGTGCCTTCAGGACCAGCACGCCTTCCTGGGTGATGCGGGTGTCACGCAGCGCGAGGAGGCGCTCCTTCACGGCGTCGGGCAGCGAACTCGCGCGGATGTCGTAGCGCAGGTGCACGGCGCTCGACACCTTGTTGACGTTCTGGCCGCCCGCGCCTTGCGCGCGCATGGCAGTGAACTCGACCTCCGAGGGGTCGATGGGGACGAGAGGGCGCGGCGCGGGCATGCGCCATTCTGACGCGGCCCCAGCGTCGCCGCCCGCCGATTGACGCTGGCCCGAGGCCGGTCCATATTGAATGCAGGAGGTCCGATGGCCATGCCTGCTGTTCGCCCCGCCGCGGTCGCGGGGATCTTCTATCCGGGGGATGCATTGCCGTTGCGGCAGCAGATCGGCGAATGCCTGGCCGGCGCCCACGACACGGTCGAGGCCGAGCGCCCACCCAAGCTGCTGATCGTTCCGCACGCGGGCTACGTGTATTCCGGTGCCGTCGCGGCGCATGCCTATGCCTTGCTCGCCCCCTGGCGCGAGCGGATCAGCCGCGTCGTGCTTCTCGGCCCGGCGCATCGCTCGGCGGTGCGTGCCCTGGCGGCCCCGGCGGCGGAGGCCTTCGACACGCCGCTCGGCCGCATCGCGCTGGACCTGCCTGCGCTCGCCCTGTTGCGCGACCTGCCGCAAGTCGTGCGCGACGACCGGCCGCACGCTTTCGAGCATTCGCTGGAGGTGCAGCTGCCGTTCCTGCAAACGCTGCTGGGCGGCACCTTCGACCTGGTGCCGCTGCTCGTCGGCCATGCTGGTCCCGCCGAGGTCGCGCAGGTGCTGGCACGCCTGTGGGGCAGCGACGAAACGCTGATTGTCGTCAGCTCCGACCTGTCGCACTACCTGCCCCATGCGCAGGCGCAGTTGCGCGATCGCGCGACGGTGGATCGCATCCTCGGCTTCGATGCCACCCTCGATCCCGAAGACGCCTGCGGCGCGCCGGCGATCAACGGTGCACTTCAGGCGGCACAGGCGCACGGCCTGCTGCCACGGCTGCTGGACCTGCGCAACTCCGGCGACACTGCGGGCGACCGCCGCCGCGTGGTCGGCTACACCGCGATCGCCTTCGAGGCGACGGCGCCATGAACACGAACCCGCCGGCAAGCTGGTGGCATAAGCTGGACGACGGCCGCATCCAGTGCGACCTGTGCCCACGCGACTGCCGCCTGCACGAGGGCCAGCGCGGCATGTGCTTCGTGCGGCAGCGCATCGGCGACGAGATGGTGCTCACCACCTACGGGCGCAGCTCGGGCTTCTGCATCGACCCGATCGAGAAGAAGCCGTTGAATCATTTCCATCCGGGTTCCAGCGTGCTGTCTTTCGGCACCGCCGGCTGCAACCTGGCCTGCAAGTTCTGCCAGAACTGGGACATCTCCAAGAGCCGCGAGATGGACCGGCTGATGGACCAAGCCTCGCCGCAGCGCATCGCCGAGCTGGCGCGCCAGCGTGGCGCCCTGAGCGTGGCCTTCACCTACAACGACCCGGTGATCTTCGCCGAGTACGCCATGGACACTGCCGATGCCTGCCGTGCGCTGGGCATCTTCAGCGTCGCCGTGACCGCGGGCTACATCCACGCCGCGCCGCGGCGCGAGTTCTATGCACGGATGGATGCCGCCAACGTCGACCTCAAGGGCTTCACCGAGGACTTCTATTTCCGGCAGACCGGCGGCCACCTGGCTCCCGTGCTCGATACGCTGCAGTACCTGCGGCACGAGACATCCTGCTGGTTCGAGATCACGACGCTGCTGATCCCCGGCCACAACGACAGCGATGCAGAGATCGAGGCGATGAGCCGCTGGATCTTCGACGCGCTCGGGCCCGACGTGCCGATGCACTTCACGGCCTTCCATCCGGACTACAAGATGATGGACGTGCCGCCCACGCCGCCCGCCACGCTGAAGCGTGCTCGTGCCATCGCGCTGGCCAACGGCCTGCACCACGTCTACACCGGCAACGTGCATGACTTGGAGGGCGGCACGACCTTCTGCCCTCACTGCCGCGCAGCGCTGGTGCGGCGCGACTGGTACCTCGTGATGGATTGCGCGCTGGATGCGCGGGGCGAATGTCCGCATTGCGGCACCCCTATCGCCGGCCATTTCGGAACCTTCCAGCACGGCTTCGGCCGCCGGCGTATCGCGGTGCGTGCGTCCGCTTGAAGCCTACACGGGCAGGACGTCGAGATTGTTCGCCCCCGGCAAGGCATGCAGGCTCTTCGCGAGGCGCGCGCTGTAGGAACGGCTCAACACGGTGCTGATCTCCGTCCAGTCGGCGCGAGCCTCGGACGGCGTCAACGTGACAACGAGATAGCCGCGCTTGCTTGTCTCCGCATAGCGCAGATCCCTCACCATCCTGGGGAAGGCGTCGGTCAGGACCGGCCCGGATATCAGCGGCAGCAGGACCTCGAGTCCTGGCGAGCTGACCGAGGGCGTCGCGAACTCGACCCCGACGCGCTGACCAGACGCATCGGTCAGGTTGCTGGCCCACGCGTTGTGGGTATCGCCCGCGAGCGAGACCAGGTTCTTGCCCATCGAACGGGCCGCCGCCAGCACGGTTTCGCGTGCCGCCGGGTAGCCGTCCCAGGCGTCGAAGTTGTAGGGGACTCGGCGCTGGGCCAGCAGGGCACGCTGGCTGTCGCTGCGCAAGTTTTCCGGCGTGGACTGTGCCAGCACGAATTCGCTCACCGTCTCCAGCGTGAAGGCGCTCGCAACGCTGAGCGGGATCTCCATGCGCGCCATCAACACCTGCTGCCCCAGCACCTGCCAGGTGGCACCCGAAGCGGCCATGCGCGCAGACAGCCAATCCGATTGCTCCGCACCCAGCAACTGGCGGGAGGGACTGTCGGCCGCCCCTGCAAGGTAGGCATCGAGGTCGACCTGGATATCCCGCCCGATGATTCGCGTGTCGAGCATGTGCAGCGACGCGAGCGTGCCGAAGTCGAAGGACCGGTAGATCTTCAGCGGATTGGCAGGATCGGGCATCCTGACCGGCAGCCATTCGCGATAGGCCTGCACGGCGGCGAGGCGCCGCGCGGCGAACGCGCCTTCGGTCGCCGGATCGTGGTTGGCCGCGCCTGCGGACCATGCGTTGTCGGCGAGGTCATGGTCGTCCCACACCGCGATCATCGGCATCCGCGCGTGCAGCGCCCTGAGGTCGGGATCGGTCTTGTACTGGGCGTGCCGGCGGCGGTAATCGTCGAGCGTCAGAATCTCGCGCGGCGGCTGCGATTCGCGATCCAACGCTATTGCCAGCTGCGAGGCGAAGCCCACCACGCCGTACTCGTAGATGTAGTCGCCCAGGTGCAGGACCAGGTCGACGTCGTTGCGCTTCGCGAGCTCGGCGCAGACATTGAAGTAGCCCGCCGGGAAGTTCGTGCACGACACCACGCCGAGCCGCATCTGCGACACGTTGCCGGTCGGCAGCGTCTTCGTGCGTCCGGTGGGTGAGGGCTCGGAACCGACGTAGAAGCGGTAGTAGTACTCGCTGGCCGGCAGCAGCCCGGTGGCGTCGACCTTGACGGTGTAGTCCTGCTCGGGCCCGGTGCTGGCCGTGCCGCGCGCCACGATCACGCCGAAGTTCGCATCGCTTGCGACTTCCCAGCTCAGGTTGAGGGTGCCGGGGCTCGCAGAAGTGACGCGGGTCCAGAGGATGACGCGGTCGGTCAGCGGATCGCCGCTCGCGACGCCGTGGGAGAACAGCGCAGGCGCCCCACCTGGCGCGCCGCCGCCCCCACCGCCCCCGCCGCCGATACCGCCGCCGAACCCGCCTCCACCACCCCCGCCCCCGCAGCCGGACACGCTGACGCCGGTGCCGACGAACATGGCATAGAGCACGGCGCCTCGGATGAACGATCGCCGCGATGGCTCGGGAGCGAGTCGGGGTGCCTTGTCCGGACCCGCAGTGGATCCAGGCGTTTCCGTGCCTTCTTGGGCTTCGCGCATGTCTCGCTCCTTGCCCCGCACGGCAGCCGCACGATGCGGTTGGGTCGCGTCGGAGAGTGGCGAGATTGAAGGCCGATCCAGGCGACCGTGCCGTCGGCCGAGGTCACTGCCAGAAGTCGGTCATTCGCTTACATCGAGTCACATCGAGTTGCGCCCCGATACGTCCACGAGCTTGCGGACGAGGGCTACTCGCCGCGCGAGACCGGGCGCGCCTGCACATCCGTCACGCTGTCGCCCCGGTCACGCAGGCGCACCGGGCTGCCCGCGTCCTCGCCGCGCGCCCGGGCACCGGCCACATCGGCTGCCGTCGGCTCGGCCGGCTGCGCCGCAGCGCGGAAGCGGTCGAAGCCGTGACGCGGATCGAAGCGCATGACCCAGGGCCGCACCGGTTGCCCGGTGAGGCGGGCCCAGCCGTAGCGCAGGCCCCACACCGCCGCCAGCAACATCACCGCGACGGCAAGGCTGGCCGCGAAGACCAGGCCGAGCAGGAACAGGACGACGCGCAGGAGGAAATTCATCATCATCCAGATTAGGCCATGGCCTCGGTGCGAGGTTCCCCGGCCTTCCGGAATTCGAATTGCCCCGGTTTGCGGATCGGGTCGGTCGTCACGGCGATCGTGTCTTTCGGCGCGAAGCTGCCGTCGAGCAGCAGCTTCGACAGCGGGTTCTCGATGCGGTGCTGGATCGCCCGCTTGAGCGGCCGCGCACCGAACACCGGGTCGAAGCCGACCTTGGCGATTTCCGCCAGCGCCGCCGGCGAGACCTCGAGCGCGAGGTCCATCTTCGCGAGGCGCTCCTGCAGCACCTTGAGCTGGATGGCTGCGATCGCCTCGATGTGCTTGGCGTCCAGCGCATGGAAGACCACGGTCTCGTCGATGCGGTTCAGGAACTCGGGACGGAAGTAGTTCTTCAACTCGTCCCACACCGCGTCCTTGATCTCCTCGGCCGGCCGGCCCACCATCGACTGGATGATGGGCGAGCCGATGTTGCTGGTCATCACGATCACCGTGTTCTTGAAGTTCACGGTGCGGCCCTGGCCGTCGGTCAGGCGGCCATCGTCGAGCACCTGCAGCAGCACGTTGAACACGTCAGGATGCGCCTTCTCGATCTCGTCGAGCAGCAGCACGCTGTAGGGCTTGCGGCGCACGGCCTCGGTCAGGTAGCCGCCCTCCTCGTAGCCGACGTAGCCGGGCGGCGCGCCGATCAGGCGCGCGACCGAATGCTTCTCCATGAACTCGCTCATGTCGACGCGGATCAGGTGATCCTCGCTGTCGAACAGGAAACCCGCCAGCGCCTTGCACAGCTCTGTCTTGCCCACGCCCGTGGGGCCGAGGAAGAGGAAGGAGCCGGTGGGGCGGTTCGGGTCCGCCAGGCCCGAGCGCGAGCGGCGGATCGCATTGGCGACCGCGCCGATGGCCTCGTCCTGGCCCACCACGCGCTCGTGCAGCTTGTCTTCCATCTGCAGCAGCTTGTCGCGCTCGCCCTGCATCAGCTTGGAAACCGGGATACCGGTGGCGCGCGCCACCACCTCGGCGATCTCTTCCGCGCCGACCTGGGTGCGCAGCAGCGTGGGCGCGCTGGACTTGCCCTTGCTGGCCTCGGTGTCCTGCGCTTCCTTCAGCCGCTTCTCCAGTGCCGGCAGCTTGCCGTACTGCAGCTCGGCCACCTTGTTGAAGTCGCCCTTGCTGGTGAACTCGGCAATCTGGAACTTGATCTTGTCGATCTCCTCGCGGATCTGCGCGCTGCCCTGGGCCTGCGCCTTCTCGGCCTGCCAGATCTCGTCGAGGTCGGCGAGCTCCTTCTGCACGCGGGCGATGTCCTCCTCGATCAAGGACAGGCGCTTCTGCGAGGCTTCGTCCTTCTCGCGGCGCACGGCCTCGCGCTCGATCTGCAGCTGGATCAGGCGGCGATCGAGGCGGTCCATCACCTCGGGCTTGGAGTCCATCTCGATCTTGATCCTGGCCGCGGCCTCGTCGATCAGGTCGATCGCCTTGTCGGGCAGGAAGCGGTCGGTAATGTAGCGGTCCGACAGCTCGGCGGCGGCGACGATGGCCGGGTCGGTGATGTCGACGCCGTGGTGCACCTCGTACTTCTCCTGCAGGCCCCGCAGGATGGCGATGGTCGCCTCCACGCTGGGCTCGTCCACCAGGATCTTCTGGAAACGGCGCTCGAGCGCGGCGTCCTTCTCGATGTACTTGCGGTATTCGTCGAGGGTGGTGGCGCCCACGCAGTGCAGCTCGCCGCGCGCCAGAGCGGGCTTGAGCATGTTGCCGGCGTCCATCGCGCCCTCGGCCTTGCCGGCGCCGACCATGGTGTGCAGCTCATCAATGAAGACGATGGTCTGGCCCTCGTCCTTGGCGAGTTCGTGGAGCACGCTCTTGAGTCGCTCCTCGAATTCGCCGCGGTACTTGGCACCAGCCAAGAGCGCCGCCATGTCGAGCGACAGCACGCGCTTGCCCTTGAGCGACTCGGGCACCTCGCCCGCGACGATGCGCTGCGCCAGGCCCTCGACGATGGCGGTCTTGCCGACGCCGGGTTCGCCGATGAGCACGGGATTGTTCTTGGTGCGGCGCTGCAGCACCTGGATGGCGCGGCGGATCTCCTCGTCGCGGCCGATCACCGGGTCGAGCTTGCCCAGGCGGGCACGCTCCGTGAGGTCGAGGGTGTATTTCTTGAGGGATTCGCGCTGGCCTTCGGCCTCGGGGCTGTTCACGCCCTGCCCGCCGCGCACCGCGTCGATGGCGGCTTCGACGGACTTGCGCGTCACGCCATGGCTGCGCGCCAGGTTGCCGATCTCGGCCTTGCTGTCGGCGACGGCGAGGAGGAACAGCTCGCCGGCGATGAACTGGTCGTTGCGCTTGATGGCTTCCTTCTCGGTCGCCTGCAGCAGCTTGCCCAACTCGGGGCCGACCTGAACCTGATCATGGCCCTGCACCTGCGGCAGCCGCTTGATCGCCGCCTCGGCTGCATTCAGCAGGCCCGGCACGTTGGCGCCGGCACGCTCGAGCAGCGCACGTGGACCATCACCCTGGCGCAGCATGGCCACCAGCAGGTGGACCGGCTCGATGTAGGCGTTGTCATTGCCCAGCGCGAGCGACTGCGCATCGGCGAGGGCTTCCTGGAATTTGGTGGTGAGTTTGTCTTGGCGCATGAATAACTCCGGTTTCCCGGGAGGTTGGGGGCCGGGGCGGGCATTTCAAGCGCGCGGCAGGGCAAAAACCGGCTCCTCGGGGCGAGTTTGGCGCCCTACGAGGAAGAAGACAGTGACGGAAAGAAATCCAGGATCTCGCGGCCCAACGGCTCCTCGCCGCTGTCGAAATGGGCGACGCGATGGCGCACCCGCCGCGCCGCCGCTGAAAGCCGATTCCGCTGGTTCGGCTCGTTCAGAATAGCGGCCTGCGGACCGTGAGGCGCCCCATCGCGCGCCCTCGTCTCGTTCCCTTTTTCATATCCACTGGAGTCGCTCATGTTCTCTACAAGCATGCCTCGCGCGTCGCGGCGAGTTTTCGTACTCGGGCTGGCCGCTGCGATGGCGGGCCTTGCAGGCCTCGCGCAGGCACAGCAGCAAGGTGCACCGATCAAGCTGCTGGTCGGCTTCCCGGCCGGCGCCGGCACCGACGCGATTGCCCGCACGCTGGGCGAGAAGCTCAAGGACCAGCTGGGGGCGCCGGTGGTGGTCGAGAACCGGGCCGGCGCCGGCGGGCAGATCGCGGCCCAGGCGTTGAAGGCCGCGCCGGCGGACGGCCATACGCTGCTGCTGTCGCACGACCACACCATCTCGATCCTGCCGCAGGTGGTGAAGAACCCGGGCTACAACTCGGCCACCGACTTCGTGCCCGTGGCCGGCTTCGCGACCTTCGCCAACGTGCTGGCGGTTTCGGGCGGCACGCCCGCGAAGAGCCTCGACGAGTACCTGAAATGGGTGCGCACCCAGCGCGGCGGCAAGGACACCATCGGCGTGCCGGCGCCGGCCTCGATCCCCGAGTTCCTGGTGAAGATGATCGGCGCCAAGTACAAGATCGACGTGCAGGCGGCGCCCTACCGGGGCAGCGCACCGATGACGGCCGACATGCTGGGCAACCAGATCAGCGCCGGTATCGCCTCCGTGCCCGACTTCATCGAGAACCACCGGGCCGGCAAGGTGCGCATCGTGGCCACCATCGGCGCCAAGCGCCAGGCGCTGCTGCCGCAGGTGCCGACCTTTACCGAACTGGGCTTCGCCAATCTGGAAGACCTGCCGTATTACGGCGTGTTCGCGCCAGTGGGCACGCCGCAGCCGGTGATCGACCGTTTCGGCGATGCGCTCGCCAAGGTGCTGGCCATGCCCGACGTCAAGCAGAAGCTCACGACCATGGGCTTGACGGTGGCGTACGAGCCGCAGGGGCAGTTCGCGGGCCGCGTGCGCAGCTATACGCAGACCTGGGCAGGCATCATCAAGGCGAGCGGCTTCACGCCGCAGTAGGCTGGTTTCAGGCGTTGCCGGCCTGGATGCCCCAGCGCGCCAGGGCCGCATCGTCATCGACGCGCGCATCGACCCAGCGCGCGCCCTGGGGCGTCTGTTCCTTCTTCCAGAACGGCGCCTGCGTCTTCAGGTAGTCCATCAGGAACTCGCAGCCCTGGAAGCTCTGGCCGCGGTGGGCGGAGACCACCGCCACCATCATGATCTGGTCGAGCGGCTGCAGGAGCCCCACGCGATGGATCACGCGCGCGCCGAGGATGTCGAATCGGCGATGAGCCTCGTCGATCATGGCCTCGATGGACTTCTCGGTCATGCCCGGGTAGTGCTCGAGCTCCATCGATGCCACCGCATCGCCGTCGTTGCGGTCGCGCACGGTGCCGACGAAGGCGCAGACCGCCCCCACCCGCTTGTCGTCCGCGCGCAACGCGGCGACCTCCCTGGCAAGGTCGAAATCGGCTGTCTGGATGAAAACGCGCGGGCCGCTCATGGCCGGATTGTGGCACCGCGCTAGACTGCGGCGCATGCCTTCCCTCGCGCACCGCCCTCTTCCATCGCTCGCCGCGATGGTCCGCGTGTGCCTGGGCGGCAAAGCCAAAAAACCCGAGCTCGTCTGACCGGGGCTTCGGTTCCGTCGTCGGATGAGCGACGGAACTGCAGGGTTCGATATCCAGCCTTGTTTCGTGCGCGCGTCCGACGGTGGTTCATCCATCGGTCTGGTCTCCAAGGAAAACCGCGTGCCTTCCACTTCTTCACCCTCTCCTGATTTGTCGGGCCTTTGGATCCCGCTCGTCACGCCCTTTCGCGACGGCGCCGTCGACCATGCGGCGCTGGCCGCATTGACCGATGAGCTCGCGTCTTCCGGCATCGCCGGCTTCGTGGTCTGCGGCTCGACCGGCGAAGCCGCGGCGCTCGATGCCAACGAACAGCTGGCCGTGCTCGCCACGGTCGCGAAGGCCGCGCCCGCCCTGCCGCGCATCATGGGCATCTCGGGCTACCACCTGGGCAAGACCGTTGCATGGGTGCGCGAGTTGAACGACCAGGGCCTTGCCGGGCTGCTGGTGCCAGCGCCGAGTTACATCCGGCCTTCGCAGGCGGGCTTGGTGGCCTGGTTTCAGGCGATCGCGCATGCAAGTGCCGCGCCGGTCCTCGTCTATGACATTCCCTACCGCACCGGCGCCGTCCTCGCGCGCGAGACGCTGCTCACGCTCGCGGCCGATCCGCGCATCTGCGGGCTCAAGGACTGTGGCGGCGACATGGCCAAGACGCGGGCGCTGATCGCCGACGGGCGGCTGCAGGTGCTGGCCGGGGAGGATGCGCAGATCTTCTCGACCTTGGCCGAGGGCGGCGTGGGTGCCATCGCAGCCAGCGCTCACCTGCAGACGGCGCGCTTCGTCCAGGTGATCCGCCTGCTCCGCGAGGGCCGGCTGGCCGAGGCGCGTGTCCAGTGGCAACCACTGCTCCCGCTGATCGAGGCCTTGTTCGCCGAGCCGAATCCGGGGCCGCTGAAGGCCGTGCTTGCGCGGCAAGGCCTGATGCAGGACGAGCTGCGTGCGCCGATGACTCGCGCCGGCGACGCGCTGTGCGCGCAGCTGTCGCAGCTGCAGGCCGCGCTCAGCCCCCCGTAACGGGCGGGAAGAAGGCCACTTCCTGGCCTTCGCGCAGTGCGGCGCCTTCGGCGCTCATGACCTGGTCCAGCGCCATGCGCACCGCCTTGCCGCGGGCCAACGCGCTGGCATGGGGCTCGCCGCGTGCGATCAGTTCGTCGCGCAGCGCGCCGAGATCGGCGGCGCGGGTCTCGACGGTTTCGCTGCCGGTCCCGAGGGCCTCGCGCACCGAGGCGAAGTAGCGCACGGTGACCTTCATGTTCAGGCCAGCAAGGACGAGAAGGGAATGAACTGCACCATGTCGCCGGCCTTGAAGGGCTGGCCGGCCGGCGTGTCGATCACGCCGTCGCCCCAGACCATGGAGGTCAGCACGCCCGAACTCTGGTTGGCGAACAGGTCGAGGCCGCCGCCGGCGTTGCGGCGCGCGCGCAGGAACTCGCGGCGGCGGTCGGCACGCGGCCAGTCGAAGTCGGCGCGCATCGCGATCGGTGCCGGCGCTACTCGGGTGGCGCCCTGGAGCGTCAGCAGGAAGGGGCGCACCAGGAGCAGGAAGGTCAGGAAGCTGGAGACCGGGTTGCCGGGCAGCCCGGTGAGATGGGCATTGCCGATGCGGCCGTAGGCAAACGGCTTGCCGGGCTTCATCGACAGCGACCACAGGTCGAGCTGGCCCAGTGCTTGCACGCCTGCCTTGATGTGGTCCTCTTCGCCGACCGAGACGCCACCGGTGGTGATGATCAGGTCGCTGCGCTCCGAGGCACTGCGCAGCGCGTCGATGGTCGCGTCGCGGCGGTCGGGCACGATGCCCAGGTCGTGCACCTCGCAGCCCAGCCGCACGAGCAGGGCCCGCATGAAGAAGCGGTTGGAGTTGTAGATCGAGCCCGGCTTCATGGCCTCGGGCGCAACTTCGCCGGGCATCACGAGTTCGTCGCCGGTGGACAGCAGCGTGACGCGCGGGCGCTTGGCCACCTGCAGCTGGTCGAGGCCGACGCTGGCTGCCAGCCCCAGCCCCGCGGGGGTGAGGCGCTCTCCGCGCGCGAGCACCACGTCACCCGCGGCGACGTCTTCGCCGGCGCGGCGAATCCACTGGCCCGCCGCCGGCACGATCTCGATGCGCACGCTGCCCAGCCCGCCCTCTTCCGGCAGCGCGGTGGCGTCTTCCTGCATCACCACTGCATCGGCGCCTGCGGGGATCTGCGCGCCGGTGAAGATGCGGGCGGCCGTGCGGGCAGCCAGCGGCGTGCCCACGGTGCCGGCGGGGATGCGCTGGGCCACACGCAGCACCGCGCCGGGCGCGGCGCAGTCGGCACTGCGCACCGCGTAGCCGTCCATCGAGCTGTTGTCGCGGGGCGGCACGGTGAGGCTGGAGCGCACGTCCTGCGCGAGCACGCGCCCGTCAGCCTCGAAGGTGGATACCGATTCGATGCCCATTTGCGGTGTGGCGGCGGCGAGGAGCCGCGCCAGTGCCTCGTCGAGCGGCATCAAGGGAGGACGTCTGGAAGCGTCAGCCATGGCGATCCAACTTGTACTCGAAACGGCTGGCGTTCTGCAGCAGCCAGGCGCCAATGCCATCGACGTCGTTCAGGTCGAACACCGGCAGCGTGGTGGCACGCGGGAGGCGCTCGGGCGTGTCGGTGGCGATTGCGACGATGAAGGGGTCTTCGGTATAGCGCGCCGGCCTGGGGGCCTGGCCTTCGTCGGGCTCGCGCCAGATCTCGATCTTCTGCAGGTCGCTGTGCTTGAAGCCTTCGACCAACACCCAGTCCACACCCGCATCGAGCTCGGCGACGAGCTCGTGCACACCGAGCTGCGTCGGCCGTTCGAATTCGCGGATCAGCGCGAGCCGCTTGTCGGAGGCCACGACCACCTCGAAGGCACCGGCCTCGCGATGGCGGTAGGTGTCCTTGCCCGGATGGTCGATGTCGAACTTGTGGTGGGCATGCTTGACCACCGAAACGCGCTGGCCGTTGAACCTGAGCACAGGGATCAGCCGCTCGACCAGCGTGGTCTTGCCCGCGCCCGAGAAGCCGGCGAAGCCGATGACTTTCATGCGCGACTCGCCGGCTCGGAAGGCGTGAATGAACCCGGGGAGGGCATGACGGGTTCGTTCATACCTTCCTTCAGGCGCAGTGCCGGGTGATGTAGGCCTTCACGGCCTCGGCGTCGGCCGGCAGCTGGATCACGCGCCGCGGCAGCGCCTCGATGCCTTCGAAGCGCGCGGGACGCTCGGGCGCGCGGCCCAGGGCCTCGACGATGGTCTCGGCGAACTTGATGGGCAGCGCGGTCTCGAGCACGATCATTGGCACGCCGGGCTCCAGGTGTTCGCGCGCGGCCTTGAGGCCGTCGGCAGTGTGGGTGTCGACCAGGGTGGCGAAGCGCTTGTCGGTGTCGCGGATGGTCGCGAGGCGATCGGCATGGGTGCTGCGGCTGCTTGCGAAGCCGAAGCGCGTGGCCGCCTCGCCGAAGACCGGGTCGGCGCTCAGATCGAAGCGGCCTGTCCTACCCAGATCTTCTTGGAAGAGTCTGCGCGTCCTGGCCGCATCCCGGCCGACCAGATCGAACACGAAGCGCTCGAAGTTGCTGGCCTTGGAGATATCCATCGAGGGACTGGAGGTCTCGTGCGTATCGGCCGCCGAGCGCACGCGGTAGATGCCGGTGCGGAAGAACTCGTCGAGCACGTCGTTCTCGTTGGTCGCCACCACGAGCTTGCGGATGGGCAGGCCCATCGAACGCGCCACGTGGCCGGCGCAGACGTTGCCGAAGTTGCCTGAGGGGACCGTGAAGCTGACCTGGTTGTCGTTGCTGCCCGTGGCCTGGAAGTAACCCGCGAAGTAATAGACAACCTGCGCCAGCAGCCGCGCCCAGTTGATGGAGTTGACCGTGCCGATCCTGTACTTGCGCTTGAAGTCCAGGTCGTTCGACACCGCCTTGACGATGTCCTGGCAATCGTCGAACACGCCGGCAACCGCGATGTTGTGGATGTTCGGGTCCTGCAGGCTGAACATCTGGGCCTGCTGGAAGGGGCTCATGCGCCCGTCGGGCGAGGTCATGAACACACGAACACCCTTCTTGCCGCGCATCGCATACTCGGCCGCGCTGCCCGTATCGCCGCTGGTGGCGCCGAGGATGTTGAGCTCCTCGCCGCGGCGCGCGAGCTCGTACTCGAACAGGTTGCCGAGGAGCTGCATCGCCATGTCCTTGAAGGCGAGCGTCGGACCGTTGGACAAGGCTTCCAGGTACACGCCGTCCTCGAGTTCGCGCAGCGGCACGATGTCGGGGGTTCCGAAGATCTCCGCGGTGTAGGTCTTGGCGCAGATCGCCTTCAGGTCCGCGGCCGGGATGTCGTCGATGTAGAGCGAGAGGATCTCGAAGGCCAGCTCTGCATACGGCAGTTCGCGCCACCGCGCGAGGGTGGCAGCATCCACCTGCGGGTAGCGCTCGGGCAGATAAAGGCCACCGTCCGGCGCCAGGCCCTCGAGCAGGATCTCGCAGAACCGGCGGCGCTCCGGATGGCCGCGCGTGGACAGGTAGCGCATCAGGACAGCTCTTCCTTGCGGATGCGCACGATCGGCGCGAGCACGGTGGGCAGCGCCTGGAGCTGGACCAACGCATCGTCCAGCGTGCCCTCGCGCGTGTCGTGCGTGAGGATGATGAGGTCGGTCTGGGTCGAGCCTTCGCCACCCACCTCGTCGGCCTCGCGCTGCAGCACCGCGTCGATGCTGATGCCCGCCGTGGCAAGCAGGCCGGTCACCTGGGCCAGCACGCCGGCCTCGTCGGCCACGCGCATGCGCAGGTAGTAGCTGGTCACCACCTCCGACATCGGCAGCACCTGCAGGTCGCTCATCGCGTCGGGATGGAAGGCCAGGTGCGGCACGCGGTGCGCCGCGTCGGCCGTGTGCAGGCGGGTGACGTCGACCAGGTCGGCGATCACCGCGCTGGCGGTGGGCTCGCTGCCGGCGCCCTTGCCGTAGTACAGCGTGGTGCCGACGGCATCGCCGTTGACCACCACTGCGTTCATTGCGCCTTCGACGTTGGCGAGCAGGCGCTTGGCCGGCACCAGGCTGGGATGCACGCGCAGCTCGATGCCCTGGGCCTTGCGCTTGGTCACGCCCAGCAGCTTGATGCGGTAGCCCAGCTGCTCGGCGTACTTGATGTCCTGTGCCGCCAGCTTGGTGATGCCCTCGACATGCGCCCTGTCGAACTGCACGGGGATGCCGAAGGCGATGGCGCTCATCAGCGTGACCTTGTGGGCGGCATCCACGCCCTCGATGTCGAAGGTCGGGTCGGCCTCGGCGTAGCCCAGGCGCTGCGCCTCCTTCAGCACGGTGGCGAAGTCCAGGCCCTTGTCGCGCATCTCGGAAAGGATGAAGTTGGTGGTGCCGTTGATGATCCCGGCGATCCACTGGATGCTGTTGGCGGTGAGGCCCTCGCGCAGCGCCTTGATGATGGGGATGCCACCGGCTACCGCGGCCTCGAAAGCCACCATCACGCCCTTGGCGTGGGCTGCCGCGAAGATCTCGGTGCCGTGCACCGCCAGCAGCGCCTTGTTGGCGGTGACCACATGCTTGCCGGCAGCGATCGCCTCCAGCACCAGCTCGCGGGCGATGCCATAGCCGCCGATCAGCTCGATCACGATGTCGATGTCGGGGTTGGCGATGACGGCACGCGCGTCGTTCACCACCTGCACGCCCTCGCCCACCGCCGCCCTGGCACGCGCGAGGTCGAGGTCGGCCACCATGGTGATCTCGATGCCGCGCCCCGCACGGCGCTTGATTTCTTCCTGGTTGCGCTGAAGCACCGTGAAGGTGCCGCTTCCGACCGTGCCGATGCCGAGCAGGCCTACTTGGATGGGTTTCATTCGATTCGTCTGGCTATGGAACTGGGGCAGAAGCGCGTCTGCTAGGCGATGCGGGTGCGGTAGCGCTCGAGGAAGTCGGCGATGCGCTGGATCGCCTCGCGCAGATCTTCCTCGTGGGGCAGGAACACGATGCGGAAATGGTCGGGCGTGGACCAGTTGAAGCCGGTGCCCTGCACCAGCATCACCCGGGTCTCTCTCAGCACCTCGAGGAAGAACTGGCGGTCGTCTTCGATCGGATAGACCTTGGGATCGAGCCGGGGGAACATGTAGAGCGCGGCACTGGGCTTGACGCAGCTGACGCCCGGTATCGCGGTGATCAGCTCGTAGGCCAGGTCGCGCTGGTGCCGCAGGCGGCCGCCCGGCCCTACCAGGTCGTTGATGCTCTGGTAGCCGCCGAGGGCGGTCTGGATCGCCCACTGTCCCGGCACGTTCGGGCACAAGCGCATGTTCGAGAGCATGTTGAGGCCCTCGATGTAGTCCTGGGCCATCTTCTTGTCGCCCGAGACCACCAGCCACCCGGCGCGGTAGCCGCAGGAGCGATAGCTCTTGGACAGCGAGTTGAACGTCAGCGTCAGCACGTCCTTCGACAGGCTCGCGATGGCGGTGTGCCTGACGCCGTCGTACAGCACCTTGTCGTAGACCTCGTCGGCCAGGATCACCAGGCCGTGCTCGCGCGCGATCGCCACGATGCCCTTGAGCAGCTCGTCCGAGTACAGCGCGCCCGTGGGGTTGTTGGGATTGATGACGACGATGCCCTTGGTGCGCGGCGTGATCTTGGCGCGGATATCGGCCAGGCTGGGCATCCAGCCATTCTCCTCGTCGCACAGGTAGTGCACCGGCTTGCCGCCCGAGAGGCTCGCGACCGCCGTCCAGAGCGGGTAGTCGGGCGCAGGCAGCAGCAGCTCGTCGCCGTCGTTGAGCAGCGCGTTGGCGGCCATCGCGATCAGTTCGCTCGCCCCATTGCCCAGAAAGATATCGTCCAGGGTGACACCGGCGATGCCCTGCTTCTGGGTTTCGTGCATCACGGCCTTGCGCGCCGCGAAGATGCCCTTGCTGTCCGAGTAGCCGGAGGAGCCCGCGATGTTGCGGATCATGTCCTGCTGCACCTCTTCCGGTGCGTCGAAGCCGAACGGGGCAAGGTTGCCGATGTTCAGCTTGATGATCTTCTGACCCTCTTCCTCCATCTGCTTCGCGGCATCCATGATCGGACCACGGATGTCGTAGAGCACGTTGGCCAGCTTGGCCGATTTCTTGAGCGGTTTCAAAGTCCCTCCAGGGGCGGGGTGCACGGGGGAAAACCTATAATTTGACCACAGTTCCCGCCCCTCTCATGAAGCTCCAGCCTGACAAATCCGATGCCCAGACCCTGACTGCGCATGGCCCTGGCTGGGTGGCCGTCAACAACGAACGGATCGAGAACAGCGTGGTGGTGAGTTCGCGGGGCGAGCGCTTTGCATGGGATTGCAGCCGCTTCGAGGAGTTGGACGCCGAGCATTTCGCGCAGTTGGCTTCACTGGGTGCCGAACTGGTCATCTTCGGAAGTGGTGCGCGCATCCGTTTTCCCCAGCCCGCGTGGATCCAGCCGCTGATGGCCTGCCGCACCGGCGTCGAGACCATGGACACGGGGGCGGCCTGTCGTACCTACAACATCCTGGCCGGCGAGGGCCGGCACGTGGTCGCGGCGCTGCTGATCGAGAGACCCGAGGATGGTCAATAGAGGGCGTTTCGGGCTAAAATACCGGGTTGCAAATCGGGGCCCGACCCAGTAATCGTCCAGGGAGCCGCCCAGTCAAGCAACGACCAATCTCCATCGTATCGAGCGCTCGAGGCGTGAGCCGCGAGCGAGTGCCAAAAGCCCGACTCGAACATGGAATCAAACGGAGAAAACAAGTTTCATGGCGATCGTTGTCAACAAACCCATCCCTGAATTCGACGCCAACGCCACTGGCGGCATCAAGGTATCGAACACCTCGCACCTCGGGCAAGTGCTGGTGATGTATTTCTATCCCAAGGACAATACGCCCGGTTGCACGACCGAGGCGATGCAATTCCGCGATCGCTACAAGGATTTCGTCAAGGCGGGCGCAACGGTGTTCGGTGTCTCGCGCGACAACATGAAGTCGCACGACGAGTTCAAGGCCAAGCTGGAGCTGCCCTTTGAACTGATTGCCGACACCGAGGAAAAGATGTGCCACATGTTTGGCGTCGTCAAGAACAAGATCATGTACGGCAAGAAGGTCAAGGGCATCGAGCGCAGCACCTTCCTGATCGGTGCCGACGGCGTGCTCAAGGCGGAATGGCGTGGCCTCAAGGTGCCTGGCCATGTCGACGAAGTCCTCAAAGCCGTGAAGACGCTCAAGAAGTAAGCGCCTGATCGGCAACATTCGTGAGCTTTTGCCAGCACGCGTTGGCGACGCGCAACGACCACGGAACCTGTCACAGCCGTTGTGCATAATGGTTCCATGCCGTTGAGCTCCGCGACCGCATCCACCGAACAAAGCCGCTTGGGTCTTCAGGCGGCTTTTTCGCTTTCTGGCCCCTTCTTTCCTGCGAGCGAACTGCCCCATGCCCCTGCCCCCAGCCCCCACGAAACGCGCCGCACTGCTTTCGCCGGACGCGCACGACGCGCCTGCCCGCTCCCTGCACGGGAAGGGCGGCCGTCGCTCCTCCGATCGGCATGCCGAAGAGACCCGGTCCGGCGGGCCTCAGCCGCTCGAACTGTTCGACCGGCGCGCCGCGGAAGGTAGCGCCGCCGTCGAGGCGCCGCCCCTGCCGCGCCTGAAAGCCCCGCTGCCTATCGCGCCCGTCACTCGCAGCAACGAGGAGCGCCGCCCCGCAACGGCAGTCAAGGAAGTGGCCAGCCCGATCAAGGGGAAGCGCAGCAAGCCCAGCGGCCCGGCCAAGCTGTTCGTGCTGGATACCAATGTGCTGCTGCACGACCCGATGTGCCTGTTCCGTTTCGAGGAGCACGACATCTTCCTGCCGATGATCGTGCTGGAGGAACTCGACGGTCATAAGAAGGGCACCACCGAAGTCGCCCGCAACGGCCGCCAGACCAGCCGCACGTTGGACGCGCTCGCCGCGGCGCAAGGGGCCGACATCGGCAAGGGTCTGAAACTCGATACCACCGGGCACCGCGAGGCTGGCGGCAAGCTGTTCTTCCAGACCGACCCGCTGGACTATTCGCTGCCGACAAGCCTGCCGCAAGGCAAGGCCGACAACCAGATCCTCGGCGTGGTCCACGCACTGCGCGACCTCTATGCCAAGGATGGTCCGGGGCGCGCAAGGCAGGAGGTAGTGCTGGTGTCGAAGGACATCAACATGCGGGTGAAGGCCCGCGCTCTGGGCCTCGCGGCTGACGACTACCAGAACGACAAGACACTGGAAGACGGCGACCTGCTCTACTCCGGCGCGTTGGCGCTACCGGCTGACTTCTGGACGCGCCAGAGCAAACCCATCGAGAGCTGGCAGAGCGGCAGCAGCACCTTCTACCGCGTCAGCGGTCCGCTGGTGCCCAACCTCTACATCAACCAGTTCGTGTATTTCGAGGCACCGGGCGAGCCCAGCATGTATGCCCGCGTGACCGAGATCCGCGACAGGACGGCAGTGCTCAAGACGCTCAAGGATTACGGCTCGATCAAGAACGCCGTGTGGGGCGTGAACACCCGCAACCGCGAGCAGAACTTCGCGATGAACCTGCTGATGGATCCGGAGGTGGACTTCGTCACCCTGACCGGCACAGCAGGCACCGGCAAGACGCTGATGGCGCTGGCCTCAGGCCTGACCCAGGTACTGGACGACCGCCGCTACACCGAGATCATCATGACCCGCGCGACCGTGAGCGTGGGCGAGGACATCGGCTTTCTTCCTGGCACCGAAGAGGAAAAGATGGGTCCATGGATGGGGGCGCTCGACGACAACCTCGAGTTCCTGGCCAAGGGCGACGGCGGCGGGGCCGGGGAGTGGGGACGCGCGGCTACCAATGAGCTGATCCGCAGCCGAATCAAGATCAAGAGCATGAACTTCATGCGCGGCCGCACCTTTCTCAACAAGTACGTGATCATCGACGAGGCGCAGAACCTGACGCCGAAGCAGATGAAAACCCTGGTCACGCGCGCAGGCCCCGGCACCAAGATCATCTGCATGGGCAACTTGGCGCAGATCGACACGCCCTACCTCACCGAAGGCTCATCCGGCCTGACCTTCGCTGTCGACAAGTTCAAGGGCTGGCCGCACAGCGGCCACATCACGCTGGCACGCGGCGAGCGCTCGCGGCTGGCTGACTTCGCGAGCGAGGTGCTGTAATCCGGGCCGGCTGCCAAGCCGGCTTTTTGCGCGCCGCAGCCGGGCTGCTGACAGGACGTTGTCAGTAGCCGGCGCGCAGCATGGCGTCTTGATTTCGCGCAACGGGATCGCCGACGGGCCAAGCGTCTGGGCACCGGCGCTCGGCGCGAGCGACGAGATGAACCTGGAGAGAGAACCATGCAACCTCAGCTTCGACGCCATCAAGGCTTCAACATCGCCGGTCTGACCGTGCGCACCAGCAACCACACCGAACACGAGCAGCACTCGGCGCGCATCGGCAAGCTCTGGACGCGCTTCTTCGACGAGCGCGTCTATGCCGTGACACCGAACCGCGTCGACGACATGCGGCTCTATGGCGTGTACTCCGCCTACGAGTCCGACGCGCATGGCGCCTTCGACCTGACGACCGGTGTCGCGGTCTCGGGCGGCCCGTCCGCCGTCCAGGTAGAAGCCGGCGACTACCTGGTCTTCACGGGCCAGGGCCAGATGCCGCAGATGGTGCTCTCCCTCTGGGAAACGATCTGGCAGTATTTCGAACAGCACCCTGGAATTCGTCGCAGCTACCGCAGCGATTTCGAGGCCTACAGCGGTCCCGATCAGGTCGCCATCCACATCGGCGTGATCATTGACTGAGGTCGGGAGTACGAGAGTACGAGGGCCATGCGGTGGCGCGAGCGGCACCATTTCGTGGAAGACTTCGAGAACAAGCTCATCCGACCTTGATCGTTCATCCCTATGCGCCGCGCCGACCGCCTGTTCCAGATCGTTCAACTGATTCGCGGCCGACGCCTCACGACCGCCGCCTTCCTCGCACAGCGGCTGGAGGTATCGGACCGCACGATCTACCGCGATGTGGCCGACTTGCAGCGCCAAGGCGTGCCGATCGAGGGCGAAGCGGGCGTCGGTTATCGGCTGGGCGCAGGCTTCGACCTGCCACCACTTATGTTCACGCAGGATGAGGCGGCAGCGTTGGTTGCTTCAGCGCGCTTGGCCCAGAGCTGGGTCGATCCAGCCATGGCAAAGGATATCCAGACCGCGCTCGGCAAGATCCTGTCGGTGCTCCCGCCGGCTGCGCGAGTGTCGGCCGAGAGCCTGGCGTTGTTCGCGCCTGCGCTCGCGCTCGACGATGGAACGCGGCTACGGCTGCAAACCCTGCGCGAAGCCGTCCAGGCGCGCAACAAGCTGCGCATGGACTACCACGACGTCAGCGGAGCACCGAGCCAGCGCGTGGTGCGACCACTGGGCTGCTTCTACTGGGGCCGGGTCTGGACCTTCTCCGCATGGTGCGAGCTGCGGGAAGACTTTCGCGGCTTCCGCGTCGACCGAATCGATCGCATCGAGGTCCTGCCGGAGCGCTTTCGCGACGAGCCCGGCAAGACGCTGGCCGAGATGCTGCGACGGCTGCAAGAAGATCCGGCGGAACCTCGGCCGTCGCGGCTGCAGTAACCTCTAGAAATCGCCGCCGCCGCTGGCCAGGTTCTCGAACTTGGTGAGCGGCTTGAGGAAGGCCAGCTTGACGGTGCCGGTGGGGCCGTTGCGGTGCTTGCTGATGATCACCTCGGCTACGCCAGGCTCCTTGCTGTCCTTGTTGTAGTAGTCGTCGCGGTAGATGAACATGATCAGGTCGGCATCCTGCTCGATGGCACCGGACTCGCGCAGGTCGCTCATCATGGGACGCTTATCGGTTCGGCTTTCGACGCCGCGGCTGAGCTGCGACAAGGCGATCACCGGGCACTTCAGCTCCTTGGCCAGCATCTTCAGGCCGCGCGAGATCTCGCCCACCGCCGTCGCGCGGTTCTCGTCGTTCATGCTGCTGGACACGCTCATCAACTGAAGATAGTCCACCACGATCAGGCCGAGCCGTCCGTACTGGCGCGCCAGGCGGCGCGAGTTCGCCCGCAGCTCGCTGGTGGTCAACCCCGGTGTCTCGTCGATGTGCAGCGACACGTTGCGCAGCTTCTCGATAGCCTCGGTCAGGCGCGGCCATTCCTCGTCGGTGAGCTTGCCGGTGCGCAGGTGGCCCTGGTCGATGCGGCCGATCGAGCCGACGATACGCACTGCCAGCTGGGAGGCGCCCATTTCCATGGAGAACACCGCGACCGGGAGCCCCTCGTTGAGCGCCACATGCTCGGCGATGTTGATCGCGAGCGAGGTCTTGCCCATGGATGGGCGCGCGGCCAGCACGATCATGTCCCCCGGCTGCAGGCCCGAAGTCATCTTGTCGAACTCGTAAAAGCCGGTGCGCACGCCCGTGATGTCGTTCGGGTTCTCCGCCATCTCGCTCACGCGGTCGAGCAACTCGACCACCAGGGATTCCATGCTCTGGAAACCCTGCTTCATGCGCGAGCCTTCCTCGCCGATGTTGAAGATCTTCTGCTCGGCCTCGTCGAGAATCTTGTCGACGGACTTGCCCTGCGTGTTGAACGCGTTGGTGGCGATCTCGTCGCTCGCGCTGACCAGCTTGCGCAGGATCGAACGCTCGCGCACGATCTCGGCGTAGCGCCGGATGTTGCTGGCGCTGGGCACGTACTGCGCCAGCGAATTCAAGTAGCTCAGGCCGCCGACCTCCTCGGCCTTGCCCAGGTTCTGCAGCTGCTCGAAGACGGTGATCACGTCCGCCGGCTTGCTGGCGTTGATCAGCGCGCCGATGGCCGCGTAGATCAGCTTGTGCTCGTGACGGTAGAAGTCACCGTCAACCAGCAGATCGCCCATGCGGTCCCACGCGCCGTTGTCGAGCAGCAGGCCGCCGAGCACGCTCGACTCGGCCTCGATCGAATGCGGGGGGATGCGCAACTGCGCGATCTGGCGATCGGCCGACGGGTCGTTATCGGCATAGGAGAAGACGGCTGACATGAACTTCCTTGCAGCCGCACATGCTAAGGCGCACGACGGGCCGCGTCACTGGATAAGGCTGTGGATAAGCGGTGACTTATCGGTGCAGCGCGCGGGACAACCGCGCCGCAAAAAACAAGGGCCGCCCGAAGGCGGCCCCACAAGGAGAAGGTCGCGGCTGCGGCCTTGTTTTCTTTAAGCGCTTTCGCCGTAAACCGTGACAGTGATGTCGACCACGACGTCGGTGTGCAACGCGACGCTGACGGTGCTGTCGCCGACGGTCTTGATCGGACCGCTGGGCATGCGCACCTGCGACTTGGCAACCTTGTATCCCTGCTTGTTCAGTTCGTCCGCGATGTCATGGTTGGTGACCGAGCCGAACAGGCGGCCGTCGACGCCGGCCTTCTGCGTCAGCTTGACAGCGGTGCCGCCGAGTTTCGCGCCCTGCGCCTGCGCTTCAGCCAGCTTGGCGGCCGCCGCCTTCTCGAGCTCGACGCGCTTGGCTTCGAACTCGGCCTTGTTGGCTTCGGTAGCACGGCGTGCGCGACCCGAGGGAATCAGGAAGTTGCGCGCGTAGCCGTCCTTGACCTTGACGACTTCGCCGAGCACGCCGAGGTTGACGACCTTGTCCAGAAGAATGACTTGCATGGTTCGCTTCCTTTAGACGCGGTGTTGATCGCTGTACGGCACCATCGCGAGGAAGCGGGCGCGCTTGATCGCGGTGTTGAGCTGGCGCTGGTAGATCGCGCGCGTGCCGGTCAGGCGCGCGGGGATGATCTTGCCGTTTTCGCTGATGAAATCGCGCAGGGTGTCGATGTCCTTGTAGTCGATCTCTTCGACACCGGCGACAGTAAAGCGGCAGAAGCGCTTGCGCTTGAACAGCAGCGATTGGGTGTTGCGCTTCGGACGCTTGTCCTTGTTGAACTTCTTGAACGTGGCCATTGTGGGACCTCTCGAAAATTAATCTTGCTGAAAATCCTGGATGTGCAGCACTGGGTGCTTGCCATTGCGCGGTGTGGCCAGGAAGCCCTGGAAACGCCAGAGACTTCCCAACGCCTGCCTCGCGAGCCGCTCGGCCACCGCGCCGAACGCAACGGCCTTGAGGGCCGCCTTGACCTGTCGGGGCTGGGCCGCTTCGGTCATCGTCGACTCGTGTTCGAGCCGCAGATCGATAGCGGGCAGGCCGGCAGGCGTGAAACGCAGGGCACCGAGCTCGGCAACGCAGGCAGTCAGCACCAGCTGATTGACTGCGGCAGCGCTCACATCATCAGTTGTTGTTGGCGGCGTACTCGGCCTGCTGGGCCTTGCGGGCTTCTTCGCGCTCCACCGTCTTCATCATCGACGAGGGGCCGGTCTCCGCCTTCTTCTTGACGACGGTGAGGTGGCGAAGGACGGCGTCGTTGAACTTGAAGGCATGCTCGAGCTCGGCCATCACGGCCTGCTCGGCCTCGATGTTCACGCACAGGTAGTGCGCCTTGTTGAGCTTGTTGATCTGGTAGGCCAGCTGGCGACGTCCCCAGTCCTCGACACGATGGACCTTGCCGCCGCCGGCGGTGATCATGCCCTTGTAGCGCTCCAGCATGGCCGGAACTTGCTCGCTTTGATCCGGATGGATCAGCAGAATGATTTCATAGTGACGCATGGCACTCCTTGTGGATCTTCCGTGGAAGGGATAAAGCCACCCGCAGCGTCAGTTGCAGTGTGGCAAGGCAAAGCCAGCTATTGTAGCAGGCGATAGCCGTCCTGGAGTGTTTTCGCCGCGCCGGCCTCAGATCCCCAACGCCTGATCCAGAGCGGCGGCCTTGTCCGCTCCCACTGCAGCGCGTATCTTGGGCGCGAGGGCAAGCAGGTCCTCGTAGGTGGAACTGCCTTCGACCGACAGGTTCAGCCTGAAACCGCGCAAGCCGAGGCTGCCGGTGAGCTGCGTCGCAATTGGATAGGCGTCCTTGTAGCGCTGCTGGCTCGAACGCTCCACCGGGGCCACAGACGGCGCAGAGATTTCCGGCTGCGATCGCAAGGCGGGCTTGTCTTCGGCCTGGGTCGGAGCCGGCGCAGGCGTCATCGGCATCGCTACCGTCCCGGCGTTGGCTGCGTCCGTCGATCCCCCTACTCGCCCGAGCAGGCCGAGTTCGACCATCTGGTCGATGTCCGCTCGCGCAATCCCCATGCCGGCCTCGAGCACCTCGCTTACGGAACGCTTGCCGTCAAACAGGATGAAGGCGGAGCGTTGACGCGGCGTGAGCCGGAGCGAGCGATCCTTGAACACCTGCTGGCCGGCTTCTGTCTTCACAAGAATCATGGCGTCCTCATGCGAAATCAGGGGGCTCTCAGGCTCAACGCGGCCCTTGTCGGAACAATCCCCGGGTGACTCCCTCCCTATGGGCGCCAAGTTTGACATCAAAGAAGCATTTGCTTCCGACCTGCTGAAGCTGACGGAGAAATTACAGCCTCGAGTTGTGACGAAAGTTGTACTGCGGCGGGACAGGCCAGCCCCGCCGCGTCCGGCATGGGCCCGAATCAGCGCTGCGCCAGCTGCTGCCAGGTATCGATCACGCTGTCCGGATTGAGCGAGATCGATTCGATGCCCTGCTCTGCCAGCCAGGCCGCGAAGTCAGGATGGTCGCTAGGCCCCTGTCCGCAGATGCCCACGTACTTGCCCTTGTCCTTGCAGGCCTTGATCACGCGCGCCAACAAGGCCTTGACGGCGGGGTCGCGCTCGTCAAAGTCTGCCGCCAGGAGCTCCAGGCCGGAGTCCCGGTCCAATCCCAGCGTGAGCTGTGTCAGGTCGTTCGAGCCGATCGAGAAGCCATCGAAGAATTCGAGGAACTCCTCCGGCAGGATCGCGTTGCTGGGCACCTCGCACATCATGATCAGCTTGAGCTCGTTCTCGCCGCGCTTGAGGCCGTGTTCACCGAGCAATCCGGTCACGCGCGCCGCCTGGCCCAGGGTACGAACGAAGGGCACCATGATCTGCACGTTGGTCAGGCCCATCTCGCTGCGTACGCGCTTGAGCGCCTCGCACTCCATCGCGAAAGCCTCGCCGAAATCCTCGCTGAGGTAGCGCGCCGCGCCGCGGAAGCCGAGCATGGGATTCTCTTCCTCCGGCTCGTAGCGGCTGCCGCCGATCAGCTTGCGGTACTCGTTCGACTTGAAGTCCGACAGGCGCACGATCACCGGCTTGGGCCAGAAGGCTGCGCCGATGGTGGCGATGCCCTCGGCCACCTTGTCGACATAGAAGGCGCGCGGGGAAGCATGGCCCCTGGCGACCGATTCGACGGCCTTCTTGAGGTCGGCATCGACGTTCGGGTAGTCGAGGATCGCCTTTGGGTGCACGCCGATGTTGTTGTTGATGATGAATTCGAGCCGCGCCAGGCCGACGCCGTGGTTCGGCAGCTGGGCGAAGTCGAAGGCCAGCTGGGGGTTGCCCACGTTCATCATGAGCTTGATGTCGATCTCGGGCATTTCGCCGCGCTGGACCTCGGTCACTTCGGTTTCGAGCAGGCCGTCGTAAATGAAGCCGGTATCGCCCTCGGCGCAGCTCACCGTGACGAGCGTGCCATCCTTGAGCAGATCGGTGGCGTCGCCGCAGCCGACGACCGCGGGAATGCCGAGCTCGCGCGCGATGATCGCCGCGTGGCATGTGCGCCCGCCGCGATTCGTGACGATGGCGGAGGCGCGCTTCATCACCGGTTCCCAGTTCGGGTCAGTCATGTCGGTCACCAGCACGTCGCCAGGTTGGACCTTGTCCATTTCGCTGATGCTGTGGACCAGCCGCACCGGACCCGTGCCGATCTTCTGGCCGATTGCGCGGCCCTCTGCAAGCACTGCGCCCTTGGCCAGCAGCTTGTATCGCTGCTCGGCCTTGCCCTGCTGCCGGCTCTTCACCGTCTCCGGACGGGCCTGCAGGATGTAAAGCTGGCCGTCGGTGCCGTCCTTGCCCCACTCGATATCCATGGGGCGGCCATAGTGTTCCTCGATTACCAGCGCGTATTTGGCCAACTGCTCCACTTCGGCATCGGTGAGCGAGTAGCGGTTGCGCTGCTCGGTCGGAACGTCGGTCGTCTTTACCAGCTTGCCGCTGGCCGCCTTCTCGGCGGCAGTGGCGAATTCCATCTGGATGAGCTTGGAGCCGAGATTGCGGCGGATCACTGCGCGCTTGCCTGCCTTGAGCATGGGCTTGTGCACATAAAACTCGTCCGGGTTCACCGCGCCCTGCACCACCGTTTCACCCAGCCCGTAGCTGGAGGTGATGAAGACCACGCCGTCAAAGCCGGACTCGGTGTCGATGGTGAACATCACGCCTGCGGCGCCCAGATCGCTGCGCACCATGCGCTGAACACCAGCCGACAGCGCTACGACGTCGTGGGCGAAGCCCTTGTGGACACGGTAGCTGATGGCACGGTCGTTGTAGAGGGAGGCGAACACTTCCTTCATCTTGTGAAGCACGTCCTCGATGCCCACCACGTTGAGGAAGGTCTCCTGCTGGCCGGCGAAGGAGGCGTCGGGCAGGTCTTCCGCCGTCGCGGACGAGCGCACGGCGAAAGAGGCTTCGGGATTGCCTGCGCTCAGCTCGGCGAAGGCCGCCCTGATCGCCTGCTCCAGGTCCGCGGGAAAGGGCTGGGCCTCGACCATGGCCCGAATCTCGGCCCCGGCCGCAGCCAGGGCGCGGACGTCTTCCGTATCCAGGCTCTTGAGCTTTTGGCTGATGCGATCGGCCAGGCCGTCGTGGGCCAGGAACTGTCGAAACGCATGCGCCGTGGTCGCGAAACCGGTAGGCACGCGCACACCTTGCGGGAGCTGGGAAATCATCTCGCCGAGGCTGGCGTTCTTGCCGCCGACCGACTCGACGTCGGTCATTCTCAGGTTTTCAAACGGTACGACCAGGGCGGTCGCTTCGAAGAGTGCAGACATGGGAAAGCTCCAGAAGTTGAAACCGGGGCAACATGCAGACGGCGCGGCGCGATCGTTTTGATTGCTTTGGGCGCAAGGGCGGTGTGCATGGATCAAGGCAAGTGGCGGCGGGAACGGACGGGCTGCATTCCCGATAATGGGCCGGATTGTAGGCGCCGAGTGGGTCGGCGCGCCGCAGGACAAGGCCGCCAAGCATGCACACACGCACCGTTTTCTTCGTCTCCGACGGTACCGGCATTACCGCTGAAACCTTCGGCAATGCCGTACTGGCCCAGTTCGAGATCAAGCCGCGCCACGTACGACTGCCCTTCACCGATACGGTGGACAAGGCGCACCAGGCGGTGCGGCGGATCAATCACACGGCCGAGGTGGAGGGGTTGCGGCCTATCGTCTTCACAACGCTGGCGAACATGGACGTGCTGGAGGTCATCGAGACCGGCTGCAAGGGCATGCTGCTCGACATGTTCGGCACCTTCGTGCGGCCCTTGGAAATCGAGCTGGCGATGAAGTCCAACCACCGAATCGGCCGCTTCAGCGACGTCAGCAAGAGCAAGGAATACAACGCACGCATCCAGGCCATCGACTTCAGCCTGGCGCACGACGATGGCCAGAGCAACCGCGACCTCGAAAGTGCCGACGTGATCCTGATCGGCGTGAGCCGCAGCGGCAAGACACCGACCTCGCTCTATCTGGCGATGCAGCACGGCCTGAAGGCGGCCAACTATCCCCTGATTCCCGAGGACTTCGAACGCCGACAGCTGCCGCCAGCGCTGATGCCGCATCGCAAGAAGATCTTCGGGCTCACGATCCAGCCTGAGCGCCTGAGCGAGATCCGCAACGAGCGGCGGCCGAACTCGCGCTACGCCAGTCTCGAGAACTGCCGGCACGAGGTGAGCGAGGCCGAGGCCATGATGCGTCGAGCCGGCATTCGATGGCTGTCGACTACCACGAAGTCGATCGAGGAGATCGCGACAACCATCCTGCAGGAACTGCGGCCTGAGCGGCTGACCTATTGAGCGTCTGCCTCACCAGGCCCTTTTTGCGACACCGGGGTGCGCACGACGCGGGCCTGCTGGTGCAGGCTCTCGCGAGCCTCGTGCGTCGAGCCGCTCCCTAAGCCACCGCTTCGGCAGTTGCTGCCTTTTCCGCCGGCGCCGAAGTCCGGATCAAGTAGTCGAAGGCACTGAGCGCTGCCTTCGCGCCGTCGCCGGCCGCGATGATGATCTGCTTGAACGGCACGGTAGTCGCATCGCCGGCCGCGAACACACCAGGCACCGAGGTCTGACCCTTGGCGTCGACCACGATCTCGCCGTGCCTCGAAAGCTCGAGCGTGCCCTTCAGCCAGTCGGTGTTGGGCACCAGGCCGATCTGCACGAACACGCCTTCCAGCGGCACCTTGCGGGTCTCGCCCGTCGCCCGGTCCTTGTAGATCAGCCCGTTGACCTTCTGCTGGTCGCCGGTGATCTCCGTGGTCTGCGCGTTGGTGATGATCTCGACGTTGGCAAGGCTCTTGAGCTTGCGCTGCAGCACCGCGTCGGCACGCAACTGGGTGTCGTACTCGATCAGCGTGACATGGCCGACGATCCCGGCCAGATCGATCGCGGCCTCGACGCCCGAGTTGCCGCCGCCGATCACCGCAACACGCTTGCCCTTGAAGAGCGGTCCGTCGCAGTGCGGGCAATAGGCCACGCCCTTGTTCTTGTACTCCTGCTCGCCCGGCACATTGATGTTGCGCCAACGTGCGCCCGTCGAGATCACGACTGAGCGGCTCTTGAGTGAGGCGCCGTTCTCGAGTTTGATCTCGATCAGGTCCTTGCCGGGCACCAGCGCCGAGGCGCGCTGGAGGTTCATGATGTCGACGTCGTAATGGCGCACATGCTCTTCCAGCGCCAGCGCGAAGCGGGGCCCCTCTGTTTCCTTGATCGAGATGAAGTTCTCGATGCCCAGGGTGTCGAGCACCTGCCCGCCGAAGCGCTCGGAGGCGATACCCGTCCGGATGCCCTTGCGCGCCGCATAGACCGCAGCCGCCGCCCCAGCCGGACCGCCGCCAACAATCAGGACGTCGAAGGGCTCCTTGCCGGCGATCTTCCGCGCCTCGCGCTCGACGCCACTGGTGTCGATCTTTGCAAGAATTTCTTCCAGGCTCATGCGGCCCTGGCCGAACTCGGTGCCGTTCAGGAAGACCGTGGGGACGGCCATGACCTGGCGCTCCTTGACCTCATCCTGGAACAGCGAGCCGTCGATCATCGTGGTCTTGATGCGCGGGTTCTGCACCGCCATCAGGTTGAGCGCCTGCACCACGTCCGGGCAGTTGTGGCAGGTCAGCGAGATATAGATCTCGAACTCGAAGTCGCCCTCCAGCGCACGGATCTGCTCGAGCACAGCCTGATCCACCTTGGGCGGGTAGCCGCCGACCTGCAGCAGCGCCAGGATGAGCGAGGTGAACTCGTGGCCCATCGGCAGGCCGGCGAAACGCGGGCCGTGGCTCTGGCTCGGCCGGTTGATCGAGAACGAGGGCTTGCGATGGTTGTCGTCGCGGCTCTCGATGACCTTCACCAGCGGCGACGACTCCGCCACGTCATTCAGCAGCGATTGCAGGTCCATCGACGCCTTGCTGTCATCGAGCGAAGCGACGATTTCAACTGGCTGCGTGATGCGGTCGAGATAGCTTTTCAGTTGTGCTTTGGTGCCGGCGTCGAGCATGGTGAACTCACCTCTTGAGAAATCGGAAGACAGAAATAGAAAGGCCCGGGTGCGAATGCGCCCGGGCCTGGCGCTAACGGGCGGGCTTAAATCTTGCCGACCAGGTCGAAGGAAGGCTTGAGCGTCTCGGCGCCCTCGGTCCACTTCGCCGGGCAGACTTCACCAGGGTGGGCTGCGACGTACTGAGCAGCCTTCACGCGACGCAGCAATTCGGCGGCGTCGCGGCCGATGCCGTTGTCGTGCACCTCGATGGTCTTGATCTTGCCCTCGGGATCGATCACGAAGGTACCTCGATAGGCAAGGCCGGCGTCTTCACCTTCCTCGATCAGCACCTGGAAGGCGCGTGCGAGCTGCTGGCTGGGGTCGCCGATCAGGGGGTACTGCACCTTGGCGATGGTGTCCGAGGTGTCATGCCAGGCCTTGTGGGTGAAGTGGGTGTCGGTCGACACGCCGTAAATCTCCACGCCCAGCTTCTGGAATTCGGCGTAATGGTCGGCAAGGTCGCCGAGTTCGGTCGGGCACACGAAGGTGAAGTCAGCCGGATAGAAGACGACGACGGACCACTTGCCCTTGAAGCTCTCGTTGCTGACCGGAACAAACTTGCCGTTGTGGTAAGCGGTGGCCTTGAACGGGACGATTTCGGTATTGATCAGGGACATGTACGGGTTCCTTGTTGAGGCTGATGAAAAAAGCGAAGCCTCAGTATAACTACCGATTTGATATTCTTGATAGCGATGAGCTATGAAAAATATTGGAGTGGGCTATGAGTCGATGCCCAGCCCGCTCAATGCGAACACCTATCACCCTCACACGCATGCAGACCGGCGCAACATGGGTTCTCTTGCCTGCGCTCGCGTGACGCTCACACAATCCCTGCTTTCAAGAACAAGGAAGAAACCATGAAGGGCGATCCCCAAGTCATCGACCATCTGCAGGCACAACTGAAGAACGAGCTGACCGCGATCAATCAGTATTTCCTGCACTACCGCATGCTCAAGCATTGGGGCTTGGACAAGCTGGCCAAGAAGGAATACGAAGAGTCCATCGGCGAGATGAAGCATGCAGACAAGCTCATGGACCGCATCTTCATGCTGGACGGCCTGCCAAACTTGCAGGACCTGGCCAAACTACGTGTTGGCGAGGACGTACCCGAAATCCTGCAGTGCGACCTCGCTTCCGAAATGGGCGCTCAGGCCACGATCAAGGACGGCATCGCCCACTGCGAGGCGGTTCGCGACTACGTTTCGCGTGATCTCCTGCAAGAGATCCTGGACGACACCGAAGAGCACATCGACTTCCTCGAGACCCAGATCGATCTGGTCGGCAAGGTCGGCCTGCAGAACTACCTTCAGTCGCAGATGGGCGAAGTCGAGTAGGACTGCTCACCACCACAAACCGCCGGGGCCCAATGGGCCCCGCTTTTTTTGCCATCCCAACCTCATAGTTATTGCAAATGCGAGGAATTCGTATTTATAATCGGGGCTCCTACCAACAGCCAGCCAGACTGCCGCCCCACCGCCATGATCGTCTGCGTATGTCGCCGAGTGTCCGACCGTGAGATCGCACGCCACGTGCGGGCCGGGATGACCTTCGACGAAGTGCAATTCGAACTCGGCGTCGCCACCCAGTGCGGTCAATGCGAGAGCTGCGCACGCGACGTGGTCGCGCAGTGCAGCGCCTCCCACCCGATTGCCGCGCTCAATCGCGAATCGGAGCCGAGTTCGATCCAGCTTGCCAGCGCCATTACGGAAAGCAGGACATGGAACTCTTCTCGGCCCTCGGCATCAGCCTGATCATCGTCAGCGGCTCCGCCTGGTGGATTTTTCGTAAGTAGCAGCCAGCGGTTTGCTGCACCCGGCACCTTCGACGGTGTCCGGCACTTGAATGTTTGATCGTGTCTGACCGCTTCTCCCCGTCGCCTCCTTCAGTTCTAGGCTTCTCGCGCAATGCGCTCATCGCGAGCGGCGTTGTTCTGTTCCATGTTGCGGCGCTCTGGGCGTTGCAAAGCGGGTTGCTGCGACGGGCCGCCGAGGTGGTGGTCCCGGTCGAGATCCTGAGCGAATTCATCGAGCCGCCCAAGCCGAAGGAAGCGCCGCCTCCTCCTCCGCCGCCGCCACCGCCGAAACCTCAGGTTGTCAAGGCGCCGCCCCCGCCGCGGCCCCAAGCCATTCGAGAGCCAAAGCCCACGCCGGCGCTAAACGCGCCCGCGGGAACCGTGGAGCCGCCTCCGCCTCCGGCCCCCATTGCCCCGCCCGCGCCTCCGGCGCCTCCAGCTCCTCCCCCGGCGCCGCCGGCGCCGCCTTCCGTGCAATTGCCCTCCAGCGACGCCGACTACTTGCAGAACCCCAAGCCGGTCTATCCCGCGATGAGCAGGCGTCTAGGCGAACAGGGCAAGACGGTCGTGCGGGTCACCATCGGCGTCGACGGCCTGCCAAAGCGGGCCTCCGTCCGCACTTCCAGCGGTTACGAACGTCTGGATGAGGCGGCTGTCGCTGCCGTCATGCGATGGCGCTTCGTACCGGGCAAACGGAATGGAGTCATTGAAGAAATGGACTTCAGCGTTCCGATCAACTGGGTTCTCAATTAATTACTGGAGCAACTTCGTATGGATTCCCACTTTGGCCTGATGAACGTCTGGAATCAGGGCGACTTCGTCACCCGGGCCGTGGCCCTGCTTCTGATCGGCATGTCGCTGGCGTCCTGGATCGTGATCCTGATCAAGGCGCTCGACATCATCCGGTACAAGCGCCTAGCCAAGCACTCGCAGGACTTCTGGCACAGCGAAGACTTTGCCACCGCACTGAACAAGCTCGGCAAGGATGGCAGCAATCCGTTCCGTGCGCTCGCACTGGAAGGTCGGGAGGCCGCGGCGCACCACCGCAATACCAAGGCGCATCTGCACGATGCCCTCGACGTCAGCGACTGGATCACCCGCGCGCTGCGCAACGGCATCGACGAATTCACCGCGCGCCTGCAGACGGGCCTCGCCATCCTGGCCTCCGTCGGCTCGACGGCGCCGTTCATCGGGCTGTTCGGGACGGTATGGGGCATCTATCACGCCCTGATGAGCATTGGCTCAGCCGGTCAAGCCACCATCGACAAGGTGGCCGGACCGATCGGCGAAGCACTGATCATGACGGCCCTGGGCCTGGCGGTCGCGATTCCCGCCGTGCTGGGCTACAACGCATTGGTGCGCGGCAACAAGTTCGTGCTCACCAAGCTCAACAGCTTCGCACATGACCTGCATGCCTACTTCGTCACCGGCGCGCGGGTTCAAAGCGGCGTCGAGGCCACCGTGGTCCCGCTCAAGAAAAGCTGAGGAACACCATGGCATTCGGTACCCAGGACGAGCCTGACGAGGTAATGAACGAGATCAACATGACGCCGCTGGTCGACGTCATGCTGGTGCTCCTGATCATTTTCATCATCACGGTGCCCGTGATGAAGCATGCCGTGAACATCGACCTTCCCCGCGCCAGCAGCGAGCCGGAGCAGACCAAGCCGCAGAACATCCTGTTCACGGTGGCGGCAGACGGCAGCTATTACTGGAACGAGGAGAAGATCGATGACAGCGAACTGAAGACGCGGCTGGCAGCCGAGGCCGCCAAGGATCCGCAGCCCGAGCTGCACATCCGCGGCGACAAGGCGGTGCGCTACGAGCGTGTGGCGCAAGCCATGTCGGCGGCACGCGAAGCCGGCGTACGGAAGATCGGCTTCATCACCGAACCCGAAGCCAAATAGCTGCGGGCAGCGGGAAAACCTATCGTGGCGATTGACTTTTTATTGAGAATCGTTATCATTCACTCATCGTTTCGATGAAGGGATTACCGATGCAAGCCGTGCCCAACGCGTTCAATGTCCTGAACCATCCCTCGCTCGATCATTCGGGCGGCGGCCGCGCAAGCAGCGAGCCTTCCCTGCCGGCGCCCCTCTTCGAGAGCGCGGAGCTTCTCAAGGGCGGCAAGAGCGTAGGCATCATGCACAACGGCTCGTTGTATCGGCTCCAAGCCACCAAACTCGGCAAACTGATTCTCACGAAGTAGGTCAGTTCGCCCCTCGCGCAAGTTTCATCGTGGGGCGACTCGAGGAGATCTGATCTCCGAAGGGTCGTTTTTTGCTAGCCAACGGCTTCTTGCCGACTAGCCAAGCTTTTTTTCCACCTTGAACCCCCAAAAAAAACGCCGACTCGAGGTCGGCGTTTTGCATGGAGGCATTGACGTCAGAGACCGAGCGCCGCGATACCGGCCCTGGCGATCTGGGCGTCTTCGTTGGACTTGACGCCGCTCACGCCGACCGCGCCGATCACTTGGCCATCCTTGACGATCGGCACGCCACCCTCGAGCAGTCCGTCCATGCCAGGAGCCGAAAGGAAGGAAGTACGGCCGCCATTGACCATGTCTTCATATACCTTGCTTTCGCGCCGCCCCATGGCAGCCGTGCGGGCCTTGGCGGGCGCAATATGCGACGAGATGGCGGCGGCGCCGTCCAGCCGCTGCAGCCACAGCAGATTGCCGGCATCGTCTGCGATGGCGACGGTCACGGCCCAGTTGTTCTTGAGCGCTTCGGCCTCGGCCGCAGCAGCGATCGCCTTGACGTCGGCGAGTTCGAGAAAAGACTTGGTCTTCATGGTCTTGCGAATAGTGAGCAAACACCGAGCATAGCGCCCGACCCTGCCGGAGCGCTTACGAGCTGGGCGGCGGCTTTAGCGCCATGCCGAGGCGGGTCTTTTCCCGGCCAGATCTTGCAGCCCCATAGAATGGCCCCAACTGCAGCTTCGCAGCCAACATCAGGAGTTTCAGCAATGAACGACCGCGTCAATACCCTTGCCACTTCCGTCGGTTACGGCCAGGCGCTGCCGCAAGTAGAGCGACAGCGCGTCCTGCGCAACACCTACTGGCTGCTCGCCCTGAGCCTGCTGCCCACCGTGCTGGGTGCATGGCTCGGCGTCGCCACCGGCATCACCCGCTCGCTCAGCGGCGGCATCGGCCTGATGGTATTCCTGGGCGGTGCCTTCGCCTTCATCTTCGCCATCGAGAAGACCAAGAACTCCGCCGCAGGCGTCCCCGTGCTGCTGGGCTTTACCTTCTTCATGGGCCTGATGCTGTCGCGCCTCATTGCAATGGTGCTGGGCTTCAAGAACGGCTCCGAGCTGATCATGACCGCGTTCGGCGGTACCGCCGGCGTGTTCTTCGTGATGGCTTCACTGGCCACCGTGATCAAGCGCGACCTGTCCGGCATGGGCAAGTGGCTGTTCGTCGGTGCCCTGGTGCTGATGATCGGCGCCATCATCAACGTGTTCGTCGGCTCCAGCGCCGGCATGCTTGCGATCTCGGTCGCGGCAATCGGCATCTTCTCGGCTTTCATGCTCTATGACCTCAAGCAGATCTTGGACGGCGGCGAGACCAACTACATCAGCGCCACCCTGGCGCTCTACCTGGACATATTCAACGTGTTCCAGAGTCTGCTCGCCCTGCTGGGCATCTTCGGCGGCGAGCGCGACTGATCGCCGGCTCCTCAGCTGAAAAAGGGCCCTTTGGGCCCTTTTTTATGGCCGATCGAACACCGCGATCGACTCGACGTGCGCCGTGTGAGGGAACATGTTGACCACGCCCGCGAAAGTGCAGCGATAGCCGGCCTGATGGACCAGCAGGCCCGCGTCGCGCGCCAGCGTCGAGGGATTGCAGCTGACGTAGACGATCCGCCTGGGCGGCGTCCAGCCCTCCCTGGGTAGATCGGCCTCCTGGTGCAGATCGGCCAGTGCCTTGGCCAGCGCGAAGGCGCCCTCGCGCGGCGGATCGACCAGCCACTTGTCTGCTGCACCGTCCCCCATCAGCATCACGGGCGTGATCTCGAACAGGTTGCGCGCGACGAAGCGAGTCGGGGCCAGCGCTCCCCGGCCGGGCGTCGGGCCCTGGTTGCGCGCCAGGTTCTCCGTCGCCCTTGCCACCAGCGCGGCACTGCCTTCGATGCCCAGTACTTCCCGCGCACGGGTCGCGAGCGGGAGCGTGAAATTGCCCAGACCGCAGAACCAGTCGATGACGCGCTCCTCCGCCTGCACGTCCAGCAGGCGCATGGCGCGGCTCACGAGCGCGCGATTGATATATGCGTTGACCTGTGTGAAATCGGTCGGCTTGAAGGGCATCGTGACGCCGAATTCGGGCAAATGGTAGGCCAGCATCGGCCCGTCGGATTCAAGCGGCCGAACCGTCTCGGGCCCTTTCGGCTGCAGCCACCACTGCACCCCCTCGTGCGCGGCGGCAAAGGCCTTGAGCCTCGCGACGTCTTCCGCCGACAGGGGCTCCAGGTGCCGCAGTACCAGCGCGATCACCCCGAGCCCGACGCCATCAGGTGCGTCGCCGCAGGCCAATTCGATCTGCGGGCAGGTATCGCGAGCGTCCATCGATCCGATGAGCTCGCGCAGCGGCATCAGCATGGCGCTGACGCGCGCCGGCAGCACGGGGCACACCTGCATGTCGGCGAGATAGCGGCTCTTGCGTTCGTGGAAGCCGATCAGTACCGTCCCCTTCTTGACGACATGACGCACCGACAGGCGGGCGCGATAACGGTAGTGCCAGGCGGGCCCCTCGAGCGGGCGCAGCACGTTCTCGGGCCGCACCTTGCCCAGATGCCACAGGTTGTCTTCGAGCGCACGCTGTTTCACCGCCACCTGCGCCGCGGGATCGAGGTGCTGCATCTTGCAGCCGCCACAAGCACCGGCATGCAGCCCGAAATGCGGACATCCGGGACGCACGCGCTGCGAGGATTCACGACGAATAGCAGTCACCGTGCCCTGCTCCCAGTTGTTCTTCCTGCGCTGCACCTTGAGCTGCACTTCCTCGAAAGGCAGCGCGCCCTCGATGAACACCACCATGCCGCTGGCCTTGTGTGCAACGCCCTGTGCGTCGAGGTCGAGCGACTCGACCTGCAGCCATTCATCATGAGGCTGCTGCTGCGCCTCTTTCTTTTCTATCGAATCCGTCATGCACGGATTGTCTCAGGGGCGGCATGCCCGCCCGCGAGGGGACTACAGGAGCGCGTCGCGCTGCACGCCCGCCCGCGCGAGTTGGCGGCGCATCTTGGCAAGAGCCTCGTTCTGGATTTGCCGCACGCGCTCGCGCGTGAGGCCCAGGCGCACGCTCAGTACTTCCAGTGTCTCCGGATCGCGGTCGTGCAGGCCGTAGCGCCCCTCCAGTACCTCGCGCTCGCGCTCACTCAATGCCAGAATCCACTGATCGAGGAGCTTCTCGACTTCATGCGTCTGGGTGATGCCCGTCGGGTCACTGTGCTCGTCCTCCGAAGCCACCGTATCTGCCAGGCTGAAGCTGTCCTCACTGCGTTCGCTGCCGGCATCGAGCGAACGCGGCGCCTCGGCCAGCGCCATCAGATCGGCCACGGCCTGCACCTCGCGGCCCAGCAGCGCCGCGATGTCTTCCACCCGCACGCCGTCGGGGCGACGCGCGATGAAGTCGGCATCGCCTTCCAGTGTGCGCCGCGCGCGCATCACCTGCTGCAGTTCGCGCACCACGTGCACCGGCAGGCGAATCGCGCGCGCCTGCATCATCGCTGCGCGCTCGATCGACTGGCGGATCCACCAGGTGGCATAAGTCGAGAAGCGAAAGCCGCGTTCAGGTTCGAACTTGTTGATCGCATGCATCAGGCCGAGGTTGCCTTCTTCGATCAGGTCCGCGAGTGGCACCCCCCGGCCGAGATAGCCCTTGGCGATGTTCACCACGAGCCGCAGGTTGTGCTCGATCATCGACTGCCGTGCCGAGAAGTCCCCGCTGCGCGCGGCGCAGGCGGTGCGATATTCCTCGTCGGGCGTGAACAGCTCAGTGCGCCGGATCTCACGCAGGTAGAGCGTCAACGAGTCGCCGCCCTCGCCGCCGAGATCGAGCGTCGCGCCATCACGCGAAATTTCTCGTGCCGCCTCGCTCTCCGGGCGATCGGGGCGCTCAGGCGCCTCGTCCGCGGGAACGGATGGCCCGAAGCCGCTGAACGGTGCGGCGCCACCGTTGCCCGCCGCGCGCCGCACGATCTGACCGCGACGCAGGCGAGAGGCGGCCATGCATGGTCCTACCGGGCGGGCAGATAGCGCGCCGGATCGACAGGCTTGCCCTGCCGGCGGATTTCGAAGTGCAGCTTCACGCGGTCCGCGTCGCTGTTGCCCATCTCGGCAATCTTCTGGCCCTTCTGCACCGACTGGTCCTCCTTCACAAGGAGCGTCCGGTTGTGGGCGTAGGCGGTGAGATAGGTGTTGTTGTGCTTGAGGATGATCAGGTTGCCGTAGCCGCGCAGCCCGGCCCCGGCATAGACGACGCGCCCATCGGCCGCGGCGAGCACGGAGTCGCCGGCCTTGCCTCCAATGTCGAGCCCCTTGTTCTTGGCTTCGTCGAAGCCGGCAATCAACGCACCCTGCGCAGGCCAGATCCAGCCCACGTCTTCGTCCCCCGAGGCCGTCGCAGCCGGTGTTGCAGGCGACGCGGTCACGATGGAAGGCGTCGGCTTGGCAGCCGCGCTCGCAGCAGCAGCTGGAGCCGGCGCGGCAGCAGCGGCCGCTGCGGGGCCCGCCGACGGCCCGGCGGTCCGCGCTGCATCAGAGGCAAGGGGCGCGGGCGTTGCTGCCGGCGTCGTGGTCGCGCCCGCAGGCGGAATTACGCGCAGCACCTGACCCACTTCGATCAGGTCGGGATTCTCGAGATTGTTCCAGCGCGCGATGTCGCGCCAGTTTTGACCCGTCTCCGTGCCGATGCGGCGGATGGTGTCGCCCGGACGCACCGCGTAGTACCCCGGTTTGCCGTAGTTCTCGATGCCCGGCAGCGGCTTGCCCGATGCATCGGTGGTGATGGGAGGTGTGCCTGGAGCAGTCGACGGAGCAGCAACTGGCGCACCGATCATCGTGCCGCGGTCCTCGACCGGAACGGGCCCACGCTTCGCGGCACACCCCGCAATCAAGAGTGCGACCAGCAGCATCACGCCAGCAAGCCAGCCCCGATTGCCAATACCCTGCATGTGTTCTTCCTTCAAGCAATTCCTGATTTTAGGGGGACAAAGTGAACCGCCTCAAGAACGCGGCGCTCCAGTCCGCGTGCTGTCTTGTCGATGACGACGAGGGCCTGTCCACCAGTCGACGACTGCGTCGGCGCGACGATGCGCCCGCCCACGGCGAGCTGCGCGACCCATGTCTCCGGCACTGCATCGCCGCCCGCCGCCGCAACGATGCCGGCGTAGGGAGCGCCCTTCGCGTAGCCCACCATGCCGTCCCCAAGGAGTAAGTGAACCGTGGCCAATCGGAACGGGCGCAGATTGGCGCGCGCCCGCTCATGCAGGCCGCGCAGGCGCTCGATGCTGTAGACCTCCGCCGCGACATGGCTCAGCACCGCGGCCTGGTAGCCGCAGCCGGTCCCGATCTCGAGCACGCGTCCGAGCCGATCGCCGGGCTTGTTCGCCAAGGCAGGCGCACCGAGCAGCAGCTCGATCATGCGCGCCACCACGCTCGGCTTAGAGATGGTCTGGCCCAGTCCGATCGGCAGGCTGGTATCTTCATACGCCTGATTGACCAAGGCGCTGTCGACGAATCGATGACGCTCGACCGTGTTCATGGCGCGGACTACGCGCGGGTCGGCGATGCCCTGCGCGGCGAGCCGCTGAACCATGCGGGCGCGCACCGCGTCCGATGCCATGGACGGTGTGTGATGAACGAGCGGCTTCACGGGAACCGCCGACGGCCGGCCACGCGTCGCAGCCGATGCGGTGGGCGTGAGCCGCACGGGAAACCCTGGCCGTTGACTCGCCATGGTCAGGAAGGCTCGCCCAATCGCGCCACCGTCTGGCGCCACTGTTCCAGATTGGCGTGGTCGGTCAGGTCGATCTGCAGCGGCGTCAAGGCGATGTGGCCGGCGGCCGTCGCATGGAAGTCGGTGCCTTCACCACTGTCTTTCGCGCCGCCCGCGCCCGCGATCCAGTACATGGTCTCGCCGCGCGGGCTGTCCTGGGTGATGACCTTCTCCGCGGCATGGCGGCGCCCCAGCCTGCAGACCTTGACGGGCTTGAGCTCCTCGAATGGCAGGTTCGGCACGTTGACGTTGAGCAGGAATGCAGGACCCCCGAGCATGCGATCGCGCTCGATCTGCTCGACCAGCCTTCGGGCCGCGCGTGCCGCCGCGTCGACATGCGCCCAGCCCTTCTCGATCTGCGAGAAGGCAATTGCCGGTATGCCGAAAAGGTACGCCTCCATGGCGGCTCCGACGGTGCCCGAATAGATGGTGTCGTCGCCCATGTTGGCGCCGTTGTTGATGCCGGACACCACGAGATCGGGTCGATAGTCGAGCAGCCCCTTGAGCGCGATGTGCACGCAATCCGCCGGCGTGCCGGTCACGTACCGAAAACCGTTGTGCGCCTTGTGCACGTAGAGCGGTGCCGCGAGCGTGAGCGCATTCGACTTGGCGCTGTTGTTGTGCTCTGGTGCAACCACTTCGACTTCCGCTACATCCTTGAGCGCATCGTGCAACGCCACGATGCCGGGAGCCTGGAAGCCATCGTCGTTCGAAATCAGTATCTTCATGGCTTTGATAGTGCGCGCGATTGTAGGCGGCGAGCGCGTCACGACAGGGACAATGCCCGCCCGCAGTCCGGCCTATCATGACCCGGATCCGTTGCCCCAGATTCACCCAAGGAGACCGAGCATGCACGCATGGCTCTGTGAGAACCCGACCGGCGTCGATGCGCTGACCTGGAAAGAACTGCCCACCCCCGCGCCTGGTCCGGACCAGGTGCTGATCGAGATCAAGGCGGCCAGCCTGAACTTTCCCGATCTGCTGATCGTGCAGAACAAATACCAGATAAAGCCGCAGCTGCCCTTCGTACCGGGATCGGAGTACGCCGGCGTGGTCTCGGCGATCGGCGAAGGAGTCACCCACTTGCGCGTGGGTCAAAGTGTTGCCTGTCTGTCGGGCACGGGTGGCTTCGGCACCCACACGCTGGCGCCCGCCGCCCTCTGCATGCCCCTGCCGGAGGGCTTCGGCCATGTCGATGCGGCCGCCTTCATCATGATCTATGCCACCTCCTGGCACGCGTTGATGGACCGGGCGCAGCTCAAGCCCGGCGAGACCGTGCTGGTGCTCGGCGCAGCCGGCGGCGTCGGCACCGCCGCCATTCAGATCGCGAAAGCCGCCGGCGCCAAGGTGATTGCAGCAGCATCGACGGACGAGAAATGCGAACTGTGCAAATCCATTGGAGCAGACCTCACGATCAACTACACCACGCACGCGCTTCCCAATGGGTTCCGGGATGCAATCAAGGCGGCGACCGACGGCAAGGGTCCCGACGTGATTTACGATCCGGTCGGCGGAGAATTCGCGGAACCCGCGTTCCGTTCGATCGGCTGGCGGGGGCGCTATCTGGTGGTGGGTTTCGCTTCCGGACCGATTCCTTCGCTGCCGCTCAATTTGATGCTGCTCAAAGGCGCATCGGTGGTCGGCGTGTTCTGGGGCGATTTCGCCAAGCGCGAGCCGAAGGCCAATGCGCAGATGATGGCCGAATTGGTGAAATGGTATGGCCAAGGCAAGGTCAAGCCGGTGATTGATGCCACCATGCCCATGGCCGAACTCAAGGCGGCCTACGCCCGCATGGGCTCGCGTGGGGTCAAGGGCAAGCTCGTCATGGTCAACTGAGCGCCTGCGCCTGCCATACAAAAAGCCCGCATCGCGGGCTTTTTTTTGGCGGGCAGACGCCTCAGTGGATCTCGAACTCAGACAGCGATTTGCCTGCCGCCAGAGCCTCGGTGATCCAGCGCGGCTTGCGACCGCGTCCGCCTGACCAGGTTTCTCCGGTCGGGCTGCGGTACTTCGCGGCGGATTTTGGCGCGGCCGCGGGCGCTCCCCGCCTGGTGCTGCGGCCCGTGAGCTTCAAATCGGCCGCGGTCAGGCCGTATTCGGCGATCTTCTTCCGCAACTCCTCGACCACGCTCGCGCGCTCCTGATTGCGCAGTTCTTCGGCTTGCTTGCGCAATTGCGCAATCTGCTCGTCGTGCTTCTTGATCTGGGAATTGATGTCGGCAAGTGTTGAGGCCATTGGTGCAAGTTCCTCCGAATTAGGAAGTCCGAATTCTAATTCAAGTCCGAATTGCTGCAAGCACCGCGCGTGCCAAAAAAAAACGCCGGTCGAATGACCGGCGTTTTGCAAGGGGGGGTTTGGGGTGGCTGATGGGACTCGAACCCACGACGACCAGAATCACAATCTGGGACTCTACCAACTGAGCTACAGCCACCGCAGAGCCGGCAATTGTAGCCGGAAAAAAGCTAGCGTCCGACGACAATGCCCGCATCGACCGGTTTCGGCACCAGGATCTCAGCCTTGAATCGGTTCTTGAGTAGTTCGTAGTAGGCGGCAGCCTCGGCGGCGGACGTGGCCAACGCAACCTGCTGGGTTTCCTGCTGCGCCATCTCGGCGGCGGGCGGCGTGCGCGGCACGGTTTTGTTGACGCGAACGACGGCATATCCCTGCGTGCCGAGGTCCACTCCCACCAGCGCGGGCAGCTTGACCGGATCGGCGCGCAGTGCCGCCTCGATGATCGGCATCGGCTGCGACTGCGTCTCCAGCCGCGAAACCGTCAGTGCCGCGCCGAAGTTCGCGCCGGCCGCGTTCGATTGCCAAGCTGCGAGTTTCGCTTCGCCTTCGGTCTTGGCCAGTGCCCCCGCGCGTTCGGCGACGAGCTGTGCCCGAACCTTGTCCTTGACCTCTTCGAAAGGCTGCGCTCGTGCCGGGGTGTACTGCGTCACGCGCCCGGATGCGAGCTGGTTGGGACCGATCTCGATCGCCTCCGTGTTGTGCTTGCGCTCCAGCGAATCGGCCGCAAACAAGGCGTTCAGGAAATTGCGGCTGGCCAGGGGGCCCGTCGCACCGGGCGCAGGCGTGCGTGTCACCTTGTCGGCGGTTCGGATCGCGAGCTTCAGCTTCTCGGCGGCCGGCTTCAGGCTGTCGGGCTGCTGATAGACGGCATCGGTGAAGGTCTCGGCCGCCTTGGCGAACTCCTGCGTTGCTTGCTGGCTGCGAACCTCGTCCTCGATCTTTGCGCGCACCTGCTCGAAGGGCGGGACCGCGCCCGGCTTGATGTCGTTGAGCTGGATGATGTGGTAGCCGAATTCGGTCTCTACCAAGTCGCTGATCTCGCCCTTCTTGAGCGCGAACATCGCATCCTCGAACGGCTTCACCATCGCCCCGCGGGTCACGAAGTCGAGATCGCCGCCCTTTTCCGCCGAGCCCGGATCCTGCGAATTCTTGCGTGCGATCTCCGCGAAGCTGCCTGGTGCTTTCTTGACCTCGGCAAGCAATCCCTGCGCTTTCTCGCGCGCCTTTTCGCGCTCGGCGGCTGGGGCGCCCGAGGGCACACTGATCAGGATGTGGCTGGCACGCCGCTCCTCCTTCGTGCCTAGGCGTTCGCGGTTCTGTTCGTAGTAGGTGCGCACGTCGGCCTCGTTGACCGTGATGTTTTTCTTGGCAGCCTCGAGATCCAGCACGAGGTACTCGACGCTCGCCTGCTCCGGCACCTGGAACTGCGCGACGTGCTGCTTGTAATAGGCCTCCAGGTCCGCATCGCTGACAGTGACCTTCGCCGCAAACTCGCTGGGAGCGAAACGCGCCACCTGGATCTCGCGGCGGTCATAGAAGGCGTCGAGCAGAACGGCAGTCTGTGCCGGTGTCGCGAGCGCCGTATCGGCAATGCCCTTCAGCACCTGCTGGCGCACCATCTGCGCAGCGAGCGCGGCCTGGTGCTGCTCGGGGGTCATGCCCGTAGCGCGCAAGAACAGCTCGCGGTCGAACTGGCGTTTGCCATCCTTGACGACGACGAAGCTCGCCAGGCCCGGATCGTTCTGGAATATCTCGAGCTGGCGCTGCTCGGTGACGACGAAATGGTCCTGGGCCGCAGCGGCGGCCAGCACGCGGTCGCGCACCATCCGCTCCAGCGTTGCGTAGCGCTGCGCATCGGTATCGAACATCGCAGGGTCGACGTCGGACCTTTGCTGGCGAATGCGATCGACATCGTTGCGGTGCTGCGTATCCCATTCCGGACGGTGAATGCTCTCGCCTGCCACGCTGGCAACCTTCTCGCCCTTGTCGCCGGAACCGCTGTAGCGGTCCAGCACGCCGACCACCACGAATGACGGCACGATCAACAGGAACAGAACAGCCATCAGGATCTTGTTGTGCTGTCGGATGAAATCGAACATGGATGGGGTCTCTTCAGCGAAAAACAAAAAAGGCGAACTCACTGTTCGCCTTTGCATCGGTTGGTGGGTGCTGAGGGGCTCGAACCCCCGACCTACGCCTTGTAAGGGCGCCGCTCTACCAACTGAGCTAAGCACCCAACCGGGATATGACTCTTAGTTCAGCGCATCTTTCAGCGCCTTGCCGGGGCGGAACTTCGGGATCTTGGCGGCCTTGATTTTAATCGCGTCGCCGGTGCGCGGATTGCGGCCCGTGCGTGCAGCGCGCTTACCCACAGCAAAAGTGCCGAAACCGACGAGCGAGACTGAGCCGCCCTTCTTGAGCGTCGTACGAATGGCGCCGATGGTCGATTCGAGTGCGCGCGTGGCAGCGGCTTTCGAGATGTCGGCGTTTTTTGCGATGTGCTCAATCAGTTCGGTTTTGTTCACAAGGACCCCTTGCAGGATAGATAGTTGATCGGGTAGCGTCAGAAGCGGTGCCGGCCCCGTGACGAAGCCACGGGGTTCGTTGAAGAAGAAAGGATGGCAGTTCTGATGCGCCGGCAGCGCGCTGCCGACAAGGATTACAACCACTGGTCCACGGGGTGTCAATACGACACGAGGCCGCGCAATCCAGCGAGGCCCGCGATTCTAGTGATGTTTTGCGCGGTCCTTTTTTCCCAGGCGGCTACGTTCAGAGCGCTTGCGCAATCGCGCGGCCGATGTCGATGGTGCCCGCGCTGCCGCCGATGTCCGGCGTGCGCGGCGCCCCGCTCTCCGGCGCCAGCACCTTCTCGATGGCGGCCAGGATCGCGTCGTGCGCGTTCCTGTATCCGAGGAACTCGAGCATCATGGCGCCGCACCAGATCTGACCGATCGGGTTGGCGATGCCCTTGCCTGCAATATCCGGCGCCGAGCCGTGCACCGGTTCGAACAGCGACGGCGTGCTGCGCTCGGGGTTGAGGTTGGCGCTCGGCGCGATGCCGATCGTGCCGGTACAGGCGGGCCCGAGGTCGGACAGTATGTCGCCGAACAGATTGCTGGCCACCACAACGTCGAAGAAGTCGGGGCGTTGCACAAAATGCGCGGTCAGGATGTCGATGTGGAACTTGTCGAGCTTGACGTCCGGGTAGCTCTTCGCCATTGCGGCCACGCGCTCGTCCCAGTACGGCATGGTGATCGAGATGCCATTGGACTTGGTCGCGCTGGTCAGGTGCTTGCCGGGACGCGACTGCGCCAGCTCGAACGCGAACTTGAGAACCCGGTCCACGCCCGTGCGCGACATGACCGTCTCCTGGATCACGATCTCACGCGCCGTGCCCTCGTACATGCGCCCGCCGATGCTCGAGTACTCGCCCTCGGTGTTCTCGCGCACGATGTACATGTCGATCTCGCCGGGCTGCCGCGCCGTGCCGTCGCGCCGCACCACCGGCGCGACGATGCCGGGCATCAGGCGGGCGGGCCGCAGGTTGACGTACTGGTCGAACTCGCGGCGGAACAGCAGCAGAGATCCCCAGAGAGAAACGTGGTCCGGGATCTTCTCGGGCCAGCCGACGGCGCCGAAATAGATCGCATCATGGCCGCCGATCTGATCCTTCCAGTCGTCCGGCAGCATCTTGCCGTGCTTCTCGCAGTAGTCCCAGCTCGAGAAACCGAAGTGGTCGAAATGCAGGTCGATGCCGAACTTGCGCGCCGCCGCATCGAGCACGCGCAGCCCCTCGGGCATGGTTTCCTTGCCGATGCCGTCTCCGGCGATCACGGCGATGCGCTTTTTGCCGCTCATGATGTCTTCCTTCAGGTATCAAACAAAAAATCGAAGCGCTTCTTCGGCCAGCGCCTCGGATGCCTCTTCGGGAATGTAGTGGCCGCAGGCCAGCGCAGCACCGGACACCCGCTCGGCGCGCTCGCGCCAAAGCCCCAGCACATCGAAGCAGCGCCCCACCGCGCCGTGCTCGCCCCACAGCACGCGCAGCGGCTGCACGAGCTTCAGGCCGGCTGCGATGTCGGCGCGGTCATGCTCGAGATCGATCGTCGCCGAGGCACGGTAGTCCTCGCAGATGCCGCGCGCCGTGCCGGCGATCGCGGCGCAGCGCTCGTACTCGGCCAGCGCCTCGGGCGCGAAAGGCGCCAGGCCGGCATGTCGGCTGCCCATCACGCTGCGGACGTAGCGCACCGGGTCGGACTCGATCAGAGCCTCGGGCAGCGGCGGCGGCTGGATCAGGAAGAACCAGTGCCAGTACGCACGGGCGAAGGCATCGGACGTCTGTTCGTACATCGCCAGCGTCGGCGCGATATCCAGCAGCATCAAGCGCTCGACGGCCCGAGGGTGATCCATGGCGAGCCGGTGCGCAACACGCGCGCCGCGATCGTGTGCCAGAACGTGGAAGCGCTCGAAGCCGTGATGGCGCATCACCGCCATTGCGTCTCTTGCCATCTCGCGCTTGCTGTAAGGAAGGTGCGCGGCATCGGTCGCCGGCCGATCCGAGTCGCCATAGCCGCGCAGATCCATCATCACCAGCGTGAAGCGGGTGGCCAACGCGGGCGCCACGCGCTGCCAGATGGCATGTGTCTGCGGATGTCCGTGCAGCAGCAGCAAGGGCGCGCCCTTTCCGCCGATGCGCCCGTGCAGGCGGACCTCGTCGCGAACCACGTGGAAAGGAGAAAAACCGTTCTGCATGCCCGCGATTGTGCGTTGTGCTTCTGGGCCTCATCAAGAAACAATCAGCGAATTGACTCTTTCCAGCAGGGAACGAATGGAACGCAGTGATCTCGAGTTGGTTCTCTCCGTGCGCCATGCAGGCAGCCTGGCTGGTGCAGCCACGGCATTGGGCGTGGTGCCCTCGGTCGTCACCAAGCGACTCGCACAGCTCGAGGAAGGGGTCGGCCATCGCCTCTTCGAGCGCACCACTCGCCGCCTGAGCCTCACTGCCGAGGGCGAGGCCGTCTGCGCACATGCCGAACGTCTGCTCGAAGGCTTCGCGGCACTCGAGTCCGAGCTGCGGGAGCGGCAGAAGGAGCCGAGCGGCGCACTGCGGATCGCCGCCACCTTCGGATTCGGACGACGCTGGCTAGGCCCAGCGCTCGCCCAGTTCGGACAGCAATACCCCGCCTTGCAGATCGAACTTCACCTCACGGAACGCCTCCCGGATCTTGGTGCCGAAGGCTACGACGGTGCGGTATGGCTCTGGTCCACGCCGGTCCGGCACGCGGGTGATTGGGTCGCACGCCGGCTGGCGCGGAACCAGCGCGTGCTGGCCGCTTCGCCTGCCTACCTCCGACGGCGCGGAACACCTGCGGATGCGCAAGCCCTTACCGGGCACGATTGCCTGGTCGTGCACGAAAACGAGGATGCGTCTGCCCGACGCTCCGATGTGTGGACCTTGAGCGACGCGAAGAATCGCGCCTCCACGCGCGTTCAGGTCAGCGGCCCCTTGTCGAGCAATTCCGGCGAGTTGGTGCGCGACTGGTGCCTCGCCGGCCGCGGGATCGTGCTGCGCAGCCTCTGGGACATCGAGCCGCAACTGAGCTCGGGCGAACTCGTTCGCGTGCTGCCAGAGTTGTCGATGCCTGAAGCCGACATCCAGTGGATTGCCCCCTGGCGCGCCAGGACGCCGCGCCGCGTCCGTCTGCTGGTCGACTTCCTGATCGAACAATTTCGCCCGGAGCCCTGGAAGCCGGCGGCGCCTGCACGCGTGGGTCCCAGGCATCACAAGGTGTAACAAACCTCCCCATGCCGGCTGGGTATTTCGGCCCCGGCGTTGTGTGCTTCCGACTACGCCTCTGCGCCGCTTGGCGGGAGAAATCGACCATTTGTCGCGCTTTCTGACAGCTCAGTGTGATAATTTCACATTCTTAACATATCGTCACATTTCTGGTTATCGGTATGTCGTCGGTACTCTGCACGGGTCCCAGAGAGCAAGGCGGTTGGAGAGTTGATGCGCAAACAGCACGGTTTCACATTGATCGAATTGGTTATCACGATAGCGGTCGTCGGCATCCTGGCCGCCATCGCTCTGCCCAGCTACCAGCAATACGTCATTCGTTCCAAACGGTCCGCGGCGCAGGCGCAGATGATGGACATCGCCAATCGTGAGCAACAGTTCCTGTTGGCCAACCGCAGCTACGCCGACAAGGCTGCGCTCGGCTACGCAGTGCCGGCGGAGGTCAGCGCCAACTACGACTGGGACATCACCTTGGCCACCGGTCCCGTGCCGGGCTTCACCGTGACCTTCACGCCGAAGAACAGCCAAGCCAGCGACGTCATACTCAAGCTCAACAACGAGGGCCTCAAGGAGCCCCCCGAAAAATGGTGAAGCTCCACTCGCAGCGCGGTGCCACCCTGCTGGAAGCGCTCGTCACCCTGGTCATCATCGCCTTCGGCCTGCTCGGACTGGTCGGCCTGCAATCCCGCCTGCAGGTGTCCGAGATGGAGGCCTACCAGCGCTCCCAGGCGCTGATCCTGCTGAACGACATGGCCAACCGCATCGCCATCAACCGCCGCGCCGCCGGCAGCTACGTCACGGCGACGCCCGTGGGCACCGGCAACTGCCCCGCCGCCACAGGCAGCCGCCAGCAGGTCGACGCGGCGGAATGGTGCAACGCGCTACAGGGCGCGGCAGAGACGTCCGGCACCAGCAAGATGGGCACCGTGATCGGCGGCCGCGGCTGCGTCGAGGACCTGGGCAACAACGAGTACCTGATCACCGTGGCCTGGCAGGGCCTGGTGCCGATCTCTGCGCCGCCCGACGGCGTCGCCTGCGGCAAGAACCTCTACAACGGCGACCCGACGACATCGCCTTGCAAGGACGACCTGTGCCGCCGCACGGTGACGACCCTGGTGCGCATCGGCTCACTCACATGAAGGCGAGATCCCGTAGTCGCTTCTCGCGCGCGCATGCCGCTGCCGCGCAGCGGGGCCTGACCCTGATCGAGCTGATGGTGTCGATCGCCATCACGCTCATCATCGTGGCAGCCCTGATCACCCTGTACCTCAACGTGTCGCGTTCCAACCGGGAAATGGTCAAGGTCAACCGGCAGATCGAAAGCGGCCGGCTCGCCGTGCACGTCCTGGAGAACGAGGTCGCGCACGCCGGTTTCTGGGAAAACTACATGCCCCAGTTCGACGACCTGACTCTGACCACGGTGCCCGCCGACGTGCCGACCGGCGCTGCGCCCGACCCCTGCCTCGCCTACACGCCGGCCAACTGGACCGACGCCTACAAGCGCAGCCTGCTCGACATTCCCGTGCAGAGCTACGAGGACGTTCCCGCCGGCTGTGCCGCGATCGTGACCCACAAGAAGGCGGACACCGATGTGCTGGTGGTGCGTCATGCCGAGACGTGCCTGCCAGGCACGCCCAACTGCGAAAGCGATATTCCTGCGGGCAAGCTCTATTTCCAATCGTCCTTGTGCGCGACGCAAACGCCCTCGACCTTCGAGCTGAACACCACCGGTTTCAACAGCATCCTGCGCAAGGATTGCACCAATGCGGCAGTCAAGCGCAGGTTCATCTCCGACATCTACTACATCCGCGACTACGCCGAAGCCGAGGGCGACGGCATCCCGACACTGGTGCGCTCGCGCCTGGACACCGCGGGCGGCACGCCCACCTATCCGCAGCCGGTGGCGCTGATCGAAGGCATCGAGGGCCTTCGCGTGGAACTGGGGCTGGATACGCTGGGCAAGACCGGTCTCGCCGTGAACTACACGCAGGCCATCAACTGGCTCGATGCCACCAACAAGACGACACCGACCAATCGAGGAGACGGCAGCCCCGACGGCGCATTCGTGCGCTGCACCACCGCCACGCCGTGCACGGCGGACCAGTTGATCAATACGGTCGCCGTGAAGTTCTACCTGCTCGCGCGCAGCATCGAGCCTTCGCCGGGCCATACCGACAACAAGACCTACGAGCTCGGCAGCGCCGCGACCCTTCCTGCCTACAACGACCAGTACAAGCGGCACGTGTTCTCCACCACCGTGCGCCTGACCAACGTCGCAGGCCGAAGGGAAACGCCGCCGTGAGAACCATGACCCCGAGCCGACAGCGCGGCGCCGCGCTGATCGTCGGCCTCATCATGCTGGTGCTTATCACCCTGACGGTGGTCGTCGCGTTCAACGTCAGCATCTCCAACCTCAAGTCCGTCGGCAACATGCAGACGCGCAACGAGGCCGTCGCGGCGGCCAACCGAGCCATCGAGGAGGTCGCCGCCTCGCTGTTGCCGCCCAACGCGGACGGCACCCCGTCGATGGTGGCGCCGGTGGCGACTGCCAGCCTGGTGGACATCAACAACGACGGCAAGACCGACTACACGGTGCAGGTCGCACCACCGACCTGCGCGCGGGTGACCAAGGCCTCGGGCGGAGGAGGCGGCGGCACGAGGACGGGCCCAGGCGGAATCACCGGCGGTGGCTCCACCAGCGGCTCTGGGCTGACCACGGTGCCGGATCAATACAACGCCGTCTGGGACATCAGCACCACCGTGACGGACGACGCGACCGGCGCCTCGATCGCGGTCCGGCAAGGCGTGCGCGTGCTCATGAGCCAGGCGCAGTTCGAAGCCTTCTGCCCCTGAGGCGTTCTTTCTTGCGATCAGACGATGAACAGGTTCGACAAATGAAAAAGAACTTTCTCAAACCACTGTGGGCCGCTGCCTTGCTGGTGCTGCAGCTGGCGACACCGGCGCGGGCGGAGGACATCGACCTGTTCACTGGCTACACCCCAGTCGTCACGGATCTTCCCAACGTGATCTTCGTTCTGGACAACACGGCCAACTGGAGCCAGCCCTTCGAGGCTGAAATGACTGCTCTGGCGACCGCCTTCGAAAGCCTCAAGCCTGACAGATTCCGCGTGGGCCTGATGATGTTCAGCGAGACAGGCAATGGCAACTCGAACGTCGACGGAGCTTACGTGCGCGCCGCTGTCCGCACGCTGGACAATGGCACCAAGGTCAAGTACGGCGCACTTTTTCGCGCGGACAGTCCCGGCAGGCTCGACAAGCTCGGCGACAAGTCCAATGGCGGCAAGGTCGGCAAGACCATGGTGGAGATCCACCGCTATCTCACCGGCGGCGCGCCGATGGCCGGCAACAACAAGCTGAAGACGGACTACACCGGAAACATCACGGGCACAGCGGCGTCCAAGGCCATCTACGCATTGCCGGGCAACGCCTTGAGCGCGTTTGACGGCACGGCGTACAACAGCCCGAACACGGCCCACTGCACCGGCACCTACGTCATCTACATCAGCAACGGCGCTCCTCAGGACAACACCAGCGACACCAAGACGGCTGCCGATGCGTTGCAGGCGGTCGGCGGCTCGACCACAACGATCCCCTTAACTCCGAGCGGCTCGCAGGACAACATGGCCGACGAGTGGGCCAAGTTCCTGAACACCAGCCTCGGCGTGAAGGTTTACACCATCGAGGCTGCCGCAGCGAGCGGTGGCCAGGGCCCCGGCTGGACCGCCCTGCTCAAAAGCATGGCCGGCCAGAGCAAGGGCGAGTACTACGATCTGCGCGCTAAGCCCGACCTGGGCGCGGCATTGGGTGACGCGCTCAACGACATCTTCAGCAAGATCCAGTCCGTCAACAGCGTGTTCTCCTCGGTGAGCCTGCCCGTGAGCGTCAACACGCAAGGCACCTACCTGAACCAGGTGTTCGTCGGGATGTTCCGTCCGGACCAGGATGCCTTGCCGCGCTGGAACGGCAACCTCAAGCAGTACAAGCTGGGCCTGGATGGCAACAAGCAGCTGATCCTGCAGGATGCTGACGACGCCAATGCCATCAACGCCGAGACGGGCTTCATCGCTCCCTGCGCGCGCAGCTTTTGGACACCTGCGCGCAGCGACACCGACAAGTACTGGAGTTTCCGTCCGGCGGGCGACTGCATCGGCAAGGAGGTCGCAGACAGCCCCGACGGGAACATCGTGGAAAAGGGTGCCCAGGGCTATCTGCTGCGACACATGACGGTCCCCGCTCGGAACGTCAAGACCTGCGCGCCCGGTGCCTGCACGAGCTTGATCGACTTCAGCGCCGGCAACGTGAAGCGCGCGGATGTCGGCGTATCGACCGACGCCGACCGCGACACCCTGGTCAATTGGGTCCGCGGCGAGGACAACAAGGGCGACGAGAGGCTCGACAGCAGCGGCAACCCCTTGAAGGATGCCAAGGGCAATCCGCTGACCTACCCCGACATGCGCCCATCGGTGCACGGCGATGTGGTTCATTCACGCCCGGTGGCCATCAACTACGGCACCGATTCGGCGCCGCAGGTGGTGGTGTTCTATGGCGGCAACGATGGTGCGCTGCGCGCCGTCAACGGCAATCGCAGCACGACGAGCGCACTGTTGGGCTCGGCCCCTGCCGGCAGCGAACTGTGGTCGTTCATCCCGCCGGAGTTCTACGGCAGCCTGAAACGGCTGCGCGACAACACCGTCCGCATCAACTATCCCCAGACCACCGCCACGACCACCGGCGCCGCCGCACCCAAGCCCTATGGCATGGATGGTCCGGTTTCCGCCTACCGGCAAGGCAGCGATACGTGGTTGTTCGCAAGCATGCGCCGCGGCGGTCGCGCGCTCTATGCCTTCGACGTGTCGAACCCGACTGCACCGACGCTCAAGTGGCGCAAGGGCTGCCCCAACCAGGACAACGACACCGGATGCGACATCGGCTTCGAAGGTATCGGCCAGACCTGGTCAGCACCGAAGGTCGTGAAGGCTTCCGGCTACAGCAGCGGACCGCTGCTGATCTTCGGCGGCGGCTACGACAAATGCGAGGACGTGGACACGAACGTCTCCACGAAAGCGTGCAGTTCGAGCACCAAGGGCAACAAGGTCTACGTGCTCGATGCCAGTTCGGGAATCGTGCTCAGTACATTCACCACCGCCCGCGCGGTCTCCGGCGAGGTCACGATCGTGAACGACGCCGCCGGACTGGCCAAGTACGCCTATGCGGCGGACCTGGGCGGGAATGTCTACCGCATCAAGATCGAGGACCGTGCCCCCGGCACCTGGGAGATGACGACGCTCGCCTCGCTGGGCTGCGACGATGCCGTCAGTTGCACCCCCAATCGCAAGTTCATGTTCGGCCCCGACGTCGTCGAGGACAACGGCCTGTACGTGCTGCTCCTGGGCTCCGGCGATCGCGAAAAGCCGCTGCGGTACTACGAATATGCCTTGTCCGTTGCCAACCGCTTCTACATGCTGGTGGACAAGCCCGCCGACACAAGCTGGCTGGACGCAGAAGCTTCACGCTGCGGCTCCGTCAAGGTGCTGTGCCACCAGTCTCTGGTTGCCATCACGGGCACATCGACCCCGACCGGCACCGACCTGGCGGCCAAGAAGGGCTGGTACCTGGCGCTGGCGGCGGGCGAGCAGGTCGTGACCTCGTCCGTCACGGCCTATGGCACCACCACGTTCAGCACCCACATACCGAGCAACCCCTTGAATCAGAGCCAGACCTGCCGCGCCGATCTCGGTACCGCCAGCGTCTACAACGTGTCCTATCTCGACGCCTCGCCCGCACAGGGAGGGACGCGTTCCGACGTCGTCGTCGGTGGCGGCCTAGCCCCTTCCCCTTTCGTGGGGCGGGTCAGGGACGACAACAACGGCGTGCGGGACGTGGTCATCGGAGGCAGCCGGGACTCCGTCCTGAGCCCCAAGGAGACTTTCGGCAAAGCCGCCTTCCGCCAGCCGAAGGGCCGGGTCTACTGGTTCATCCAGAAGTGAGCGCTGCAAACGTCCGTCGCTCGCTCGCGGTCAGGCTCGGACGCCGATCGGCCGGCCGCCGGCGCGGCTTCACCCTCATCGAGCTGATGGTCACGATCACGGTGCTGGCGATCCTGCTCGCGGTGGCCGTGCCCTCCTTCGACGGAATCCGGCTTTCCAACCGCCTGACTTCCTATGCCACCGATCTGGTGGCCGGCAGTCAGCTGGCACGCACGGAGGCGATCAAGCGCAACGCCCAGGTCACGATGTGCGTGTCCGCCAACGGCACCAGCTGCAGCACGTCGGGCGGCTGGGAGACCGGCTGGATCGTGCTCAGCGGCACGACGGTCATCCACCAGCAGCCGGCCGCGGCCGCGGGCTACAAGCTCACGGAAGGCGGCGGCACCACCTCGCTGAGCTTCGAGTCCACCGGCGTCGGCGCCAGCCAGGCCACCTTCACCATCTGCCGCGCGAGCCCCAGCGTGGGCGGGCAGGAACGCGTCGTCAAGATCAGCGCCACCGGGCGGGCTTCGATCACGCGAACGGCTCTCGGCACCTGCGCCTGAAGCCGGACTAAGCATTTTTTTATGCGATCCTCGCCGACTTGCAAAAACTGGCCGGCCGAGTTCCCTTCGGCGCCACAACAACAACGGAGCATGGGCATGGGACGGGCCTCGCACTGACATGGAAAACCAGCTCGCCTGGACACTCGCAGCCTGCGCGCGCGTCATGCGTCCGGTGGTCCGGCTCGCATTGGCCATGGGAGTCAAGCATCCCCATCTGGAGGAAATGCTGCGCGACCTGCTGCTGAGCGAGGCGCGCCGCTCCTGGCAGGCCCAGGGTGTCAAGAACCCCAACATCAGCCAACTCTCGGTATCGACCGGGCTCAACCGCAAGGCCGTCACGGCCAAGGTCCGGGAGCTGGGCGAAGTCCTGCCCCATACCGAAATGTCGGCGGCCGCCAAGACCTTCACCCTGTGGCTGCAGATGCTGGCCGAGCATCCGGAACACCGGCGCCTGCCCGTCGTGGCCGAGGCCGGCGTGCCTTCCTTCGAAACGGTGGCCAGGCAAGCGAGCCGCGGCAACATGCACCACCGCGCCATCCTCGACGAGCTGGTCCGCCTGAACATGGTGGCCGAGCACGGGGGTCACGTCGAAATCACGGCCGAAGCCTTCGTGCCCGCGAAGGATCTGCAGTCCATGCTGGCCTTTTTCGGCGACAACGCCCGCGATCACCTGCTGGCCGCCGTCTCCAACACGCTGGGCGAACGGGCGCCCATGCTCGAGCGCGCGGTCTATGCCAACGGCGTGACCCTGCAGGACTGCCAAGGCATCGAGCAATTGGTCCGGCAACGCTGGAGCAGCTTGCATCACGAGCTGACGCACGAGATGACACGGGCCGTCGCCTCCGTCGCCGGAAACGCATCGGGCCGGATCCGCGTCGGCATCTACACCTACTACGAGGCCGAATCCACCGAGCCGGCCGAGCCGGGATCCGGCGTGCCCCAGATCGGGCAAAAGGGAAAAGAATGAAGAACAGCCTCGTGCGAAGCTGCCTGATCGCAGCGTCGATGACCCTGCTGCTCTCGTGCGGGGGCGGCAGCGACGGCGGCAGCTTCGCTCCGGCCGGCGCAAGCGGCGCCCCGTCCGGTACCGCGTTCCGCGGCCTCTCCAGCAATGCGTCGGGCGACGGCACGCCGGGGTCTGCAGGCGGGTCGACATCCGCAGGTGGAACAAGCTCCGCCGACGGAACGAGCACATCGGATGGAACAGGCTCGGTAGATGGATCGGGCGCATCGGACGGCTCGTCGACGGCCGCTGCCGGCGGCGACGACTCGGGCGTCGGATCGGGTGGCACCGGCGTGAGCACCGCGGATGCCGTCGGTATCGGCGGGGTCGATGGCCTGGGCAGCATCATCGTCAACGGGCTGCGCTACGGCACCGACAACGCCATCTTCAGCGTCGCGGACGCCCCCGCCCTGCAGATCGGAATGACGGCCAAGGTCACCGGTCCCTTCAATGCCGAGTTCACCAGCGGTGTCGCGAAGCAGGTGGTGTCCGCCGCGGAGCTGCGCGGGCCGGTCGACGACGTCGATCTTGCCCGCGGGAGCTTCACCCTCATGGGTACCACCGTGACCACGGACGGAGCGACGGTGTGGGCCAACGCAACCGGCCTGGCCGGATTGCTGCCGGGCGCAGCGGTTCAGGTCTGGGGCCTGCCCGCCGCACCCGGCGCCCTTCGCGCCACGCGGGTCGAGCAGCATCCGGCGAGCTCGGCGCCGATCGCCACCGGCACGGTAAAGAACCTGAACATTGGCTCGCGCGTCTTCACGCTGGGCGGCTTGAGCGTCGACTACGGCACGGCCTCCTTCGCGGGCGGCATCAACGCCAGCACCCTGGCGAACGGGGCCATCGTGCGCGTGCGTGCCGCCACCCAGGCGACGCCGGGCGTGCTGTCCGCCACGGTGGTGGAGGCGTGGCACACGGTCCCGCAGGCGAGCAGCACGCCGGTTCAGCTGGCGGGCATCATTACCGACTACACGGCGCTCTCCTCGTTCCGGCTGCTGGGCACGAAGGCCGATGCCGCCTCGGCGCAGATCACCGGCGGCCTTGCCAGTGCCATCGGCAACGGCGTGAAGGTGGAAGTCGGCGGCACCATGAGCGGCGGCATCCTCGTCGCGACGAAGCTCAGGATCAGGCATGTTCCCGGGACCAGTGGGCCGGCATCGTTCAAGCTCATCGGCCCGGTGGCGGGCTACAGCTCCCCGGCGAGCTTCCGGGTGCGCGGCCAGCCGGTGGACGCGAGCGGCCCGGGCGTCGTCTTCACCAACGGCACGGCGGCCAACCTCGCCATCGGCAGGATGGTGACGGTCTCGGGCTCGCAGATCGTCAACGGCGTGCTGGTTGCCCAGCAGGTCAATTTCGATTGAAATGAGGCACCGGCGAGCGCGCGCCTGAGAGAGGTTCAGCGCTCGCCGCGCACCACCAGGCTCACGCCCGCCGCCGTCATTGCGATACCCACCAGCGTGGCCACCGTGATCGGCTCGGCAAAGAGAAGCCAGGCCATCAGCGCTGTGCAGGGCGGCACGAGGTACAGCAGGCTGGTGACGGCCGTCGCGGTCCCGCGCTGGATCAGCATGTAGAGCAGCGAACTGCCGCCCAGCGACAACGCCAGCACGGACCAGGCCATCGCGCCACCCGAATACAGGTTCCACTGGATGCTGTCGGCCTCCAGGGCCGCAAAGGGCAGCGTGACCAGCAGCGCCGCGCCGAGCTGGATCGCACCCGCGACGCGCACGTCGCAGGGCGCGACGAAGCGCTTCTGATACAGGGTTCCCGCCGTGATGGAGATGAGCGCCATCAGCGCCAGCCCCATGGTCAGCACGCTCACTTCCCCGCCCTGCTCCAGCTTGCGCAGCACCACCAGCACGAGGCCGGCGAAGCCCAGCGCGAGGCCGGCCCATTGGCGACGCGAGACCGCGCCGCCGTGCATCGACATCCAGATGGCCGTGAGCACGGGCTGGATGCCGACGAGCAAGGCGATCAGCCCCGAGCCCATGCCGGCCCGCACTGCCGCCCACACGCCGCCGAGGTAGCCCGCCTGCATCAGGATGCCGGTGACCGCCAGGTGCCCCCATTGCGCGCGCCCCAGCGGCCAGCGCGCGCGCGCCGCCCACACCCAGACCAGGAAGCAGAGGACCGACAGCGCATAGCGCACCGCCAGGAACTTGAGCGGCGGGGCATAGGGCATGCCGTAGCGCGCCACGATGAAGCCGGTGCTCCAGATCAGCACGAAGACCGCGGGCATGGCCCGCACCCATCCCGAAGAGGCCGACGCCCCAACCGCCGTCATTTGGCGCGGGCCCGGATCTCCGGAACGGCCTTCTGGAGGTAGTAGACCATCGACCAGACCGTGAGCACGGCCGAGATCCAGATCAGCCACTGGCCCCAGGTGCCGGTATCGATCACGCCGAACAGGACGCCGTCGAAAAGCAGGAAAGGGATCGCGACCATCTGCACGACGGTCTTGATCTTGCCGATCATGTGGACCGCCACGCTCTTGGCGGCACCGATCTGCGCCATCCATTCGCGCAAGGCTGAAATGGCGATCTCGCGGCCGATGATGATCAGGGCCACGAACACGTCGGCGCGGTTCAGGTGCACCAGCACCAGCAGCGAGGCGCACACCAGGAACTTGTCGGCGACCGGATCGAGGAAGGCGCCGAAGGCGGAGGTCTGGTTGAGCCGCCGTGCAAGAAAACCGTCGAGCCAGTCGGTGGCGGCGAACACGATGAACAGCACCGTGGCCACGATGTTGCGCATTGGCTCGCTCAGGGGCAGGTAGAACACCCCCACGATCAGCGGGATCGCGACGATGCGCGTCCACGTCATGATGGTGGGAAGCGTCCAGAACATGGCGAGGAGTATATGGCTCGCCTCCGGCCTGCCCGCTCCAGGGGCCTAGTGCAAGGCCCGGTAGATCTCCTCCGCCAGTTCGAAGGCGATGCCGTCGACCGAGGCGATGTCCTCCACGCTCGCCGCCGCCACGCCGCGGATGCCGCCGAAGCGCTGCAGCAGCCGCGCGCGGCGCTTGGGCCCGATGCCGGGGATGTCTTCGAGCTGGCTGCCGCCGACCCGCACCTTGGCGCGCTTCGCACGCATGCCGGTGATGGCGAAGCGATGCGCCTCATCGCGGATCTGCGCCACCAGCATCAGGGCCGCCGAGTCGCGGCCGAGGTACACCTTGTCGCGGCCATCGGCGAAGACCAGTTCCTCCAGGCCGACCTTGCGGCCCTCGCCCTTCTCCACCCCGACGATCAGCGACAGCGGCAGCCCCAGTTCGCTGAACACCTCGCGCGCCATAGACACCTGGCCCTTGCCGCCGTCGACCAGCACGAGGTCGGGCATGCGCGCGCCGCGCGTACCGGGTTGGGCATCGCTGCCGGCGCCGCCCGCATCGCCCGCCGGCGGCGCATCGGTCTCTGCGGCCATGGCCTCCGCCAGCTTGCCGTAGCGGCGATGGAGCACCTGCCGCATCGCCGCATAGTCGTCGCCTGGCGTAATGCCCTCGATGTTGTAGCGCCGGTACTCGCGGTTCTGCATCGCGTGATGCTCGAAGACCACGCAGGAAGCCTGCGTGGCCTCCCCCGCCGTGTGCGAGATGTCGAAGCACTCGACGCGGAAGTTGTCGAGCTCGTCCGGCGCGAGCTCGAGCGCCTCGACCAGCGCGCGCGTGCGCGCCTGCTGCGAGCCCTCTTCCGCCAGCAGGCGCGCGAGCTGCAGGCCGGCGTTGGTCTGCGCCATCTCCAGCCAGTGCCGGCGCTGCTCGCGCGGCTGGAACACGGCCGTCACCCGCGTGCCGGCCTGCTGCGAGATGGCCTCGATCAGCTCGCGGCTCACCAGTTCGCTCAGCACCAGCGTGGGCGGCACCGGCACGTCGATGTAGTGCTGGGCGATGAAGGCCTCGAGCACCTGGACCTCCACCGACCCCGCGAAGGCGCCCGGGGCCTCCTCGCCCTCGGCGTCCTGGGCGCCCTGCTCCATCTGCGCCGCGTCTTCGATGTGAACCGGGAAGTAGGCCCGGTCGCCCAGGTGCCGGCCACCCCGCACCATGGCGAGGTTGACGCAGGCCTTGCCGCCCTGCACCTTGACCGCGAGGATATCCACGTCCTTGTCGGAGGCGATTTCGATCGACTGCTGGTGCAGCACGCGCGACAGCGCCGACATCTGGTTGCGCAGCTCGGCCGCCTGCTCGAACTCCAGCTTCTCGGCATGCGCCGTCATGCGGGCCTCGAGCTGGGACAGCACCGCCTGCGTGTCGCCCAGCAGGAAGGCCTCGGCATTCGCCACGTCGTGAGCATAGGCCTCGGGCGTGATGTAGCCCACGCACGGTCCGGTGCAGCGCTTGATCTGGTAGAGCAGGCACGGCCGCGTGCGGTTGGCGTACACCGTGTCCTCGCAGGTGCGCAGCTTGAAGACCTTCTGGAGCAGCTGGATCGATTCCTTCACCGCCCAGGCGCTCGGATACGGACCGAAGTAGCGGTGCTTGCGATCGACGGATCCGCGGTAGTACGCCAGCCGCGGGAAGGCGTGCGACGCGATCTTCAGGTAGGGGTAGCTCTTGTCGTCCCGGAACAGGATGTTGTAGCGCGGCTTGAGCGTCTTGATCAGGTTGTTCTCGAGCAGCAGCGCCTCGGCCTCGGAGCGCACCACGGTGGTCTCCATGCGGGCGATCTTCGAGATCATGTGGCCGATGCGCGTGCCGGCGTGGTTCTTCTGGAAATAGTTGGCCACGCGCTTCTTGAGGTTGCGCGCCTTGCCCACGTACAGCACCGCGCCCGCCGCGTCGAAATAGCGGTAGACGCCCGGCAGTTGGGGGAGCGCCGCAACTTCGCTGAGCAATTGATCGGAATGCGTGTCTGACATCGGGCGCTATTGTGCTGGCGCGAGCGCGGCCGGTCGCCGGCAACGGGCTGTAGAGTATCCCGCGATGCGCTGGGACATTTTCTGCAAGGTCATCGACAACCATGGCGACGTCGGCGTGTGCTGGCGGCTGGCGTGCGGGCTCGCGACTGGGGGCGACACGGTCCGGCTGTGGATCGACGACCCCTCGGCACTGGCATGGATGGCGCCGCAGGGCCACGACGGGGTCCGCGTGGTCACCTGGAGCGAGGATGGGGCCGGGCAAGAAGCCCGCGCCGCGCAGCCGCCGGACGTGCTGATCGAGGCCTTCGGCTGCGACCCCGCGCCCGAACTCGTCGCGCGCTTCGCGGAACCCCTCCCGGCGGGCGCGCCGCGCCGCGTCTGGCTCAATCTCGAATACCTGTCCGCCGAACCCTACGTCGAGCGTCTGCACGGGCTGCCTTCGCCCGTGTTCAAGGGCCCGGGCACCGGCCTCACGAAGTACTTCTTCTATCCCGGCTTCACCCGCTCGACGGGCGGGCTGCTGCGCGAGGAGGACCTGCCGGCACGGCGCGCGCGCTTCGACCGCGCCGCCTGGCTCGCGCAGCAGAACATCGACTGGAACGGCGAACGCCTGGTCTGTCTGTTCTGCTACGAACCGCCGGCGCTCGGGGCCCTGCTCGCGCGCTTCGAGCAGGCGGGCGAGCCCACCCGCCTGCTGGTGACGGCCGGCCGCGCATCCCGGGCCCTGCCGCCCGGGCCGGCCAGGCGCGGCGCGCTGTCGATCCAGTGGCTGCCCCACCTGTCCCAGACCGATTTCGACCACCTGTTGTGGGCCTGCGACCTGAACTTCGTGCGGGGCGAGGATTCGCTGGTGCGCGCCCTCTGGGCCGGGGCGCCCTTCGTCTGGCAGATCTACCCCCAGGACGACGACGCCCACCACACCAAGCTCGACGCCTTCCTGGACTGGCTGGAGGCTCCACCCTTGCTGCGCCGCCTGCACCACCTCTGGAACGGCATGGCCGAGGGCGAGCTGCCGGACGTGGGCCCGGTGGCACTGCCGCCGTGGCGGGCAGCCGCGGTCGCCGCACGCGATCGGCTGCTCGAACAGGATGGCCTTCTGGCCCGTTTGCGGCAGTTCGTCGCCCAAAAAAGTTAGAATTGCGGGCTTTGCGGATTTCGGGCCGGGCCCCAGCCCAGGTGCCGCTGCATCCGCTGAACCCGCCGCGGTGAATGTGTCAGAGGATCCAGGCCCAGACACGCCGAGCGGCCAACATCCAGAAACCCTGACTATGAAAATCGCTCAAGAAATCCGCGCCGGCAACGTGATCATGCACGGCAAGGACCCGATGGTCGTGCTCAAGACCGAGTACAGCCGCGGCGGCCGCAATTCCGCCACCGTGCGCATGAAGCTCAAGAGCCTGATCGCCAACTTCAACACCGAAGTCGTGTTCAAGGCCGACGACAAGATGGAGCAGATCGTGCTCGACAAGAAGGAGTGCACCTACTCCTACTTCGCCGACCCGATGTACGTCTGCATGGACAGCGAATTCAACCAGTACGAGGTCGAGGCCGAGAACATGGGCGACGCGCTCAACTACCTCGAAGACGGCATGCCGGTCGAAGTGGTGTTCTACGACGGCAAGGCGATTTCGGTCGAACTGCCCACCAGCGTCGAGCGCGAGATCACCTGGACCGAGCCGGCCGTCAAGGGCGACACCTCGGGCAAGGTGCTGAAGCCTGCCAAGATCGCCACCGGCTTCGAGGTGCCGGTGCCGCTGTTCGTCTCCCAGGGCGACCGCATCGAGATCGACACCCGCACGGGCGAATACCGCAAGCGTGTCTGAGCGGCTGCGGTATCCGCGTCAAAGGCTCCTTCGGGAGCCTTTTTTGCGCACCGGACGCTGGACGGCGGAGCGCGCACAATCCTAGGCCGATTTCCGCACCAGACCATGCCCAACAACGCACACGACATCCACAACAAGCGCCTCGCAGACGCCTGGGCCACTCTCCAGGCGCATGCCGACAAGGGCCTTCCTCTCAACGCCGACCCCTCGCGACTCGCCTTTGCCGACCCCGAGTTCCTGTTGCGGCGCGAAACGCGCGGGCTGCGCATGCAGCTCGAGCTGATGAAACCCGACCTCGAGATGCGTGCCCATGGCATCGAGAACACCGTGGTGGTGTTCGGCAGCGCGCGCTTCCGCAGCGAGGAGGAATCCGGTGCCCTGATCGCCCAGGCCGATGCCGCCGGCGACGCGATCGCCGCCGCGCGCTGGCGCAGGCTGGCGCGCAGCTCGCACTACTACGAGAAGGCGCGCGCCCTCGGCAAGCTGATCGCCCAGTACAGCGACGACAAGGACCCGGAAGACAAGCTCTTCGTCTGCACCGGCGGCGGCCCCGGCATCATGCAGGCTGCCAACCGCGGCGCCTACGAGGGCGGCGGACTTTCGGTCGGCCTGGCCATCGCGCTGCCGATGGAGGAGGAAGCCAACCCCTACGTCACGCCGGCGCTGAGCTTCAAGTTCCACTACTTCGCAATCCGCAAGATGCATTTCATGATGCGGGCGAAGGCGCTGGTGGCCTTCCCGGGCGGCTTCGGCACCCTGGACGAGCTGTTCGAGGTGATCACGCTCGTGCAGACCCGCAAGGCCCGGCCGGTGCCGATCGTGCTCTTCGGCTCGGACTATTGGAAGCAACTGATCAACTTCGACTTCCTGGCCGAGGAAGGCGTGATCTCGCCCGACGACGTGAAGCTGATCGAGTACGTGGACACGCCGCAGGACGCGTGGGACGCGATCAAGCGCTTTTACAAGCTCTGACCCGGACGGACGCGCGCGGGCTCACCGCGCGCGGGCTCACTGTAGCAACGGCGCGTTCGACTGCGCTACGACGTCCAGAGCGGGCCCCGGACCGCGGCTCACGCCTTCAGCCCCCAGGCCGCCCGCGTTCCGAGCGCCACCACCCCACTCGCCAGCCAGAACACGCCGCCGATGCCGATCAGCGCGCCGATCGACCCGAAAAGCATCGGCATGGCGACGCTGGAAGCGTTGATGGCCATCAGCCGCAGTCCGAGCGCTTCGCCGTGCCGCTCGTGCGGCGTGATCTGGTGCAGCATGCTCATGACCATCGGCTGCACGGCGCCGAGCGCAAAACCCAGAACCACCGAGCAAACGCCCATCGTGAGGGCCGAGGACAGCAGCGGGTAGACCGAGAACACCAGCGCCGTGATCACGGACGACGTCGTGATGACGCTGCGCTCCGATGCGCGGGCGGCGATCAGCGGCAGCACGATGCGGATCAGTGCCGCGGCGATCGCGAAGGCGCCTAGGATGGACCCGATGACCGACGCCCCGAGCCCGCGCTCGTGGCCGAGGATGGGCAGCAGGAAGGCATGCACGTCCCAGCTGGAAGATTGCAGCCAGTTCACGAACAGCAGGCGCCGGAACATGCCTTGGCGCAAGAGGTCCCAGGCACGCGGCCGGGCTCCGCCGTTCGCCGGCGCGATGGGCGGCAGCTCCTGCGTGCGGCGCGCGAAGAACCAGCCGGCGAGTGGGAGCAGTGCCAGCACGGCGAACGCTATCCGAAAACCCGGCAGGTCGGCGGGACTGCGGCCCGCATGGTCGATCAGCAGGCCGGCGCAGAAAGGGCCGACGAAGTTGGCCACCGCCGGGGCAATCGCGAGCCAGCTGAACACCTGCTTGAGCTGCACCGGATTGCTCGCCGCGCGCCCGACATGGCGCTGCAGCGCGATGACGGCCGCGCCGGTGGCGCCGCCCGTCAGCAGTGCTGAAAGGCACAGCACCGGGAACGAGGGCAGGATGGCCGCCACCGCGGCCCCCGACGAGGCCGCGATCACCGACAGCATCAACGGGCGCTTGAGCCCGTGCCGGTCGGCAAAGCGGCCGGCCGGCAGCGCCAGGAACACCTGGGTGAGCGCGAACAGCGCAATGAGCACGCCCACGGCCGCCGCGCTGTAGCCTTGTTGCAGGGCCAGCAACGGCGCGCCGAGGCGCATGCCTGCCATCGCCGCATGCAGCAGGATCTGCGCCGCGATCAGGCGCAGCAGTTCACCGCTCACGTGGCCAGTTCGCCGTCGTCTGCGGCCGGCAGCAGAGCCTGTGACTGCGCCTCCGGGAGTGCCTCCACCTTGCGCAGGGCCAGGCGCATCTGCTTGGCCCGGGTGTCGGCCTTGTCGAGCGTATCGGAGGCCTTGGCCACCTGCTCCTTGATGCGCGCCACCCATTCGCCGTAGCGCTCGAATTCGGTCTTGACCGCGCCGAGCACCTTCCAGACCTCGGAGGCCTGCTGCTCCAGCGCGAGCGTGCGGAAGCCCATGTGCAGGCTGTTGAGCATCGCCAGCAGCGTGGTCGGCCCCGCCAGCGTCACGCGGTGCTGTCGCTGGATCGCGTCCATCAGCCCGGGGCGGCGCAGCACCTCGGCGTACAGGCTCTCGACTGGCAGGAACAGGATCGCGAAATCGGTGGTGTGGGGCGCCGCTAGGTAGTTTTCGGCGATCGATCGCGCCTCGGTGCGGATGCGCGCCTCCAGCGCGCGAGCCGCCAGCTCGGCAGCGCCGGCGTCGATGCGCTCATGGGCATCGAGCAGGCGCTCGTAGTCGTCGCGCGGGAACTTGGCGTCGATCGGCAGCCAGACCGGCGCGCCATCGCTGCCGCGGCCCGGAAAGCGGATGGCGAAATCCACCCGCTGGCCGCTGCGCGGCTTGGTCTCGACCTGCCGGGCGTACTGCTCGGGCGTGAGCACCTGCTCGAGCAGGGCCTCGAGCTGCACCTCGCCGAACACGCCGCGCGTCTTCACGTTGGTCAGCACGCGCTGCAGGCTGCCGACGCCGACCGCCAGCGTCTGCATCTCGCCCAGGCCCTTGTGCACCTGCTCCAGACGGTCGGCCACCTGCTTGAAGCTCTCGCCCAGGCGGGCCTCGAGCGTGCTCTGCAGCTTCTCGTCGACGGTCTTGCGCATCTCGTCGAGCTTGGCCGTGTTGCTCTGCTGGAGCTGCGCGAGCTGGGTCTCCATCGTCGCGCGCACCTCGGCCAGCCGTCGCGCATTCGATTCGGACAGGCCCTGCAGCTGGGTATTGAGCGTGTCGGCCAGCGTCTTCTGCAGCAGTGCGAGCTGCTGCGCGAAGGCGTCGATCTGGGCGTTCTGCGTGCGCGTGGCCTCCGCCCCCTGCTGCACCAGCGCCTGCTGGAAGGTGGCGAAGGCCTGGCTGGTCTCCTGCCGTGCGCCGCGCGAGGCCTCGCCGATCTCGTGCCGCAGCTCACGCTCGATGCGCTCGTTGGCCGCGCCGAGCGTGGCGACCAGGGTGCTGTGGTCGGGGGCCGGCGGCTTGCGCAGCAGCAGCCAGAGCAGCAGGACGATGTTGAACGCCGCGAGGCCGATCAGGATCCAGGATTCCGGCAAAGGCATGACGTGTCTACTTGCCTCCCAGTACCGCGGGGTTGAGGGGCGTGACCGGCTTGCCGTGGACCAGGAATCCGACCAGGTTGTCCGCCGCCAGCTCGGCCATCGCGCGCCGCGTCGGGATGGTGGCGCTCGCGATGTGGGGAGTGAGCACGACGTTGGGGACCTGGAGCAGCCCCGGGTGCACCTTGGGCTCGCCCTCGAACACGTCCAGCCCCGCCGCCGCGATGCGCCTGTCGCGCAGCGCCTGCGCCAGCGCCGCATCGTCCACGATGCCGCCGCGGGCGATGTTGACCAGCGTGGCCGTCGGCTTCATCAGGGCGAGCTCGGCGGCGCCGATGGTGTGATGGGAGGCCGGCGAATAAGGCACCACGAGCACGACGTGGTCGGCGGTCTTCAGCAGCTCTTCCTTGCTCGCGTAGCTGGCCTTGCACTCGGCCTCGAGCTGCGCATCGAGCCGCGAGCGGTTGTGGTAGATCACCTTCATGCCGAAGCCGTGCGCGCCCCGCCTGGCGATGCCCTGCCCGATGCGCCCCATGCCGATGATGCCCAGGGTGGCGCCGTGGATGTCAGAGCCGGCGAACATGTCGTAGCTCCACTTCTCCCACTTGCCGGCGCGCAGGAAATGCTCGCTCTCGGTGATGCGGCGCGCGGTGGCCATCAGGAGCGCGAACCCGAAGTCGGCCGTGGTCTCGGTCAGTACGTCGGGCGCGTTGGTGGCGAGCACGCCGCGAGCGGTCATCGCGTCGACATCGAAGTTGTTGTAGCCGACCGCCATGTTGGCGCAGATCTTCAGCTCGGGGCAGGCGGCCAGCACCTCGGCATCGATGCGCTCGCTGCCGGTGGTGAAGGCGCCCTGCTTGCCTTGCAGTTTCTGGATCAGCTCGGCCTTGCTCCAGCTCTGGTCGTCCTGGTTGGACTCGACCTCGAAATGCGCTTGCAGCCGGGCGATGGTCTCGGGAAAGATCGAACGGGCGACGAGGATCTTGGGTTTGCTCATGATCAACGGAAGAAGATGAAGGTGGAAAGGAGGAACAGCGGCACCAGGATGGCGCCCGACCACATCATGTAGCCGAAGAAGCTCGGCATGCGCACGCCGCGGCTTTCCGCGATGGCCTTGACCATCAGGTTGGGCGCATTGCCGATGTAGGTGTTCGCGCCCATGAACACGGCGCCGGCCGAAATCGCGGCCAAGGTCGACGCATAGGTGGTCATGAGTGCCTGCGCATCACCGCCCGCCGTGTTGAAGAACACGAGGTAGGTGGGTGCATTGTCGAGGAAGGAGCTCAGCACGCCGGTGGCCCAGAAGTACATCGCCGGATCGGGCTGCCCGTCCGCCCGCGTCACCGCGGCCACTACCGCGCCGAACGGGCCACCGAGGCCGGCCTTGAGCATCGCGATCACCGGGATGATGGTGAGGAAGATGCCCGCGAACAGCTTGGCCACCTCGAGCATCGGCGCCCAGACGAACTGGTTGTCGGCATGCACTCGGGGCTTGGTGAGCCGCAGCGAGATCAACGCGATCGCGACCAGCCCGACGTCCCGCACCAGCCCGGGCAGACCGACGACGGTGCCATGGATCTCGAAGGCGATGGACGACTGCCAGACGCCGCTCAGCAGCACGAGGCCAACAATGCCGCCCAACAGCCAGAAGTTGGCCGCGCCATCGAAGCCGAGTCGGCGCGTGTCGGGCGTCGGGTCGAAGGGCAGCACGCCCTCCTTGCGGTAGTACCAGCGGTCGAGCACGTAGAACAGCGCCAGCAGGATGCCGACGATGAACAGGGTCTCGGGCAGGATGTTGCGCGCCGTCCAGAAGAACTCCACCCCCTTCAGGAAGCCCAGGAACAGGGGCGGATCGCCCAGCGGCGTCAGCGAGCCGCCCACGTTCGAGACGATAAAGATGAAGAACACGACCACGTGCACCCGGTGCCGCCGGTTGTCGTTGGCGCGGATCAGGGGCCGGATCAGCAGCATGGAAGCGCCGGTGGTGCCCATCAGGCTCGCGAGCACTGCGCCGACAGCCAGGATCCCGGTGTTGAGACCGGGGGTGCCATGCAGGTTGCCGCGGATGTGGATGCCGCCAGCCACCACGAAAAGCGCCGTCAGCAGGATGATGAAGGGGACGTACTCGGCGAGCATCGCGTGCAAGAGCTGCGTGGCAGCCAGGCTCACCCCATGGATTGCCGCGAAAGGCAGCAGGAAGGCCAGCGCCCAGGCCGCCGCCACCTTGCCGTAGTGGTGGTGCCAGAACGAAGGCGTCAAGAGAGGCATCAAAGCGATGGACAGCAGGATGCCGGCGAAGGGCAGGCCCCACCACGCCGACAAAATGCCACCATCGAAATCGGCAGCGACGGCAGTGGCAGGCAGCAGGGTCGGCAGTGCGACGGTAACCAGCAGGCGGAGGAATCTGGTGTGCGCGTACGAAGCTGTCATGCGGGCGGCTGGGCAATCTCGAAGACCTGGCGCAGGTAGGCCAGGTAGCGCTCGTCGTCGCACATGTTCTTGGAGGGCGTGTCGGACAGCTTGGCCACGGGCTGGTCGTTGCACCGGACCATCTTGATCACGATCTGCAGCGGCTCGTACCCGAGGTCGTTGGTGAGATTGGTGCCGATGCCGAAGGCCAGTTGGCAGCGCCCGCGGAACTGCTGGTAGAGCTCGATCGTGCGCGGGAACGTGAGGCTGTCGCTGAAGATCAGGGTCTTGGTTCGCGGATCGACGCGGTTCGCGGAATAGTGGGCAAGCATGCGTTCGCCCCACTGGAAGGGGTCGCCGCTGTCGTGCCGGGCGCCGTCGAACAGCTTGCAGAAGTACAGGTCGAAGTCACGCAGGAAGGCGGTCATGCCGTAGACGTCGGACAGCGCAATCCCCAGGTCGCCGCGGTACTCGCGCGCCCACGACTCGAACCCGAAGACCTGGCTGTCGCGCAGGCGCGGACCCAGCGCCTGGCAGGCCTGGAGGTACTCGTGCGCCATGGTCCCCAGCGGGATCAGGCCGAGCTTCATGGCATAGAGCACGTTGCTGGTGCCTGCAAACTGCGGCGGTCTCTCGACGCTGCGCTGCGGCGGCGAGGTCACGGGGCCGAGCCGGGCGCTGAGGGTACGCAGGACTTCCTCGTGCCAATCCTTGGAAAATCGGCGGCGGGTGCCGTAGTCGGCGATCTTCAGGTCCTGCAGCCCCGGTCCCTGCAATTGCGTCAACTTGGTCTCGAGGCGCCGGCGGCCTTCGGCGATGTCCGGATTCGGCTGGGTGCTTCGGAAGTAGACCTCGTTGACGATCGCCAGCACCGGGATCTCGAACAGGATGGTGTGCAGCCAGGGCCCCTCGATGCGGATGTCGAGCTCCCCCGAAGGCAGCGGGGTGATCTTGATGTACTTCTCGTTGAGGCGGAACAGCCCCAGGAAATCGACGAAGTCGCTCTTGATGAAGCGCATTGATCGCAGATAGCTCAGCTCCGCATCCCGGAACTGCAGCGAACACAGGTGCCGGACCTCCTCGCGGATCTGCGACGCGAACTGCGCCAGGTCGATGCCGGCATTGCGGCACTTGAAGCGGTACTCCACGCGCGCGCCCGGAAAGTGGTGCAGCACCACCTGCATCATCGTGAACTTGTAGAGGTCGGTGTCGAGCAGGCTGTGGATGATCATGATGATGACGCGGCGCGCTGGTGTCCTGTTTCTGCGTGCGTCCGATTATCACGGGGCACGTCGGCATGTGCCTACGGGCCCTTCCCCGGGCGTCCTACTGCCGGGTCCGGACCTGCGAGCAAGAGTTCATTCACGCCAGCAAGACGCAGCACGCAAGCAGCGATCGGGCAGCGACAAACCCTCATCTGAAGGAGATAGGTTGATGAACAAAGACACCATCGAAGGCAACTGGAAGCAGCTAAAGGGCAAGGTCAAGGAACAGTGGGGCAAGCTGACCGATGATGATTTCGACGTCATCGCCGGGAAGCGCGACCAGCTGCTCGGACGCATCCAGGAACGCCACGGCATCAGCCGGGACGAAGCAGAGAGGCAAGTCAAGGAGTGGGAGACCCGCGACGGCCGCACGCCCGACGCGCTCTGGTTCGAGAAGTATTGATATCGAAAACACCAAGGAGTACATCATGAAGAAGCATCTGCTCATGCTCGCGATCGCCTCGTCGTGCCTTGTGGCCACGCAGGCCAGCGCGCTGACCCAGGACGAATACAAGGCCGCCAAGGAGAGGATCGAGGCGTCCTACAAGGCGGACAAGGCCAAATGCGAACCCATGAAGGACAACGCAAAGGATGTCTGCGAGAAGGAAGCCAAGGGCAAGGAGAACGTCGCCAAGGCTCAACTCGAGCAGCAGTACAAGCCCAGCGACGCCAACGCCCGCAAGGTCGAAGAAGAAAAGGTGAAGGCCACCTACGAAGTCGCGAAGGAAAAATGCGACGACCAGAAGGGTGACGCCAAGAGTGCTTGCGAGAAGCAGGCCAAGGCAGACGAGACCAAGGCCAAGGCCGATATCAGGGCCATGCACGCGAAGAAGTGACGGGGCGCCGGGCGCCACGTAGACAAGAACGGCGCCTGAGGGCGCCGTTTTTTCATGCCCGATCGATGGCGAGGAGTTCGTCGACTACTGCTTGCAGGGTCGGCGGCAGCTTCACGGGCCGCCGGGTCGCCCGGTCGACATAGACATGAATGAAGTGGCCCTGCGCCGACGCAGTATCGGCGCCCTCGGCGAACAGCGCGATCTCATAGCGCACGCTGGAGCTGCCGACATGGGCGACTCGAACGCCTGCCTCGACAGTCTGCGGAAAGGCCAGCGGCGCGAAGTAGTTGCAGCCGGTCTCGACCACGAAGCCGATGACGGCGCCGTCATGGATATCCAGCGCGCCGCGCTTGATCAGCAGTGCATTCACTGCCGTGTCGAACCAGCCGTAGTAAACGACGTTGTTGACATGCCCGTACATGTCGTTGTCGGCCCATCGCGTCGGGATACTTCGGAAGACGCGAAAGGCGCTGCGGGGAAAAGGGGTGGGTTTAGCGGTCATGCGAGTACCTTCGCCTTCTGCTACGGTGCTATTTCGCCTTCGGAACGGCCAGGCGGCTCATTGGTGTCCTCTGGCCGCGGCATTCTGCCATCGGCGCCAGTACTCGAATGCCACCCGGAACGTGCCGAGCTGCACCTGCACCGTTTCGGAGATATCGCTGGCATAGCCGCCGGCCATCGCGAACGCGAGCGGGATCCGGCGCTGCCAGGCGAAGTCGAAGACGCGCCTGTCGCGCGCCTCCAGGCCATCGAAGCTCAGCTTGAGGCGCCCCAGCCGGTCGCGCTCGAAAGGGTCGGCGCCCGCCAGGTAGATCAGCAGGCCGGGGGAAAAACGCCGGTCGAGCTCGTCGAGCGCATGCTCGAGGGCCACCAGGTAGTCGGCGTTGCCGCAGCCGTCGGGCAGTTCGACATCGAGGTCGCTCACCTCCTTCCGGAAAGGGAAATTCTTCTGTCCATGGATCGACAGCGTGAACACGCTCGGGTCCTCGCGAAAGATGCGCGCGGTCCCGTTGCCCTGATGCACGTCGAGATCGATCACCGCCACCTGCAATGCCGCGCGGCGGCGCCGGCCCTGCTCCGCCTGCATGAGGCGCGCCGCGACGGCGGCATCGTTGAAGACGCAGAAGCCCCCGCCGCGATCGGCGCCCGCATGGTGGGTGCCGCCTGCCATATTGCCCGACACGCCTTCTGCCAGGGCGGCGCGGCAGGCCGCGATGGTGGCGCCGGTGGAGCGGCGCGAGCGCTCCACCATGGCTTCGCTCCAGGGAAAGCCGATCTCCCGCATGGCCTGCGCATCGACGCTGCCGTCGCTGATCGCGCCGATCCATTGCGGCGTGTGGACCAACGCGAGTTCCCCATCGCTGGCACGTGGCGCCTCCAGCATCTCGACGTCGGGCAGTTGCCGCTCCATCTGCTCGCGCAGCAGCACGTAGCGCCCCATCGGAAAACGATGACCGGGCGGCAGCGGCAAGACGAAGTGGCCCGAATAAAAAGCACGCATGGGAACATTGTCGGGGACGGTTTTAGAAAGCCGCTTCTAAATTGCTGCAGGGCAGCAAAAACCGCTTGGAGAGGTCCGCGTCGTTGCCTATACTTTCGCCATGCTGCGCCGCAACATAAATGAATGGGAGGGGCAGCTCACCCCCGGGTTCACCCCTTTTATTTGAATGGAGCTTCCACATGGCACTGACCGCTGACCAAATCATCGCCTCCCACAAGGCCAACGTCGAAACGCTGTTCGGCCTCACCACCAAGGCCTTCGAAGGCATCGAGAAACTGGTCGAACTGAACGTCACCGCCTCCAAGGCTGCGCTGACAGAAGCCGCCGGCACCACCCAGGCGCTGCTGAGCGTCAAGGACGCACAAGAACTGCTGGCCCTGCAAGCCGGCCTGTTCCAGCCCATGGCCGAGAAGGCCGCCGCCTACAGCCGCCACCTGTACGAGATCGCGCAAGGCACTGGCACCGAATTCAGCAAGACGTTCGAAGTCAAGGCCGCTGAAGCCCAGCAAGCCTTCGTCGGCCTGGTCGACAGCGCCGCCAAGAATGCCCCCGCCGGTTCGGAAACCGCGGTTGCCGTGATGAAGAGCGCCGTGGCCGCTGCAAACAACGCCTTCGAGTCGGTCCAGAAAGCCGTCAAGCAGGCCACGGACGTCGCGGAAGCCAACTTCCAGGCCGTCTCGAACACGGCCGTGAACGCCGCCAAGAGCAGCGTCCAGACTGCTGCTCGCAAGCGCGCCTGATCATCGACGAGCCTGCCTCGAGCGGGCAACGATTGTCTCCTTGGGTCCTTCGGGATCCAATTCCAGGGCCCCGTCTTCGGACGGGGCTTCTTTTTTTGCGCTCTATGATCGCTCCACGAAACGCATTCTTGAGGAGCTGAGCACATGCAGATCGAAGGCAGGGTTTTCATCGTCACCGGCGGCGCTTCGGGCCTCGGCGAAGGCACGGCGCGCATGCTTGCGGCCAACGGCGGCAAGGTGGTGATCGCCGACATGCAGGCGGACAAGGGCGAGACGGTCGCCAGGGACATCGGCGGCGTCTTCGTCAAGTGCGACGTGAGCCAGGAGGCCGACGGCCAAGCCGCCGTGGCGGCCGCCCAGAAGCTGGGCAAGCTGGTCGGCCTGGTCAACTGCGCAGGCATCGCACCTGCCGAAAAGACCGTCGGCAAGAACGGCCCGCATGCGCTGGCTGTATTCAGCAAGACCGTTACCGTCAACCTGATCGGCAGCTTCAACATGATCCGGCTCGCGGCCGACGCCATGAGCAAGAACGACCCCGAGGCGACCGGCGAGCGCGGCGTGCTGATCTCCACCGCCTCGGTCGCGGCCTACGACGGCCAGATCGGCCAGGCAGCCTACAGCGCCTCGAAGGGCGGCGTGGTCGGCATGACCCTGCCGATCGCCCGCGACCTCGCGCGCAACGGCATCCGCAACATGACGATCGCCCCGGGCATCTTCGGTACGCCGATGCTGTTCGGCATGCCCAAGGAAGTCCAGGACGCCCTGGCCGCCAGCGTGCCCTTCCCTTCGCGCCTGGGCACGCCCGAGGACTACGCCAAGCTGGCGAAGCACATCATCGAGAACGAGATGCTGAACGGCGAGGTGATCCGGCTCGACGGCGCGATTCGGCTGGCGCCGCGCTGACCGCCGCGATATCGCCAGGAATAGGCGGCGCGCTGCCGGTGCGCTCCAGGCGCTCGTACTGCGCAATTACCTGGGCGCCGAAGAGCACCAGCGTAGCGGCGATCTCCAGGCTCAGCAGCACCACGATCGCGGTGGTCAGCGAGCCATACACCACGTTGACCTGCGACAGCGTGGCGAAGTAGAGCACGAGCACGCGGCGCGTGACCTCCCAGAGCAGCGCCGCGGTCACGCCGCCCAGCAATGCGTGCCGCAGCCGCAGCCGCCCCACGGGCATCACCAAGTAGAGCGATGTGAGCATGAAGATCTCGCCGCCCAGCCCGAGCAGATACAGCAGCACCCCAGACAGCCCCGAGAGCGACCAGCTGCGACCGAACAACTCGACGCTTTCCTGCCCGATCACCTGCAACGCGCCCGCCACCAGCGTGACCAGCAACAGGCCGACGCAAAGGCAGAGGATGTAGACATAGGGCATCACGGCGGAAATCAGGAAGTGCCGTGAATGGTTGGCCTTGCGGTGATGAAAGATCACCGCCATCGCGCTTTCGAGCACGGTGAAGGCGAGCGAGCTGAAGAAGATCATCGTCACCAGCAACACCGGCCCCATCAGATCGCGATGGGCCAGGAAGTTCGACAGCTCGGCGACGATGGCCCGTGACTGGCCCGGCAACAGCCACTCGAGGTAGCGGCCCACCGAGCTCAACAGTTCCGCCTGTTGGGTGAAATGCGACATCGCGATCACGCTCAGGATCAGAATCGGCACGATCGACAGCAGCGCGTAGTAGGCGACCGCCCCCGCAAGCAGCAGGCCCTGGTTGGCCCGGAACGCCTTGACCGCATCCCAGGCGAAGCGCAGAGGATGGCGCAGCAAGGGCACTGCGTGGCGGACGGTACGGCGAATCATGCAGACGAGGCCCGGGATCCGAAGCGGCCAGTATGCCGCCGGGCCGCGTTGGCTGGAGGTCTTGCGTATGATTTGCCGCTCTCCGCCTACATGACCATCCCCGCCTCTTTCATCCAGGAACTGATCGCGCGCGCCGACGTGGTGGAAATCGTCGGGCGCTACGTCCAGTTGAAGAAGGCCGGCGCCAATTTCATGGGGCTGTGCCCCTTTCACGGCGAGAAGTCGCCCTCCTTCTCGGTGAGCCCGACCAAGCAGTTCTATCACTGCTTCGGCTGCGGCGCGCACGGCAACGCGATCGGCTTCCTGATGGAGCATGCCGGCATGGGTTTCGTCGAGGCGGTGAACGACCTTGCCGGCCAATACGGCTTGCAGGTGCCCGAGGACGACGCCTCGCCAGAGGAACGCGCCAGAGCCGCCGGACAGCGCCAGAAGCAGGCCACGTTGTCAGAAGTGCTCGAGAAGGCGGGCGAGGCCTACCGCAAGCAGTTGCGCCAGTCGAAGACCGCCATCGACTACCTCAAGGGCCGCGGCCTCTCGGGCGAGATCGCCCGGCAGTTCGGCATCGGCTACGCGCCGCCCGGCTGGCGCACGCTCGCCAGCGTGTTTCCCGACTACGACGACCCGCTGCTGGCCGAGAGCGGCCTGGTGATCGCCGGCGAGGCCGACGAGAACAGCGACGGCAAGCGCTATGACCGCTTCCGCGACCGGGTGATGTTCCCGATCCGCAACGTCAAGGGCGAATGCATCGGCTTCGGCGGCCGGGTGCTGGGCGACGAGAAGCCCAAGTACCTCAATTCGCCCGAGACCCCGGTCTTCAGCAAGGGCCGCGAACTGTACGGCCTCTACGAAGCCCGCGCCGCCTTCCGCGAGCGCGGCTATGCGCTGGTGACCGAGGGCTACATGGACGTCGTGGCGCTGGCCCAGCTGGGCTTCCCGAACGCAGTCGCGACGCTGGGCACGGCCTGCACAGCGGATCATGTCCAGAAGCTGTTCCGCTTCACCGAATCGGTGGTGTTCAGCTTCGACGGTGATGCCGCTGGCCGGCGCGCGGCACGCAAGGCGCTCGATGGCGCCCTCCCCTACGCGACCGACGTGCGCAGCGTCAAGTTCCTATTCCTGCCGGCCGAGCACGATCCCGACAGCTTCATCCGCGAATTCGGCGCTGACGCCTTCGCGCGCTTCGTGAGCGAGGCCACGCCGCTAAGCCGCTTCATGGTCGAGGTTGCGCGCGAGGGTTGCGACCTCGGGAACGCCGAAGGACGCGCCCACATGGCCAGCAACGCCCGACCGCTCTGGAGCGCCCTGCCCGAGGGCGCGCTCAAGCGGCAACTGCTCACCGAGATTGCCGAGATGGTCCAGTTGAGCGCCCAGGAGCTGGGGGAGCTGTGGCTGCCTCCTGGGGCAGCCCGTCCCGTCGGGTCCGGTCCGCGCGAGCGCCGCGAAGACCGGGCTCGGCCGCCAGAAGACCGCTATGGGTCCCGCGCTTCGGCTCCACGCGTCCCTGCACGCGGCCGCACCCTGCCGCCCAGCCGGCCCGACGTGGCCGCGCGCCTGTTGCTGTCGAACATGGCGGAATGGGAGGCCCTGCCCCACGAGCTCCATGCGCTGCTTTGCGAGCTGCCCGGCGAGCACGGACAGCTCTTCGCCTGGCTGGACAGCCAGTTGCACGAACACGGGGTGCAGCCGTGGGCGGCGCTGCGCGAGGGCTTGCGGGGCCTTGACTTCGAGGCGCTGGCGCTGCGCGTGATGACCGGCCCCGAGGGCGCGCCGCTCGGCGACCCCGAGGGCGAGCACACGGCCGAGGCCGCGCGCGAGCTGCGCAACGTGCTCGATTTCATGCTGGACGATCGCCTCAAGGCTCAACAGAGCGAGGCCATCGAGGCGGTCGGCAGCGATCCGCGGGCCCTGGAGCGCTACAAGGCCCTAGAAGCGCGTCGGCTGGAACTGCGCGCCCGCCTGCATCCACGTTAGCCAATTTGCTTGAAAAATGCGCAGCACGCTATAATGTAAGGCTTCGCATACAAGCGAAAACTAAGGCAAGAGCGACAGCAGCACCTCCGGGCCGACTCGATGCGCAACGCAATTTCCGATGAATCCACGTCGGAACACGGGTCAAAAACCGCAAGGACTGCACACCAAATGTTCGCCCGACATCTTGTCTTTTGAAACGCGTTCGAGGGGTCGCCAGCGGCCTTTTGTTCGCCCCTTTCCGTTTTTTGTGCTCCTGCCTGCGCCGGGCTGTTGGCGCCTGTGATCCTGTTGGTCCAATTTCTTGTTGTACGAGGTCTTATGCCCAGTTCAAAGAAGCCTGCCGTGTCCGCCGTCAGCAAGTCGGTTGCAGAGAAACCGTTGAAAGCTGCGGTCCTGCCGGCAACTAAGACGGGTACCGCCGCGTCCAAGGCCACAGCCGCAACGAAAGTGAAAACCGTGCCCACCAAATCGTCCCCCACCGCCGAACTCAAGAAGACCGCCGCAGCAGCGGTCGCCGCCGCACCCGCCACTGCCGCCCGCAAGGTCGGGCGTCCGCCCAAGGCGGCCGGTGCCGCACCCGCCGCCGGCGGCGCCAAGCGCGGCCGCAAGCCCAAGGCTGCCGCCGAAGCACCCGCCAGCGACGTCGATCTGTCCGACATCGAGGACGAGCTGGTCGGTGACGAGCCCGTGGCGACCGAAGAAAAGGTCAAGCCGCTGCGCATGAAGATCAGCAAGGCGAAGGAACGCGCCTTGATGAAGGAGTTCGGCCTCGACGAGACCGTGCTGTCCGAGGAAGACCTGGCCAAGCGCCGCTCCCGCCTCAAGACCCTGATCACCCTGGGCAAGACCCGTGGCTACCTGACGCACGGCGAGATCTCCGACCACCTGCCCGACAAGCTGGTCGACGCCGAGACCATGGAAGTCGTGGTCACCATGCTCAACGACATGGGCGTGGCGGTCTACGAGCAGACACCCGACGCCGAGACCCTGCTGCTGAACAACACGGCGCCCACCGCGACCACGGTGGAAGAAGCCGAGGAAGAGGCCGAGGCGGCGCTCTCCACCGTCGACAGCGAATTCGGCCGCACCACCGACCCCGTGCGCATGTACATGCGCGAGATGGGCACGGTCGAGCTGCTGACGCGCGAGGGCGAGATCGAAATCGCCAAGCGCATCGAAGGCGGCCTGATGGCCATGATGGAGGCCATCTCGGCCTCCCCCGCCACCATCGCCGAGATCCTGCGCCTGGGCCAGGAGATCCGCGAGGGCAAGGTCGTCATTTCCACCATCGTCGACGGCTTCTCGAACCCCAACGAGGCCGACGACTACGTGGCCGAGGAAGACTTCGACGAGTTCGACGAGGAAGACGACGACGACGGCAAGGGCGGCTCCAAGGCGCTGACCAAGAAGCTCGAGGAGCTCAAGAACGAAGCGCTTACCCGTTTCGACCGCATCGCCGTGCTGTTCGAGAAGGTCCACAGGGTCTACGACAAGGAAGGCTACGGCACGCCGGCCTACCAGAAGGCGCAGCATGCTTTGTCGGAAGAGCTGATGACCATCCGCTTCACGGCCCGCACCATCGAAAAGCTGTGCGACCTGGTGCGCACCCAGGTCGACGACGTGCGCAAGAAGGAGCGCGAGCTGCGCCGCATCATCGTGGACAAGTGCGGCTTCCCGCAGGACGAGTTCATCCGCGACTTCAGCGGCTACGACAAGAACGGCAACCGCGTGCCCTCCAATCTGCTCAACCTCAAGTGGGTCGAGAAGCAGGCCGCGGCCGGCAAGCCCTGGAGCGCCGTGCTGGCCCGCAACATCCCGCCGGTGCAGGAGCTGCAGCAGAAGCTCGCCGACATCCAGTCGCGCGTGGTGGTGCCGCTGGCCGAGCTCAAGGACATCAACAAGCGCATGAACGAGGGCGAGTCGTCCTCGCGCGACGCCAAGAAGGAAATGATCGAGGCCAACCTGCGCCTCGTGATCTCCATTGCCAAGAAGTACACCAACCGCGGCCTGCAGTTCCTGGACCTGATCCAGGAAGGCAACATCGGCCTGATGAAGGCGGTCGACAAGTTCGAATACCGCCGCGGCTACAAGTTCTCGACCTATGCGACGTGGTGGATCCGCCAGGCGATCACGCGCTCGATCGCCGACCAGGCGCGCACCATCCGCATCCCGGTGCACATGATCGAGACCATCAACAAGATGAACCGCATCAGCCGCCAGCACCTGCAGGAGTTCGGCTTCGAGCCCGACGCCGGCATCCTGGCCGCCAAGATGGAGATCCCGGAAGACAAGATCCGCAAGATCATGAAGATCGCCAAGGAGCCGATCTCGATGGAAACCCCCATCGGCGACGACGACGATTCGCACCTGGGCGACTTCATCGAGGACAGCAGCAACACCGCGCCGATCGAGGCCGCGATGCAGGCCGGCCTGCGCGACGTGGTCAAGGACATCCTCGACAGCCTGACGCCGCGCGAAGCCAAGGTGCTGCGCATGCGCTTCGGCATCGAGATGTCCACCGACCACACGCTGGAAGAAGTGGGCAAGCAGTTCGACGTGACGCGCGAGCGCATCCGCCAGATCGAGGCAAAGGCGTTGCGCAAGCTCAAGCATCCGAGCCGCTCCGACAAGCTGCGCAGCTTTATTGATACGCTCTGATCCCCAGCGGATCCTCGAGCTTGAACGCCCGCTTTGCCTTCACCGGCGGCGGGCGTTCTCTTTGGCCGCGACACCAAGACCGAGACCAAGACCAAGACGAAGAACGGAACCTGGCCACATGAACCCCGACGCCCACAAACTCTGGCACGCGCCGCGCTGGGCCCTGGCCGTGCTGCTGGCCGTGCTGGGCATGCTCGGGCCGTTCTCGATCGACACCTACATCCCGGCCTTCGCAGGCATCGCCCAGACCATCGGCGCAACACCGGCCGAGATGCAGCAGACGCTCTCGGCCTACCTGTTCGGCTTCGCCTTCATGAACCTGTTCCACGGCGCGCTGTCCGATAGCTTCGGCCGCCGCCCGGTGGTGCTGTGGGGCCTGGCGGTGTTCACCATCGCTTCGCTGGGCTGCGCGCTCTCGCAGACCATCGGCCAGCTGGTGTTCTTCCGCGCGCTGCAGGGCCTCTCGACCGGCGCCGGCATCGTGGTCTCGCGTGCGGTGATCCGCGACATGTTTCCGCCGGCCGACGCACAGCGGGTAATGAGCCAGGTCACGATCTACTTCGGCGTCGCACCGGCGATCGCGCCGATCATCGGCGGCTTCCTGTTCGTGCACCTGGGCTGGCACAGCATCTTCTGGTTCCTGGTCGCAGTGGGCGTGGTGCTGTTTGCCGCCAACTGGAAGCTGCTGCCCGAAACCCTGCACTACAGCCAGCGGCAACCCTTCGAGGTGCGGCACCTGATGCGTGGCTACTGGGACCTGTGCTCCGACCCTCGCTTCCTGCTGCTGGCGCTGGCCAGCGGCGTGCCATTCAACGGCATGTTCCTCTACGTGCTGGCGGCGCCTGCGTTCCTGGGCGACCACCTGGCGCTGGCGCCCACGCAGTTCTTCTGGTTCTTCCTCCTGACCATCGGCGGCATCATGGCCGGGGCCTGGGCCAGCGGCCGCATGGCGGGCAAGGTGGCGCCCAAGCGGCAGATCCGCGACGGCTTCCTGATCATGCTGCTGACCTCGATCGTCAACGTGGTCGCCAACGCCCTCTTCACGCCGCACGCGGCCTGGGCGCTGTGGCCGCTCGCGGTGTTCGCCTTCGGCTGGGCGCTGATGGTGCCGGTGGTCACGCTGCTGGTGCTCGACCTGCATCCCGAGCGCCGGGGCATGGCCTCCTCGCTGCAGGCCGTGATCGGCTCGACCGCCAACGGCCTCGTGGCCGGCGTGGTCGCCCCGCTGGTCATGCATTCGACGCTGGCGCTGGCGCTGACCTCGATCGGGATGATGAGCATCGGCCTCGTGGCCTGGGGCTGGCTGCACGGCCGCTGGCCCGAGATCGGACGCCGGGTCGCCGGCGAGGTTGCCTGAGCATGGGACGCGAGGCACTGCGCACCTTCGCCCGCTCCTGGCTTCCGGCCCGCACCAATGTCAACACGCGCGAACGCCTGCGCGCGGTCGCAGGAGCCGGCCTGGGCCTGCTGCTCACGGTGCTGATCCTTCAACTGGCCAAGCCGGGCAGCGGCAACCAGTGGCTGATCGCGCCGCTGGGCGCCAGCGCCGTGCTGGTCTTCGCACTGCCGGCCAGCCCGCTCGCCCAGCCCTGGCCGGTGATCGCGGGCAACATGTTCTCGGCACTGGTCGGCGTCGCCTGCGCGCGCTGGATGCCCGACGCTGCCTGGGTCGGGCCCGCAGCCACCGCCCTGGCCATCGCGCTGATGTTCGCCCTGCGCTGCCTGCATCCGCCCGGCGGCGCGGTGGCGCTGCTGGTGGCGCTGAACCACACGACGCACTTTCCCTTCGCGCTCCATCCGGTGCTGGTCAATTCGGTGCTGCTGGTACTGGCCGGCGTGGTCTACAACAGCCTGACCGGGCGGCGCTACCCGCACGTTCAACTGGCACCGCGCACGCCGCAGGCCGATGCGCGCTTCAGCTCGGCCGACGTCGATGCCGTGCTGGCCCGCTACAACCAGGTGCTGGACATCAGCCGCGACGACCTCGAGTCGCTGATCCGAGAGACCGAGCTGGAGTCCTACCGCCGCCGCCTCGGCACCGTGCGCTGCGCCGACATCATGTCGCCCAACCCGGTGGTCGCCGAGTTCGGCACGCCGTTGCAGGAAGCCTGGGCCCTGATGCAGGCGCGCCGCATCAAGGCGCTACCGGTGACCGACCGCACGCGCCGGGTGGTGGGGATCGTCACGCAGGCGGATTTCTTCCGGCACATCGACCTGGACCACCATGATGGCCTGGCCGGCCGGTTGCGCAACTTCATTCGCGCCACGCGCACCGTGACGTCCAGCAAGCCCGAGGTGGTCGGCCAGATCATGACGCGGCAGGTCCGCGTGGCCAGCGAGGAGCGGCCGATGGTGGACCTGGTGCCGCTGTTCTCCGAGGGCGGCCACCACCACATCCCGATCATCGACGGCGAGCGGCGCCTCACCGGGATGATCACGCAGTCCGATTTCGTGCGTGCCCTGTACCGCGCGGTCGGCCCTGAGACCGAAGCGGCTACTCCAGCGTCACGTTCGCCTTCTTGACCAGCGCCGCGTAGCGCTCGGCTTCGCTGCGAAAGTAGCGGGCCGCCTCCTCCGGCGTGGTCGGCTTGATGATGTTGCCCTGCTTGTCCATGGCCTCGCGCACCTCGGCCGTTCCGAAGGCAGCCACCACGGCATCGTGCACGCGCTTGACCTCGGCCGCCGGCAGCCGCGCCGGGCCGATCACGGCGAACCAGCCCTCCACGTTGTAGTTGGGCAAGCCCTGTTCCGCAATGGTCGGGATCTCTGGCGCGGCCGGCGAGCGTGCGGGGCCACACACCCCGATCGCGCGCAGCGCGCCGCTCTTGATGTGCGGCTGCGCCGCCGGCAAGGCCACCACGCCGATCTCGACCTGGCCCGCGATCATGTCGGTCACCATCGGGCCGGTGCCCTTGTAGGGGATGTGGCGTGCCTTCACGCCGGCCTCTTCCAAGAACATCTCGCCGGCCAGGTGGATGATGGTCCCGTTGCCCGAGGACGCGTAGTTGTAGCCATCGGGCTTCGCCTTGAGCAGCGCCACCAGCTCCCTCACGTTCTTCGCCGGTACCTTCGGATTCACCAGCAGCACCAGCGGTGTCGCGCCCACCACGCTGATGGGCGTGATGTCGTTGATGGCGTCGAAGGGCATCTTCTTGTAGACGCTCGGGTTGATCACGTGGTTGTTCGACACCATGCCGAGCGTGAGCCCGTCCGGCGCCGCCTTGACCACCACCGACGTACCGGTGATGCCGCCCGCGCCCGGCAGGTTCTCGATCACCACAGGCTGGCCGAAGGCCTTGCCGAGCGCGGGCGCGGCGGCGCGCGCAATGGTGTCCACGCCCGAACCGGCGCTGATCGGCAGGACGATGCGCACCGGCTTGTCGGAGCCGCCCTGGGCCAGGGCGGGCAGCGCGGCGGTGGCGAGCGCGCAAGTGCCGAAGCCGAGCATCGTGCGGCGCGAGAGGATGGGGTTCATGTCGTTGTCTCCTTGAGTTTTTCGAGTCGTCGAGGGGCTCGCCGGTCAGGCCGCTTCGCGGGACGCGAGCTGCGACAGCACCTCGTCGGTGTGCTCGCCCACGCGCGCCAGAGCCTGCCGCACGCCGGGACGGCGGCCGCCCATCAGCAGCGGCAGCAGCACCACTTCGGTCATGCCGCCGTCATCGGTTTCCATCGGTACGAGGCCGCCGCTGGCCTTCAGGTGCGGGTCCTGCAGCAGCTGGTCGGGCCGCACGATCGGGGCGTAGGGAATGCCGGCCTCCTCGAGCCTGGGCGCGAGTTCCTCGACACGGTGATGGGCCAGGATCTCGCCGAGCCGCTGCAGCAAGGCCGGGCGCACCGCCACGCGCAGCGCGTTGTTCGCCAGCGCCGGGTCGGCAGCCAGTTCGGGTGCTTCCAGCACGCGGCACAGCGTGAGGAACTGCTTGTCGCTCACCGCGCCGATGAAGAGCTGCTCGCCCCCGGCGAGCGTGAAGACGTCGTAGACGCTCCAGGCCGACACGCGGGAGGGCATCGGCGGCGGCGGCTCGCCGGTCATCGCGAACTGCTGCATGTGCTGCGAGGACAGGAACACGCAGTTCTCGAACAGCGCGCTCTGCACCTCCTGCCCGCGGCCGGTGCGCTCGCGCTCGCGCAGCGCCGCCAGCACGCCGATGGCACCGAACATACCGCCCATGATGTCGTTGACCGAGGTGCCCGCGCGCAGCGGACGCCCTTGCGGGCCCGTCATGTACGAGAGGCCGCCCATCATCTGCACGACCTCGTCGAGCGCGAGCCGCTTCTCGTACGGACCGGGCAGGAAGCCCTTGTGCGAGACATAGATCAACCCCGGGTACTTCTTCGAGAGCGTCTCGTGGTCCAGGCCCAGCGAGCTCATCAGCCCCGGGCGGAAGTTCTCGAGCACCACATCGCACTGGCCGATCAGCTCGGTCGCCGTGGCTCGGCCCTCCTCGCTCGTGATGTCGAGCACCACGCTCTTCTTGTTGCGGTTGAACGAGCGAAAGAAGCCGATGCCGAGGCCAGGCAGCCGGCGCGTCTTGTCGCCGCCCGGCGGCTCGATCTTGATCACCTCGGCACCGAGATCCGCCAGGATCATCCCGCAGGTGGGGCCCATGACCATGTGGGTGAACTCGACGACGCGGACGCCGGCGAGAGGCAGGGAATCGGCTTCGTTCTTCATGGTGCTTTCGTGTCAGGCCGCCAGGGCTTCGGGTGTGAAGGTCTTTGGCAGGCCGGCGCGCCAGAGCGTGCCGTGCAGCGTCTCGCCGTGCAGCCAGTCCGCCACGCGCGCGCGCAGCGCGAGCAGCTGCCCGATGTCCACTCCGGTCGCGATGCCCATGCTGCCCAGCATGTAGGCGAGGTCCTCGGTGGCGACATTGCCGCTCGCGCCGGGCGCATGCGGGCAGCCGCCGATGCCGGCCAGGCAGGCGTCGAAGCGGCTCACGCCGAGCTCCAGCGCCGCGTAGACGTTCGCCAGACCCAGGCCGCGCGTATCGTGGAAGTGCCCGCACCAGAAGCGCTCGCCTGCGATCTTCAGCGCCTGCTCGAAGAGCTCGCGCACCATCGCCGGGTCGGCATAGCCCACGGTGTCGGCAAGGCTCACCCGGTCGGCGCCGGCGTCGAGCAGGGCCTGCATCAGACGCAGCACTTCGCTCGGGGCGACCTCGCCCTGCAAGGTGCAGCCGAAGGCCGTGCCGACGCCGCCTTCGATCAGCGTTTTCGCGCCGGCTGCGTCGCGCGCCGCGCGGATGCGGGCGACTTCCGCCACCACCTCGTCGGGCGTCTTGCGCAGGTTGGCCAGACTGTGGGCATGGCTGGCCGACAGCGGCACGATCATCAGGTCGGCGCCGCTCGCGATGGCGCTCTCGGCGCCGCGCAGGTTGGGCACCAGCACCGAGACGAAGAGGCCGGGCAGCGTCTTTGCAAAACTCACCAGCTCGGCGGTGTCGGCCAGCTGTGGCAGCAGGCGCGCCGGCACGAAGGAGCCGACCTCGATCTCGCGCTGGCCCGCGGCATGGGCCGCCCGGATCCACTCGCGCTTGTGCCCGGTGGGCAGGACGGTGGCGATGCTCTGGAGGCCATCGCGCAGGCCGACTTCACGGATGACGGCGGCGCGTGGCAGGCGCGGGTTCGATGCGGGCATGGGGCGTTGTCTCTCTTGGTCGGTGGAAGCCGATCCTTCCCTGGACTCTAGGCGTTCCCTGTCGCTAGCAAAAGCGTTAATCTGGCACGCCAACCATTCCGAAACGGAATCTCATGCGCGACCTGGACCTCACGAGCCTGCGCCTTTTCGTGGCGGTCTGCGAGACCCGCAATATCGCCCGGGCCGGCGAGCAGCACCACATCGTCGCCTCCGCCATCAGCAAGCGGCTGGCCCAGCTCGAAAGCGTGGTCGGCGCCACGCTGTTCGAGCGCCGCCGACGGGGCGTCACGCCCACGGCGGCTGGCGAGATCCTGTTGGAGCATGCACGCGCCATGCTGGCCAGTGCCGACCGCGTGGCCCGCGACATGGCCGCTTACGGACGCGGCGTGAAGGGCCAGGTGCGGGTGCTGGCCAGCGTGTCCTCCATCGCCGAGTTCCTGCCCGACGACATCGCGGATTTCCTGCAGGCCGAGGCGCACCACGACATTCGCGTCGACATCGAGGAGGCACTCAGCCGCGACTTGGTCCGCGCGCTGCGCGAAGGCTCGGCTCCGGTCGGCGTGTGCTGGGACGCGGCAGACCTCGAAGGCCTGCAGGCCTGGCCCTACCGGCGCGACCGGCTGGCCATGGTCGCGCATCCCTCGCATCCGATCGCGCGGCGGCGGCGCTGCAGCTTCGAGGAGACGCTGGAGTTCGACCACGTGGGGCTGCCGGCCTCCACCGCGGTCCACACCATGCTGGCGCGCGCGGCCGCCATCATCGGCCGGCCGCTCAGCTATCGCGCGGTGGTGTCGACCTTCGACGCTGCGCTGCGCTGCGTGCGCGCCGGGCTGGGGATCGCCGTGGTGCCGCGCGAGGTGGTCGACCCCGTGGCGCAGAGCTTCGGACTGCGCGTGGTGCCGCTGTCCGACGCCTGGGCCGAGCGGCGTTTTGCGATCTGTTTTCGCAGCGAAGCCAACCTCTCGCCGGCGGCCAAGCTGCTGGTGGCGCACTTGCGCGAGCGTGCCCGGGTCGGCTGAAGACCGGGATGCGGGCGACCGGCCGCAGAGGATGCTTGTTCAGCGCTTCTTCTTCGGCGCCATGACCGGCGGCCAGTAGCGCTCTTCAGCGAAGCGCGCCGCCAGGAAGTCCAGCATCGCCCGCAACGCGGCGGGCATCTGCCGGCGCGAGCCATAGACCGCGTAGACCCCCAACGCCTGCGGTTTCCATTCCGGCAGCAGTGCGACCAAACGGCCTTCCGCCACCAGCGGCGCAGCTGAATACACCGGCTGCATCGTGACGCCGGCGCCTTCGAGCGCGGCCGCCAGCAGCACGCGCGATTCATTGGCGCTCAGGTTGCTTCCCACCGGTACTGCGAGCTGCCGGCCCCGGCGTTCGAACTGCCAGAGGCTCTTGCCGAAATAGGAGTGCGTCAGGCAGTTGTGGAGCGCGAGCTCCTGCGGTGCACGCGGCGTTCCGTGCGCCGCCAGGTAGGCCGGCGTGGCGCACACCAGCGAGCCGCAGGTGCCCAGCGGTCGCGCGATCAGGTTCGGGTCCAGGTCGTTGGTGATCCGGATCGCGAGGTCGATGCGCTCCTCCACCAGATTGACGATGCGGTCGCTGGTCTGCAGGTCGACCGCCACTGCCGGATGACGCTGCAGGAAGGCCGCCACCGCCGAGGCCAGCACGTCCTGCGCCATGGACTGGGCGCAGCTCAGCCGCAGCAGGCCGCGCGGCACTTCGGCCTGCGCATCGACCGCCACCGGCATCTGGCCGGCAATGTCGAGCATCTGCCGGCTGCGCGAGAGCGTCTCCTCGCCCGCGGGCGTGAGGCTGAGGCGGCGCGTGGTCCGGTGCAGCAGGCGTGCGCCGGCCCAGCCCTCCATCTGGGCCAGATAGCGGGTGACCATGGGGCGGGACATGCCCAGCGCGTCGGCGGTCGCGGTCATGCTGCCGCGCTCCGCCACGTTCACGAACACCTGCGCGGCAGTGATGCGGTCCATGATGATCTGATCGATTCAAGCAACAAACCATTGCATGGTAAGCAGTTTTTCGACCGGAACAAGAAACATAAGATCGCCGGCACGCCGAGTCAGCGGCAAGCATCTCGCGCAGCGGTGCGGCAAGTTGCCTGAGTCCGCGGCCTCCCTTTCTTTGCCCTTCAACCAGGAGTTCTCCATGAGCAACATCGCCATCCTCGGCATCAGCGGCCGCGTCGGTTCCCGCATCGCCAACGAGCTGCTTGCACGCGGCCACACCGTCACCGGCATCGCGCGCAACATCGACAAGGTCCAGCCCAAGCCCGGCCTCAAGCTCAAGCAGGCCGATGCCACCCGGCTCGACGCACTGGTACCGCTGGTGCGCGGCCATGACGCCGTCGTCAGCGCGACCCACTTCGCGGACGGCATCGACGCGGCCACCGCCATCGCCGCGGCGAAGCAGGCCGACGTGCCGCGCCTGTTGGTCGTGGGCGGTGCGGGCAGTCTCGAGATCGCGCCGGGCAAGGCGCTGGTGGATACGCCCGAATTCCCGCCCGCCTACAAGGCCGAGGCGCTGGCGGGCCGCAGCTTCCTGCAGGCGTTGCGCGTGGAAAAGGACCTTGACTGGACCTTCCTCTCGCCCTCCGCGCTGCTCGAACCCGGTGAGCGCACCGGCCGCTATCGCACCGGCGGCGACCAGCTGCTGGCCGACGCCGACGGCAAGAGCTGGATCTCGATGGAGGACTACGCGATCGCCATGGCCGACGAAATCGAGAAGCCCGCGCATTCCCGCCAGCGCTTCACCGTCGGCTACTGAACCGCCGCCGCAGTCGCGTCGAGCGCATTCTTCTTCGCCCCGCATCCGCTTGAGCATCATCGGTGCGGGGGAAGCTCGCGAAATCTGTTCGACGACCCGAGCTTGCCAGGAGCCCCTCGTAGAATTTTTTCTACAACTTTCGGGGGGGTTCCATGAGACTCGTCGGTATTGGCTTTTCGGCACTCGCGCTCGTCGGGCTCATCGCCTGTTCCAAGGTGCCCGACACGGTGAAGATCGGCGTCGCCCAGCCCTTGTCAGGCCCGCTCGCTGCCCTGGGCAAGGACATGCTCCAGGGCGTCGAGCTGGCAGTGAAGGAAATCAACGCCAGCGGCGTCACGGTGGACGGAAAGACCTTGCGTTTCCAGATCGTCGCCGTCGACGACCAATCGAGCCCGCGCGCGTCGGCGAGCAGGTGGCGCGCCATCTTGTCGATGAGGGCGTGATCGCGGTCATCGGTCACCTCAATTCCGGCGTGAGCATCCAGGCTGCGCCGATCTACGCTGCGAAGAACATCCCGCAGCTCAGCATCTCCACCCAGCCCAAGTACACGCAGCTCGGCTTTCCCACGACGCTGCGGCTGGTGGCCAGCGACACGATCCAGGGACGCGCGATGGGCGCCTATGCGGCCACGACGCTCAGCGAAAGCGCAGGCGCCTGTGCGGTCGTCGACGACAGTACGTCCTACGGCAAGGCCCTGGCCGACCTGGCGGAAAAATCGCTCAACGCCCAGGGCCGCACCGTCGCCTTGCGGCGATCGTTCGACGACAAGAGCACCGAATTCGGCTCCCTGGTCAAGGAGCTGAAAACCCGTTCGGTCGAAACCATCGTCACGACCCTCGCGGACTTTCAAGTGGTCGCGATCGTCGAGCAGCTGGCAGATGCAGAGCTGACCAACATCAAGATCGTCGGTGGCGACACGCTCAAGACCAACAAGCTGCTCGCAAAGAAGCTCCCCCTCGAAGTCTTTGCCACCTCGCCCGTGCTGGAACCGAGGGAGTTCTACCGCGGCGCGAAGTTCGTCGCCGCGTACAGCGCTGCATATGGCCACGCACCGGCGTATGGCTCGCACTACACCTACGATGCGATATACCTGCTGTCGAACGCCGTGCAACGGGCCGGGTCGGTCGACGGGAAGGTGCTGACGACCAAGCTTCGCGAGCTCGACTTCATGGCCCCCGTCACCAATGTGATGAAGTTCGGCCCCGACGGCGAGCAGATCTACGGCAGCGTCGGCGTCTATCGTCCCCGCGGGGGGCGCTGGGAACCGCTGATGGTTCAGACCGCTGGTGAGCGAGGTGCTCTGCCCAGGCTACTGAGCGGCCGGCTGCGCCTCCAGCGTTTTCTTCATCGCGCGCATGCCCTCGTCGATCATGCCGGCGATGGGCTCCGCCATCTCGTTCGGGAGCAGATCGGCGATCCAGACCAGCCGGCTTTGGCCGCCGCCCTCGTCGAAGATCTGCAGCGATGCGTTGTGATGGCTGAGCCGCCCGCCGGTGGCCGACCAGACCAGCCGCCGCGCGGCATCGTCCATATCGACGATCACCTCCCGCGCCACCACACCGTTGCCGAAGGTGACAATGCGCGCATCGCCCTCCAGCTTGCAGTCGGTCACGAAGCCGGGCACCAGCCGGCGGTGGATCGTGCCGATGTCGCGCACCACCTCCCAGACCTGCGCGGGGCTCGCGGCCACCTGCGTTTCGCGTCGAATGCTTGCCATGCTCGAGTCTCCTGTGGCTGACCGTTGTCGGGCCAGTGTAGGCCCGGCGCAGGCTCAGCGCGCCACGCCCAGCAAACGCTCCAGCACCTCGGGCTGGGCGCGCAAGGCCGCCGCGCGATCGGCATGCACCACCGTGCCATGGTCGAGCACTACCGCCTCATCGGAGATCGCGAGGATGGCCTGCGGATGCTGCTCGACGATGATGGCCGCGAGCCCCTCGTCCTGCGTGATGCGGCGGATCGCGCGCAGCAGCTCCTCCACGAGGATCGGCGCCAGCCCCTCGAGCGGCTCGTCGAGCAGCAGCAGGCGCGGATTCACCACCAGCGCCCGGCCCACGGCCAGCATCTGCTGCTCGCCGCCCGACAGCTGCGTGCCCAGGTTGCGCTTGCGCTCGGCCAGGCGCGGGAACATCTCGTAGACGCGCTGCGGGTTCCAGCGGCCGGGCCGTTCGACTGCGGTCAGGTTCTCGTGCACCGTGAGCGACTTGAAGATGTTGCGCTCCTGCGGCACCCAGCCGATGCCGGCTGCCGCGCGCTGGTGCGGCGAGAGCTTGTGCAGCGCCGCGCCCGACAGCGCGATGCTGCCGCCATGCTGGCGCGTCGTGCCGGCCAGCGTGTTGATCAGCGTGGTCTTGCCGGTGCCGTTGCGGCCCAGCAGCGCCAGGGTCTGGCCTTCGCCGAGGCTGAGCGAAATGTCGTGCAGCACCACGGCCTCTCCGTACCCGGCGCTGAGCTTCTCGATGCGCAGCAGTTCAGACATGCACTGCCCCCTGGCCCAGGTAGACCTCCTTGACCTTCGGATCGCGGGCGATCGCGTCCGGGTCGCCTTCGGTGAGCAAGGCTCCGTTGACCAGCACCGTCATGCGGTCCGCGAAGCTGAACACCAGGTCCATGTCGTGCTCGATCAGCAGCACCGAGACATCGGCCGGCAGCGCGGACACCGTCTGCAGCAGCTCCTCGCGCTCGCCCGCCGGCACGCCGGCCACCGGCTCGTCCAGCAGCAGCACGCGCGGCTCGCAGGCCAGCGCGATCGCGATCTCGAGCAGGCGGCGCTTGCCGTAGGCCAGCTCCCGCGTCGGCTGCCGCGCCACGTCGCTCAGATGGAACTGCTCCAGCAGCTGCGCCGCCCGCTCCGAGACCTGCGCCGACGCGCCCAGCGGCCGCCACCACTGCGCACCCAGGCCCGAGCGCTGGGACACGACCAGTGCCAGGGTCTCCAGCGGCGTCATCGAGTCGAAGAGCTGGTTGATCTGGAAGGTGCGCACCATGCCTCGCGCGACGCGGGCATGCGGCGCCAGGCGCGTGATGTCTTCGCCCTCCAGCACGATGCGCCCGGCGGTCGGCGTGAGCACGCCCGTCAGCAGATTGACCAGCGTGGTCTTGCCGGCGCCATTGGGGCCGATCAGCGCGTGGCGCGCGCCGCGCCGCAGGTTCAGCGTCACGTTGTCGGTGGCGGTGATGCCGCCGAAGCGCATCACCAGGCCGGTGGCGGACAGGACGGTATCGCTCATGGCCTCGAACCCGCCCGCCGGCCGAACCACGTCCAGGGCCTGAGCAGCCGGTCGCGCCCCACCAGCACCAGCAGCACCAGGATCAGACCGATCCAGAACATCCAGTACTGCGGCGTCACCGTTGACAGCGTGTCCTGCAGCAGCTTGAAGACAATGGCACCGGCGATGCCGCCGTAGAGCCAGCCCACGCCGCCGATCACCAGCATCAGCAGCACGTCGGCCGAGCGGTCGAAGGCCAGCACGTCGAGCGAGGCGAAGCCGGTGGTCTGCGCCAGCAGCGCGCCCGCTGCGCCCGCCACCGCAGCAGCCACGGTGTAGATCACCGCGATGCGCGAGACCACGGGGATGCCGATCGCCATCGCGCGCAGCCGGTTGTCGCGGATCGCCTTGAGCGTGGCGCCGAAGGGGGACTGCACCACGCGCCGCATCACGAGGAACAAAAGCAACAGCACGGCGAGCGAGTACCACGCCGCCGTGCGGCCGTAGAGGTCGAATTCGAACAGGCCCAGCACCGGCCCCATCACCACGCCCTGCAGCCCGTCCGCGCCACCGGTGAGCCAGTCCAGCTTGTTGGCCAGTTCGAGCAGCAGCAGCGCAGTGCCCAGCGTGACCATCAGCCGCGTGAGGTCGCTGCCGCGGAGGATGGTGATGCTGGCCACGGCGCCGAGCGCGGCCGAGGCGACGATGGCGACCAGCAGACCCACCGTCGGGTCGGGCATCACGTGCTTGGCAAAGAGAGCGGACGTGTAGGCGCCGAAGCCGAAGAAGGCCGCATGCCCGAGCGAGACGATGCCGGTGTAGCCCAGGATCAGGTCCAGCGACAGCGCGAACAGCGCGATGATCGCGATCTCGTTGATCATCAGCGCCTTCGAGGGCAGCAGCCCCGGCAGCACGAAGACCACCGCCCAGAAGACGAACTCCCACGGCCGCCAGCGCGTGCGGGCGAGCAGCGCGTCGCGCGGCGCCTCGGCGCTTATCGGAGCACCTTCGCCTGCGGCTACGGTGCCATGAGCCTTCGGAGCGGCCGTGCGGCTCATCGGCCACCACCCCGCCGGGTGAACAGGCCCTGCGGGCGCCACATCAGGATCAGGATCATGAGCAGGTAGACCGTGAAGGCCCCCATCTTCGGGATGAAGTACTTGCCCGCCACGTCGGCGATGCCCAGCAGCAGCGCGGCCAGCAGCGGCCCGGTGATCGACGAGGTGCCGCCGACCGAGACCACGATCAGGAAATAGATCATGTACTTGAGCGGGAAGGTCGGGTCCATGCCGAGGATCTCGGCGCCCAGCGCGCCGCCGAGCCCGGCCAGGCCCGAGCCCACCGCGAAGGTCGCCAGGAACACCACGTTGACGTTGATGCCCAGCCCCGCCGCCACGCGGGGGTCGTCCACCGCGGCGCGCAACCGGCTGCCGAAGCGCGTCTTCGACAGGATGAGCTGCAGCACCACCGTGAGCAGCGCGCACACCACGATGATGAAGATGCGGTAGTGGCCCATGCCCAGCAGCAGCGCGCCCTCGCCGATCTCGGTGCGCCCGCGCAGCCAGTCGGGCAGATGCACGTTCTGCTGCGAGGAGCCGACGAAATAGTCGATGGCCGCCACCGCCATGAACGCCAGCCCGATCGAGAACAGCACCTGGTCCAGGTGCGACTTGCCGTACATCGGCCGGTACAGCGTGCGCTCCAGCAGCGCACCCAGCAGCCCCACGAGCACGAAGGCGAGCGGCAGGCACACCAGGAAGGGAACGCCCGCCTTCTGCATCGCGAACACCGTCAGGTAGCCCCCCGCCATCGCGAAGGCCCCGTGCGCGAGGTTGATGAAGTTCATCAGCCCGAGCGTCACCGCCAGCCCGACCGCGAGCACGAACAGCAGCATGCCGTAGGCGATGCCGTCAAAGAGGATGGTGAGCATGCAGCTTGGGTTGGGGCTGTCGAATCCAGTCGCGACTTACTTGGACTTCCCGGGATCCTTCACCGCCTTGATCACGTCGAACTCGACGTTGTAGAGCTGCCCGTCCTTCTTCTCGACCTTGCGCAGGTACACGTCCTGCACGATGTCGCGGGTCTGCGCATCGATCAGCACCTGGCCGCGCGGGCTCTCGAAGAGCTGGCCCTTCATCGCCGCCAGCAGCGCGTCGCCGCCGCCCTGCCCCTTGGTGGCCTTGAGCGCCTCGTAGATCACGTGCATGCCGTCGTAGCCGCCGATCGCCATGAAGTTGGGCCGCATGTTCTTGTTGGCCTTCTGAAAGGCCTCGACGAACTTCTTGTTGAGCGCGGAAGGATGCGCGGCCGAGTAATGGTGCGTGGTGACCACGCCCAGCGCCCCGTCGCCCATGTCGTTGAGCTGGTCGTCGTCCGTCACGTCGCCGGTGGCGATCATCTTGATGCCGGCCTTGTCCATGCCGCGCTCGATAAACTGCTTCATCACCGCCGCGCCGGCGCCCGAGGGCACGAAGACGAACAGCGCGTCGGGCTTGGCATCGCGCACCTTCTGCAGGAAGGGCGCGAAATCCGGGTTGCGCAGCGGCACGCGCAGCTTGTCGAGCACCTTGCCGCCGTTGAGCTGGAAGCGCTCGGCGAAGAACTTCTCCGCGTCGTTGCCCGGGCCGTAGTCGGTGACCAGCGTGACCACCGACTTGATGCCGTTCTTGGGCGCCCAGTCGCCCATCGCGACCGAGACCTGCGGCAGCGTGAAGCTGGTGCGCACGATGTAGGGCGAGGCCTCGGTGATGCTGGAGGTGGCGGCGGCCATCACCACCATCGGCGTCTTCGACTGGGTGGCGATGGGCGCGGTGGCCATGGCCGAAGGCGTGATGCCGAAGCCGGCCAGCACGTTGACCTTGTCGTTCACCACGAGCTCTTGCGCCAGGCGCTTGGTCACGTCGGGCAGGCTGGTGTCGTCCTTGACGATCAGCTCGATCTTCTTGCCCGCCACGGTGTCGCCGTTCTGCGCCATGTAGAGCCGGGCCGCAGCCTCGATCTGGCGCCCGGTGGTGGCCTGCTGCCCTGTCATCGGCAGCACGAGGCCGATCTTGAACGTGTTGCCCTGGGCCTGCGCCAGCGGCATGGCCAGGGCGAAGGCCGTGAGGCTCGCGGCCTGCAGGAGGTGGCGACGTTGCATGGAAGTCTCCTTGAGATGGGGATCGGAACGGGGCGTATTGTGATCAATCGAAACGACGTTGGCGCCTTGGCAAACACCTAAGCACCGGCCTGGCGACCTGCATTCTGCGCGATGCAGCGACCACTTGCGCGATCATCGCGCAAAGCTTCCGGCCCTTCACGGCGTGTCCGGGCGCCATGCGGAATCGAGGGTGATGCTGCCGACCGCGCGCGACACGCAGGCGCAGATGCGCCGGCCTTCGCGCTTCTCCTGCTCGCTGAGGAACACGTCGCGGTGGTCGATCTCGCCATCGACCGCGAGCACGTCCATCGCGCACAGGCCGCATTCGCCGCGGCGGCAGTCCCACAGCGTCTGCACGCCGGCGGCTTCGAGCGCTTCGAGCAAGCTGCTTTCGGCGGGTACCTGGATGCTGAGGCCATGACGCGGAATGCGCACTTCGAATGCCTGCGCCGGCAGCCGGCCGCTGCTGCCGAAAGTCTCGAAGCGCAGGTTCGCAGGCGGCCGGCCGGCCGCCGCCCAGGCGCGCTTGACGGCCTCCAGCATGGGCACCGGCCCGCAGGTGTAGAGCTGGCCGCCGCGCGGCAAGGCCTCGATCTCGGTCGCGAAATCGATCGGTGCGCTGCCGGTGTGGGCCTGGACGCTGGTGGCTTGCGAGCCTCCGAGCGCCTGCTGCAGCACCGGGAGGTAGGCCAGCTCCTCGGCACTTCGCGCGCCGTAGAGCATGCGCACCGGCACACCCCTGCGCGCGGCCAGCGCGCTCAGGCGCTGCGCCATGAAGACCATCGGCGTGATGCCGATGCCACCCGCCACCAGCAGGTAGCCGGGCGCCGTGGTGTCGAGGCCGAAGTGGTTCTGCGGCTGCGTCACCAGCAGCCGATCGCCAGGTGCCAGGCGCCACATCGCGAGCGAGCCGCCGCGGCCATCGTCCAGGCGCTTGACGGCGATGCGCCAGGAGCGGCCGTCCGGCTCGCCGACCAGCGAGTAGTGACGCGTCTGCATCCGGCCTGCGCCTGGCGCGCCGACCAGCACCTGGACCTGGAGATGAGACCCCGGCTCATAGCCCATTGCCACGCTCGATTCGGGCGTGAGCTCGAACTCGCGCACGGTGGGCGTCACGTCGCGGCAGGCCGTGATGCGCGCAGGCATCCAGTGGATTTCGCTGTTCATCGCAAAAATGGTGTCTTCAGGCCCGCCGGCGGATCAGTTGCACACCCGGCAGAGGATGGTTGTGTGCGCCGTGCAGCGCCTCGCGCAGATTGCGCTGGGCCAGGCGGCTGTGCTCGCGCATCAGCGACTCGGCGCGCGAGCCTTCGCGGTTCTCGATCGCGTCCAGCACCTGGCCGTGCTGGTCCTGCGCGATCACGAGCATGTCGCGCGCGGCCGGCGAGTTGGCCTGCACCACCACGAAGGCGGAGGGCGATGCGAAGGGAAGGTTGATCACGCGCTCCATCTGCTGCGCGAGCAGCGGGCTGCCGGCCATCTCCGACAGCAGCCGATGGAACTGGCCGTTGAATTCGACATAGCGCGAGAAGGCGGCGTCGTCGAGCGCCGGCTCCTTCAACAGTTCGTCGATGCGACGCAGGCAGGCGCGCGCCTCGCGCAGCACCACGGGCGCCGCGCCGCGCTCGGCCGCCAGCCGCGCCGACAGGCCTTCGAGCGTGCCGCGCAGCTCGATGGCATCGGCGACGTCGCGCTCGGAGAAAGTGCGCACTGCATAGCCGCCATTCGGCAGGGCTTCGAGCAGGCCTTCCTGCTCCAGCCGCATGAGCGCGCTGCGCACCGGCGTGCGCGAGACGCCCAGTTGCTCCGAGATCGCCACCTCGGCGATGCGCGCGCCGCCCGGCAGCTCGCCGGCCAGCACCATCTCGCGCAGCCGCAACTGGGCCTTGACGGCCTGCGAGCTGCCGGCCTCGCCGGCTTCGACGCCGCCGCTCACGCGCCCTCCGTCACCGGCGCCGGCCGGATCGGGATGGTGGGCGTGGACGGCCGCTCCTTCGCGATCATCTGGTCGATCAGCCGGCGGGCCCACATCGCGCCGGCGTCGATGTTGAGATTGTTGAAATCGCGTCCGGGGCGCTCGTCCATCGCGCGCTGCTGTGCCTCGAGCACCAGCTCGTCCTCGCGGAAGATGCTGGCCACGCCCTCGCGCAGCTCGTGCGTGAGCCGCTGTTCGCCGATGCAGTAGTTGCGAGCGAAGGCCCAGAAATAGAGGCAGGTCTTGTCGGTCTCGGGCGTGATGGTGTTGAGCACGTAGCCGTTCACGCCCCCGCTGCGGTCGCCCGGATGCCCCTCGCGCGGCACTGCGCCGCTGCCCGCCGGTGCGACGCCCACGTCGATGTTGACGGTGCACGGGCCCTCGAAGCGGATGATCTGCCAGCGGTCGACCTTGCCCTCGTAGCTGCGGGCATGCCGGATCTGCGCAGCCCAGAACGGCGGCGCGTCGATGTTCTCCATCCACCGCGTGACCGTGGCCGATCGGTCGCCGTGCGTCGCGACGAAAGGCGCCTCGGCCACCGCGCGGTTGCCGATGGAGGAGCCGTGCACGAAGGTCTCGTGCGTGAGGTCCATCAGGTTGTCGACCACCAGGCGGTAGTCGCAAGCCACGCGGATCATCTTGCCGTCGCCGGCCCAGGCCGGGTCGTCGTTCCAGTGCATGTCGGGCACCAGCGCCGGGTCGGCCTTGGCAGGGTCGCCGGGCCAGACCCAGACGAAGCGGTGCTTCTCCACCACCGGGTAGGCGCGCACGCAGGCCGACGGATTGAGCGTCTCCTGGCTCGGCATGTGGGTACAGCGGCCCTGGCTGTTGTAGACCAGGCCGTGGTAGCCGCAGACCAGCTCGTCGCCTTCCAGCCGGCCGAGGGACAGCGGCATCAGGCGGTGCCAGCAGGCGTCCTCCAGCGCGGCCACCTGGCCATCGTTGCGCCGGTACAGCACCAGCTTCTGGTTGCAGATGGTGCGGGCCAGCAGGCTGTGCTTGACCTCGACGTCGTAGGCGGCCGCGTACCAGGCGTCGAGAGGAAAAGGACTTTTGGAGTTCATGGATACGCAATGTATACAATGAACACTGAACTTCCAATACTTACGCGCTCGTTTGAGGGAAAACACTGATCCGACTGTATTCAGTCTCGCCAATTGCCGAGCGTTTACGATCGGTCGTTCTTTTCCAGATTCGACGGAGCCCACCATGTCCGAACATGCCCGCCTGCCTGCCCGCTACGACCACGTCGGCAGCTTCCTGCGCCCCCAGTACCTGCTCGAAGCCCGCGAGCAGAAAGCCAAGGGCGAGATCACGCCCGAACAGCTTCGCAAGGTCGAAGACAAGGCCATCACCGAGATCGTGAAGTTCCAGGAGGACATCGGCCTCAAGAGCATCACCGACGGCGAGTTCCGCCGGACCTACTTCCACATCGACTTCCTCGAGCAGCTCGGCGGTGTGAAGACCGACATCCCGGTCACCATCCGCAAGCCGGACGGCACCGAAGAGCTCGCGCCACCGGTGATGCGCGTCATCGACAAGGTCACCCACGCCAAGGCCATCCAGCTCGCCGACTTCCAGTACCTCAAGAGCCAGGTCTCGCCCGGCAACACGCCCAAGGTCACCATCCCCTCGCCCACCATGCTGCATTTCCGCGGCGGCCGCGCCGGGATCAGCAAGGAGGCCTACCCCGAGCTCGACCCGACCTTCTACGACGACGTGGCCCGTGCCTACGGCGACGAGCTGCGCTCGCTGGCCGAGGCCGGCTGTACCTACGTGCAGATGGACGACACCAACCTCGCCTACCTGTGCGACGAGAAGATGCGCGAGGCGGCCCGCCAGCGCGGCGACGACCCCAACGAGCTCCCGCACCGCTACGCCGCCTTCATCAACAAGGTGGTGGCGCAGAAGCCCGCGGGCATGACGCTGGCGATGCACCTGTGCCGCGGCAACTTCAAGAGCACCCATGCCGCGGCCGGCAACTATGAGCCCGTGGCCGAGGCCCTGCTCAAGGAGATGGACCTGGACGCCTACTTCCTCGAGTACGACGACGCGCGCTCGGGCGACTTCCGGCCGCTGCGCTTCCTGCCCAAGGGCAAGACCGTCGTGCTGGGGCTGGTGACCACCAAGTTCGGCCAGCTGGAAGACAAGGACGAGCTCAAGGAACGCATCGAGGCTGCTGCCAAGTACGTGCCGCTGGAGCAGCTGGCGCTGTCGCCGCAGTGCGGTTTCTCCAGCACGGTGCATGGCAACAAGATCGCGGTGGAGGATCAGCGCAACAAGCTGCGGCTGGTGGTCGAGACGGCGCGGGAGGTCTGGGGCTCCGCCTGAGGTGCATGCCGGGTGAAGTCGCGGCATGATCGCGCCTCATGAAGCTCTTCACCGGCCCCCTCAGCATGTTCGGCGCCAAGGCCCACATCGCGGCGCTCGAAAAAGGCATCGCGATCGAAACCGTCATGGTGCCTTTCGACAAGGGCGACAACTACCTGCCCAAGCACCCCGAGGTGCTGCGGGTCAATCCCAAGCGGCAGGTGCCCGTGCTGATCGATGGCGAGGTGGAGGTCTTCGACTCCACGCAGATCTTCGAGTACCTCGAGGACAAGGTGCCCGAGCCGCCGCTGTGGCCGCGTGACGTTGCCGGCCGCGCCCGTGCCCGCCAGCTCGAGCACCTGTCCGACGAGGTCTTCTTCCCGCACGTGATCAAGCTGATGGGCCTGCAGCACGACATGCGCAGCGAAGCAGCAGTCACGGCCTGCGCCGCCTGCGCGCGCTTCTACGAGCAGATGGAAGAGCGGCTCGCGCACGCCGACCACCTGGCCGGCCCCTACACCTTCGCCGACATCGCCTTCTACATGGCGCAGGTCTTCGCAGACCGCAAGGGTGCCGGCATGACGGAGGCCACGCCGCGCCTGCTGGCCTGGCGCGAGCGCGTGGGCGCGCGTCCCGCGGTGCGCGCCGTGGTCGGGCCGATGATGCGCTTCCTCGCCTCGGAGGGACGGCCCGTGCCCGCCGCCCTCCAGTCGCACCTGGTGCCGGTCAACTCCTGAATCGGGCCTTCGTCGCGTGAACCGCATCGACGACTGGCTGGACTGGCTGCCCTCGCCGTCGCAGCACCTGCTGGTCGTCACCTTCGCGCTGCTGGTCTATGTGCTGACGACCCGAGGGCGGCGCGAGCACCGCGCCCCCGCCACCGCGATCGCCTGGGTCATGGGCCTGGCGCTGATGCCCTACCTCGTCCTCCCCATGTACCTGTTGTTCGGCCAGCGCAAGCTGCGGCCGGCGGGTTCGCCGCGGCCGCCGCGCTCGATCCCGGCCGGGCATTGGGCGGCCGACCTGATCGAGAGCTTCGGCCTCGCACCGCCCGGGCCCGCCGCGGTGCGCTTCCACGCCGACGGCGGCGCGGCACGCGATGCGTTGTGGGAGGTGATCGAGGGTGCGCGCACGCGCATCGACGTGTGCACCTTCATCATCGGCGACGATGCGTTGGGCCATGAAGCGATCAACCGGCTGTCGCGGCGCGCGCGCGAGGGCGTCAAGGTGCGCGTGCTGCTCGACGGCTTCGGCGCCCTGTCGCTGCCGCGCCATCACTTCGACACGCTGCGCGAGGCCGGCGCGGACGTCGCCGTGTTCCGCCCCATCTTCAGCCTGCGCCGCACGGGCCCGCGCAACCTGCGCAATCACCGCAAGCTCATCATCGCGGACGACAGCTGGCTCTGGTCGGGCGGGCGCAACCTCGCAGGCGAGTACTTCCTCGGCAACGACGAGCACCCGCAGCCCTGGCGCGACCTGTCCTTCGACCTCCGGGGCAGCGTGGCCGCGGCGGCGGCGCGCCAGTTCGACCACGACTGGGCCTCGGTGCGCGGGCGCAAGCCGCGCGCCATCGCCGCCGCCGCACCGCCGGCGGGCGAGCTCGCCCAGTTTCTTCCCAGCGGGCCCGACCAGACCGAGGACACGGCCCATGCGCTGCTGATCGACGCCTGCTTCCGCGCGGAGCACCGGCTGCTCGCCATCACGCCGTACTTCGTGCCCGGCGACGGCCTGCGCGACGCGCTGCGGCTGGCAGCTCGGCGCGGCGTGCAGGTCACGATCGCGATGCCGGCGCGATCCAACCACCCGCTCGCCGACTTCGTGCGCGCCCGGGCCATGCGCGACCTCGCGCGCGCCGGCGTCAGCTTCCGCATGCTCCCCTTCATGGCGCACGCCAAGGCCGTCGTGATGGACGAGCAGCTGGCGCTGTGCGGTTCGATCAACCTCGACATGCGCAGCCTGCTGCTGAACCACGAGGCGGCCGTGGTGTTCTACGGCGCCGAGCACATCGACTGGCTCGCGCAGTGGATCGAGACCACCGCCTCGGCCGGCGAGACCTACCGCGCGCGGCGGCCCGGCCTGGTGCGCGACGTGGCAGAGGGCCTGCTGCTGACGATCGCGTTTCAGCTCTAGTGGGCCGTAACGGCCAATTCGGGAGTGAAGGCCGCGTCAACGGCGTGCAGGGCAAGGCGCAAAGCTAGGACCCGCCGGACTTCGCAGGCGGTTCCAGGTTGGTATAGCTCGCATTCCCCAACCCGGTGCCGATGGTCAGCACCGCCCAGCGCTTCACGTCGCGCATGAAGGGCAGCTCGCTGAGCCCCTGCACCACCGCGTCGTTGTGCATCAGCGCCATGGTCGGCACGCCGCGGATGGTCGGGATCTTCTTGGCCAGCTCCGTGGGCAGGTGAAAGTGCTCGCTGGTCCAGTCGCCGGGCATGTTCTGCGCGCCTCGCGCGATCGAGCCGTCCTTGCGGATCAGCCCCGGGCAGCCGATACCCACGAAGGGCGCGAGCCGGATGCCCTCCTTCTTGCAATAGTGCACCTGCTCTTCGAGCATCTCCGCCAGCCTTGCAACCAGCGTGCGGCGGTTCGGCCCGTCGTCGGCGTGGCGCCACTTCTCGCGCCGGACCACCTTCGCCTTCGACAAATCGGCCGCACGTTTTTGGCGCGTCTTCACGATGCCGCAGCGCACGTTGGTGCCGCCGATGTCGAGCGCGAGGATGGCGTCGTAGTGCTCCAGCAGCTCGGGCGGCGTGAGGTGCAGCCAGCCGAGCAGCCCGGCATCGTCGGGTTCGTGGCAGATGCGTGCGAGCTCGACCTGCACCTTCATCTCCTGGAGGATGGCGGCCGCCTGCAGCACCGCCCGCTCGCCCACGTCGCTTTCCGGAAAGCCGCCGCCGATCACGATGCGCTCCACGCCCTGCCATGAAGGCTGGCGCAGGAAGCTCTGGATGACTTCGGCCAGCGACTCGGCGAACTCCTCGATGACGGCATGCACCACGTCGGTGGCCTCGGTGGCCTTGCCCGCCTTCAACGCCGCGTCGAGCGTGCCCTTCGCCAGGTCCTTGGAGTGCTGCTGGCCCAGCGGGTCGCGCTTGCCCTTCTTGCGCACGCGCTGGCGCCAGCGCTCCAGCAGCTCGCGGAAAGCCGTCTGGCTGGCCTGGTCGCCCAGGAAACCGTCCTCGCCGCGCAACTGGAGGCTGTAGCCCTCCACCACCACCGCCGGCAGTTCCTTCGCTCCATGGATGTCGGCCGATGGCGCCGTCGGCGCGTATCGGTTGTTGCTGTCGTTGTTGCTCTTCTTCGGTCGCGCCTTGTGCGTCTCGTTCTTGGGAGCCATGCAGTCCTTCGGAGGTTTTCGGGTGGGTTGTCGGTCAGTCGGCCGTGGCTTCGAGGATAAGGCGCGTGGTTTCCTCGGGCGCGTCCCAGTGCGGAAAATGGCCGCAGCGCTCGAACCAGTGCAGGCGTGCTCCGGGAAAGAGCTCCAGCGCACGCGCTGCCTGCCGCGGCAGGCAGATGCGGTCGAGCCGCCCCCAGCCGATCACCAGCGGCCTGGTCAGGCTGCCCGCATCCGCGCCCTGCCGTGCCGGCTCGCGCAGGAGCGCGCGCAGCACCGCGCCGTAGGAGCGTGCGGACGCATAGCTGCGCATTTCCTCGAGCACCATGGAAGGCGACAGCGCGTCCGGCTGCACCGAGAACCGCGCCAGCAGCAGCCTGCGCGACCAGCGGTGCGCGATGAGGGTGGGCATGGCAAATTGCAGGCTGTGCGCCAGCCGGTGCGAGAACCACACGGACGCGGCGAAGAGGAAGCGCTCCCACCCGAGCCAGAAGCCGCCCGGCCCCAGCGACACCACCGACCCCAGCACGCCGCCGCGGCTTGCCAGCTCGAGCAGCAGTCGCGCCCCCACCGAGCTGCCGACCGCATCGGTGCCGATCAGCTCGTGCTCCCGCAGGAACTGCGCGAGCGCGTCGGCCAGCGTCTGCACCGAGACCTCTCCGTCCAGCGGCGGGCTCTTGCCGAAGCCGGGCAGGTCGATCGCGGTCACGCTGCGCCGAGCGGCCAGCGGTTCCATGATCCCCTGCCACGAACGCCAGCTGCTGCCCAGTCCATGGACGAGCAACAGCGACTTGCCTTGGCCACGCCGGACGTAGTTGATGAGCACCATGGCACTGTGGGGGCACGTGCCATGGCATGCATCAGCCTCGCACACGATCTCCTGTAGGAAGGCGACCTGTCGCGATCCGCAGTGCATCGATACACTGCGCCGCATGCATTGCCTGCGCCAACTGCGGCTTCTCGCCTTGTTCTGCCTGGGCCTGCTCTGCGCAGCGGCGCCTTCGCAGGCGCAGGACGCGCGCCTGGACATCGGCTCCAAGCGCTTCACCGAGTCCTACATCCTGGCCGAGGTGCTGGCGCAGACCGCCGCGCCGCACCTGCCGGCCCCGCCCCGGCTGCGGCAGGGCCTGGGGAACACCGCGATCGTCTACGAGGCCCTGCGCTCGGGCAGCATCGACCTGTACGCCGAATACACCGGCACGGTGGCACTGGAGATCCTCAAGAACCCGCAGCCCATGACGCGCGAGGCCATGAGCGCCGCGCTCGCGCCGCTCGGCCTGGGCATCGCGATCCCGCTCGGCTTCAACGACGGCTACGCGCTCGCCATGCGCGCGGCCGATGCCGACCGGCTCGGCGTGCGCACCCTCAGCGAGCTGGCGCGCCATCCCGATCTGCGGCTGGGACTGTCCAACGAATTCATCGGCCGCGCCGATGGCTGGCAAGGCCTGGCTGCGCGCTACGGCTTCACGCAGAAGCCGACCGGCCTGGACCATGGCCTGGCGTACGACGCGATCGCGGCGAAGCAGGTGGACGTCATCGACATCTACACCACGGACGCCAAGATCGACCACCTCGGCCTGCGCGTGCTGACCGACGACCGCGCCTACTTCCCGCGCTACGACGCGGTGGTGCTGTACCGGCTCGACGTGCCCACGCGCTGGCCGGCGGCCTGGGCCGCGCTGCAGAAGCTCGAGGGCCGCATCGACGAGCGCGCGATGATCGCGATGAACGCGCGCGCCGAGCTGCAGGGCGTGGCCTTCGACGTGATCGCGCGCGATTTCCTGGCGCAAGGCGGCATGGGCGGGAAGGCCGGCACTACAGGCACTGCCGGCAGCGACGGTGCGCGCGGCTTCGCCGCCAAGCTCTTCGGCCCCGACCTCGGACGGCTCGCGCGCCAGCATCTTCTGCTGGTGGCGATCTCGGTGGGGCTGGCGATCCTGGTCGCCGTGCCGCTGGGGATTGCCGTGTTCCCGCACCTGCGGCTGCGAGCCATCGTGCTCGGCCTTGCCGGCCTCCTGCAGACCGTGCCCTCCCTGGCGCTGCTGGCGGTGCTGATCTCGCTCATCGGCGCCATCGGCACCGTGCCGGCGCTGATCGCGCTCACGCTCTATTCGCTGCTGCCCATCATGCGCAACACCGTGACTGGCCTGGCCGAGGTGCCGGCCGGGCTGCGAATGGCCGGCACGGCGCTGGGCATGACGGGCGGGCAGAGCCTCCGGCTGGTGCTGCTGCCGCTCGCGCTGCCGACGCTGTTGGCGGGCGTGCGGACGGCGACGGCGATTGCGATCGGGACGGCGACGATTGCTGCTTTTATCGGCGCGGGCGGGTTTGGGGAAAGGATCGTGACGGGGCTGGCCTTGAATGACCGCGAGTTGCTGGTGGCGGGGGCGGTGCCGGCGGCGGTGCTGGCGTTGCTGAGTGAAGGGGTGTTCGAGGGGATCGAGTACTGGCTTCGTCGGGGGCGGTCTGGTTGACTTGTTCCCTCGCCCGTTGACTTACTCCCTCCCCCTTTGCGGGGCACTCTGCCTGTCGATTCGTGCGTTGCTGGTGTGTTGAGTGCGGAGCCGGGATTTCGCCCCGGCGGGCGAGTCACTTTCTTTGTCTCGCCAAAGAAAGTAACCAAAG